>PAKW01000063.1 GCA_002707215.1 Halomonas sp.
CGAAGAGCAGATCTACGTGCACGCCCAGAAAGACCTGGACCTGCTGACGGAAAACAACCGCACCGAAGTCATCGAGAACGACAGCCACCTGACGGTGGAGAACAACCGCTTCAGCCACACCCAAGGCAATAGCCACCACACCGTGGACGGCGAGAAGCGCGAACAAACCGGCAAAGACCACAGCTTCAACGTCACCGGCACCCTGCACCTCAAAGCCGGCACCGCCTGGCTCAGTGATTCCGGCACCGAGCTGCATATCAAAGCCGGCCAGAAAACCGTCATCGAAGCAGGAGCCGAAATCACCCTCAAAGCCGGTGGCAGCTTCGTAAAGATCGACCCCAGCGGCGTGGCCTTGGGTGGCGCGAGTATCAAGATGAACGCCGGTGGTTCTGATGGCAAAGGCAGTGGGCAGAAGGTGCAGGTGCCGGAGCGGCCAGGGTTGGTGGAGAAGAAAGGTGGAATAGTCGCTCCTGTCGTTTTTTCAGAGACACCCCAAAGGCCGATGGCGAAGCCCGACCAGATACGCGCCATTAGGAATGCCGCAAACCAGGGTAAGGGTATCTGCCAGATCTGCTCACCAGAATCACAAGGTGCGATCTGATGGGTAATCTGGCAACCCTTCCAGGCGACAGTAAGACATTTCTTCTTATTGACGGTGCAAAAGTGAATGGCTTGGCTCAGGTTATTTATCGTGAGATAGAAACGCCTCAATGCGACGCGCTATACAGGGGAACTGAGCTCGCCGATCTGTTGGAAATCTCACCCTGGTTGGTTGAAGCGGGAATAGAGAGCTCTCTGGCGCTTAAATGCTTCGAGGATTGGAAGCACCTGGGTGCTGCCATCGTTTTGCAGGCGGACTGCCCATTTGAAGAGGTCATGGGCCACCTACGTGGATTGCTTATGGCCCGGTTGGTCACGGATGATGCCGTTGTTTTCCGGTTCTATGATCCTGAAATCGCACGGCATCTGTTGATGACGGATTCATCAGGTGAAGATCTGAATCAATTGATGGGGCCTTGCAGCTTGTTTGCCATTCAGGACCGCCGCACAGGTGAGTGGGCGTATTTTAATAATGATCAACCCAATAGGGTGCAGCAGGCAGAAGTGTTCAATATTCGTGAGCAACACCAGGTTGCCATGGAAAGGGCGGCGGAGCAGACAGCGCTCAGGAAACTCGAGCTTCACACTTCGAACTACTTCCCTCACCTGCTTCAACAATCTGACGCAGATGAACAGGATTGGGATGCAGTGTCCGGGCTAGTCAACGCGGCGAAAGCACGGGGGCTATACAGCGCCCGCGATATCGCCTTGTATATCAATACCATTGGCTGGCTCGGGCATCATGCATTCGAGGATAGTGAAGTGATGAATCTGTGGAGAGAAAATTCCGAAGCGCCAGGCAGGGCTATAGCGCGAATTGCAGAATTCGCAGAGAAAAAGTCAACGGAGGGACTGGTTCATGGGAAGTGCTAACAGCTCGGCGTTTTTGCAGGGTTCTGATGACATCAATTCAGCCGTACAAATGTGCGCGCTGCAGCTTAAAACCGTCGCGTTGTATCCGGTGCGCTGGGCAATCAGTCAGGAAGAGGTTGCCTTGCCTGCGAACTTTCATGCGCCTTCCGTTGAACTCGGAAACACGCATTACTGCGTTCGAAAATTGACACCCGGTTGGGTCTACATGTACTCCGAAGTTTTCGGGACTCTGCATGAGTACCGAGTCAACGAGCAAGGCGAGATAATGGAAGTGCGGCCCGGCGTTAACTCGGTACTGCTCCCGGATGTTGAAGCGCAAAGTGCATTGCCTGCTATACATCACCCTGCGCAAGGTAAGGTGTTGCTGAAATTCGTACGGCATCGATGGTCAGTACGCATACAGGAACTTGTGCGAACGGATACGCAAGTCCGTGAAGAGCACATGCAGACGTTCGACCTGAGTGGACTCACTGAAAGGCGTGAAGGCATAAATATCAGCGAAACCGAAGTTATAAATCGCGTGGTTGAAGATTTTCGGCAGGGACCAATAGATTTCGAGTGGAGCCTGACGGATTTTGCACAAGGCGTCAGTGAGCCGGATTTGCAGGGGCTGTGTAAAAAAGAAACGGAATTTTCATACAGCATCGTTCTTGATGATGAAATCGGCATCACCTCCGAATTAGGTCAGCTGCATGCCCTTTATGTAAACCTGATTACGAATTACGCTGAGGAGAACGCCTATCCCTACACCACCTCCAAAATGGTGGACGCACTCATCGCCCGCGAGGCCAGCAGGAAAAATTCGTCTAAAGGCCAGCAGAAAGTTACCGAGGAACTGAAAGAACGAATTCGTTCCCGGGAAAAAGACGCATTCGTTGAAGGCTACTATAAGCAGCTTGAAGAGTATGACCAGGCTAGGGCCTTGGTATTCGATGACTGGAAACGGTGGGTTGACTCCGACCAGTTGGCCAGAAAACTGGAGTTCAACGACTGTTACTGCGCGGAGGGATTTGAGGCAGTCGAGCAGGAACTGGCCGATATACTGGACGGCTATGTCAGTGCGGAAACGGGCAAGGAAGACGCCGAAAAGTGGTTGGCTGCGGAGGAAGGTGAAGCCAGTACGATCGGCAACCTGCTAAAAACCGCACTGTTCCTGGCATCGGTCACCAACGGAATTACCCAGAAACTGAAAGATCTGCCCGGCTTTGACTACGGCAGCCTGAAGATCGTGGACAGTATCTTCGACATGCCAGCGTATGTGCGCGTGAGTACCGCCACCGACACCCTGATGCTAGAATTTGCTGCCCCCGCCGCAAAGATGGGGGCCTGGGCGCAAGACTCTCAAACTTGGCCGCAGTGGAAAAAATGGATCAAGGCGGTCCGGGCCCGCTATGGCATTGAAGTGCACCGGCAGGGAATAACCCTGAATAGAGCGACGGACCTGCTCATGGCGGTCCACCGCAGAACACTGGAAGGTGGGGGCCATAACCTATCCGAACACACAATGACCCCACTGGCCGCCAGTATGGCGGATGCCAGGGTGCGGAGTTACCTGAACCGAACCCTGATCGACATGTTCTACCTGACCCCAGACTTTAAAGACAACCCCTTCGGCTGGCTTCATACCCGGCTGGACCCAGTGGTTGATAGCATCAAGCAGAACCGGGGCAAGTTCATTGGGGCGGTGACTTTCTTTCACGCGGTTAACATGGCAAGTCTGTTCTCCGGCCTGAAAAAGACCCAGCAGGATGTAATGTTGGGCGACCGGTCCGTCATCGATCGGTGGGGGTATTTTCTATCTGGCCTGTGGAGTATTGGCGAAGGCGTGGTCAACCTCAGTGGGTTGTTGATAAGGGAGGAATACGCTAAAGCCTTGGGGACAAAGCTGTCTGCGACTGGGGCAAGGGTGTCGGTGGCTGTACGTGGGCTGAGAGGTGTTCAGTGGTTCTCTCATTTTGCAACAGGTTTGGCGAGAGTTACAGTAAAGTACCTTCCCTATGTCGGTGTTTTACTTGCGACAGGTTTGGAAGGGTGGACAGGCTACAAGGCCTTGAATACAGGTCATCATGCGATGGTGGCCCTGGCCGGGGTCCAGATTGGACTGAGTATCGGTATCACTTGCCTGGCGACCCTGGCGGTGGTGGGTGCAGTTACCGGAGCGGGCGTGACTGTTGTACTCGTGGTAGGCGCGGTGCTGGTTGCGGTGTCCTTCGTCATCACGGCGGTACAGCTATATATCGCCCGGTCCCGGATCGAGGATTTCCTGTCACTGTCCTTCTGGGGCAACGCGCCCACGTTGAGATACTGGGATGAGCAGTCCAGGCCCCCGAGCGGAGAGCTGCTGGAGGAAAGTCGGGCCATTGTTTCTCAGGATGAGGGCGCTGAAGTCAGACGCTATTTTGAAGCGGAACTGGATGCATTTTATTACACCCTCTTCTCTCCCATTGTGCGGATAACGGAGCATATCGGTCGGCACGGTGATATAAACCGGGGTGAGTATCAGATCATGTCGGAAGTGACGAGTTTTATCATCTACTTCCCGGGATACAGTGACGGGACGTGCGAGGTCTCGATCAAGCTGTTTGAGGTGGATAAAAACTGGTTCTCTGCCGACGATTTGAACGAAATTACCGATCTATTTAATAGAAGGAAAGAGATAGAGGCCTCACCCCACGGCGTTATGTACCGGTTTACTCACTACAACCACGACAAGTGGGACCAGCTTGAATTGCTGATCGAGTACGAGAAGGACGGCCGAAAAGTTACGGGTGAAAGCGGGTTACGTTTCATTCTGGACGGAAACAATGTGAAGGAGCTGAGTGTCGATGAAAGACTCGCCTTTGAAGTGTGATTTTCCGGAAACGGATTTGGAACAACAGCTGGAAAAGAAGCTGTACCGTACCCATGGAGCTCGGCTCGCCAGCCCTCCAGCCTTGAAGGTGACGGGGGTGTCCGGTTCCTCGGAAGATATGGAGTATTGTGTCGCCTATATCAACGAATGGTTTATGGACACCCGGACAGCCTTCTCGATTTTTCGAGCAGGTCAGTTGGGTATCATAAATTTGTTCATGATAGTTGTGCTGGCGTTAGGTTGGATTATTAGCTTGTTCTATTCAAAGGTATTGCTCGGAGTTTTGGTGGCTTTTGGGCCGGTCTGGGTGGCGATCTACCTGTTCGAGATCTTCTTCCCGCTCACGCTGCCGGTCAGGATCGACCGGAAGGAGGGGGTTGTCTACGTAGGGCACCGGGGCACGTTCTACCGGATTCCCTGGGAGGAAATGGAGGTGACTTTTTCCTACAACTGGCAGTATCTGGGCTCTGGTGTTGTGTGGGAACGGCAGTACTACGCCCACCTGTTCATGCGGGAAAAGCATTACTTTTGTGGGAAGCGCCCTAAGCTGCCCCTGCAGCGAAAGAAGATTTCTTCCGGGTTTAGTGAGGAGCGGATGTACAGACGATGGAATTTTATTGTCCGTTATTATAACGAAGGGGTCATTGAAGAGGATGCAGATAACTTGGCTGTTGTTAATTTTGACTCATATAGAAGAGAAGTAAGAAATAAACCAATATGGATAGTAATTCTTGATTATTTTAGCGTTATCTTGCTCATGCCGACCATGATTTGGTGGAAGTTTACACCCTTCAAGTATAGGTGGCCGAAAGAGGTTGAGGAGATTTTTGGGAAGGCTAACAATTATTGATCCCTGATTGAGGGTTTCCTGTGGTCGCGAGAAATAGAAGATATTATTGAAATAAATAACCATTATTGAAGCTTTGAATTCGATGTTGGTTAGCGAGACTTTCTCAGGGTCTCCGGAAGGATTTGGGGATTTATGAACAATGGATCTGCAGCGCCCAAGATGGGTAACTTCTATGGACCGCATGCTTACCGCTCCAATGCCATTCCTCCCCAGAAGAATCAGATGGAAGAGTTGAACCGCACGGGTTTGGGTCGGTCCGCCAGTCTGCGACTGCCCTGGGGTAATACCCGTGAGGTGGTGCCCCCGACCTTCATGTCCGATGATCCACCCAAAAAACTGCGAAGGCTGGAGAAAAAGGAAGACTTGGCTGACAAACTCGGGCTATACGTCGAGAACAGCCACGAATGCTTCCGGCACGCACCGTTAGCGTTTCAGGCGCGTTTTTTCGACATGATTTCTGTTTTGGGAAAGGTGTGGGCTTATATTGTGTCTCCGATAGTTCTGATCGTTTTGATCTTGGTGTCCCCCCTGTTTGGCGTGCGAGATGAAACTTGGCCTAAATTCTTGCACAGCTTGATTCCGTTGGAAGTTAGCCTTTTATTTGGCGGCTGGCTTTTGATAATTATCGGTGGCCTGGCGTTCCGCCTTTTCCCGAATTGGCTTCTCAGAAACGGCCGAGGCCCCGAATGGGAGTTCAACCGCCGCACCGGCATGATCAAGGTCTGGCAATATTCCCGGAAGCTCCCGTTCGTGCCCCGAAAGCCTCCGGTCGTGATCGAAAAACCCTTCTACGAATTTGATGCCTGGTGCTGCGCTCGGGTAGATCGTTTCGGCACTCTGTTTGATCTAGTGCTGTCTCACCGGTACAGCAAGCTGGACGTCACCGTTGGCGATATCCTTGGCGCCCATGGTAGCGCTACCATGTGTTACGCCTACTGGGACTTTATCCAGAATTACATGGATATCACCAAGCCCCTGCCGGAGCTTCCCCTGCTGGAGCGATACCGCCCGCTGGATCCGACCACGGCGGAGCATGACCAGAAGACGGGCCGGCCACCGCGGTACTGGCGGGACATGGACGATGAAACCTTCAAGAAGCATGTGGACCGGATGTTCACCGAAGTCACCATCATTGACACCGCCCAGCGCCGCAATGTGATGGCAGAGAAGCTGCAGTACGCTTCATGAATCTTCGTTTTTCACCGTATTCCAGGTGCGCCACCGGGTTGGCGGCCTATCATGTCGATTACCGTCTCGATGACAGTCATACCCTTCATTTTGTCGTAGCTGAAGCACAACTTCCTGAAATGAGTCCGGATAAAAGCCACAACGAGTACGTGGTTACGGATTACAAAGTAAAGAGTTTGGAGTTGAGCTTTCAGGTCAAAGTTTGGGATCGCCACAAGCAAGTTTACGATACCCGACAAATCACTGAGCAGCTCACCAATTTGGACATCAAGCGATATGCAAGCCGCTAACGAAGCAACAACGATTTATGCACCGGGCGCTTTTCAGCGGGACGCCATCCCTGATCAGGCCCCTCTGAAAGATATTAGCGGATTTGCTAAGTCTCTTGAGGCAGAGGATTTCATAGAACGTCTGCCGTGGGGGGACTATGCTTGTCTCGATATGCATATCCGTCCTCAGTATGTGAAGAACTACCAAAAGAAACTCGAGGCGGGCGGGGTTGGCTGGGCGGGGCCTAAATGGACGCATCGACAGCAGCCTTCTGATTTCGTCAAAAGCCGTTGGCAATTGATACTTATGCTCGCTGGTGGTTTAGCAGACTACGGAGTAATGAAAGTATTCTTCATCGCCTTCGCTTTTGCTGAAATTGTCGCTTACATAAAGTTTGGCGAGTTTTCGTTTGTGTTTCTGGCCTTGGTCGGTCTTCACTTATTCTTCCGCTACCCCTTCACCTGGTTTCTGGAACGCAATCCCGGATTCATCGTTAAGGATCTGGGCTGTGGCTTTTTCCGCCCCACTGGCATGGTGAAGTTTCGCACATGGCGCGAAGAAACCTTCGAAGCACCGTTTATCGAGTTTGATCCCTATATATCATTTCATGTGAATCCGAAGGGCCCTGTCAGCTACAAGCTGCTCCTGCGCCATCGTTATACCGGCTGGCAAACGACCGTCGCGCAGGTGGCGGATGTCCACAAAGTGGAGCTGTATGCGCACTGGGATGAACTGCAGCGGTATATGGACGTTAGCCAGCCCTTGCCCGACGTTCCGGCGTTGGAAAAATACCGTCACCTGGACCCCGCGACAGCCGAGTACGATGCGGCAGGCAAGCGGGGAAGACCGGCGGACTATTGGGCAACTCTGGATCTGAAGTGGTGGGAAAACGAAGGTTATCCGGCCCACCTGAAGGCTATTCGGGAATTCCCATGGTCGACACTGGAAGATCGGATGGAGAAAAGCGTTCCGAATCTGGCCGAGGCGGCCATTGTGTGATGGCGCAGGCTTACCATCACGAGTTGACCATTTATGACCGATGTTTATCGAGATACTGCCTATCGTTCTGATGCGATACCGGAGTTGTCAGCGGGCGGCCATCCAGACATGGATAAGGCATTTCAGCGCTTGCCTTGGGGGCGCGCCCAAAACCCGGTTGTGCCGAACACGATGGAGGCACAGCTGGCTTACGCACGGATGTATGGGGAAAGCTGTGATGCTGAGGGTGGATATCCCTGGGGAGAGTCTGTTTTCGGCGTTAGTAAGGGTTTTCTTAGTGGGCTCCAGGGCTTTCTCTACATTCTGTATATGACGATGGCGGTTGGCTTTTTTATATCTCTGTTTCCTCTATTCATTCTGGTATTAACTGCGCTCTTCACTGATCCTACATTGCAAGGTGTTGCTAAGATTTATCACACATTTGAGATTCCGTATGCAATTTTGGCGGTGGGTTATTTTGGTGGTAAGTACGGCCGCATCTTGTTGGTCCGTTTAACCCATAAGCGCCAACGTGCCAACCCCACGGGTCTGTATCGCCGGGAAGGTCTGGTTCGCATAAAAAAAGGAAAGGCGGTTTTCGAGGCGCCCTTCATTGAGTTCGATGCCTATCTGGTTCACAGCCCTTCAGGACGTGGTGGTCGGTATTTCAATCTTCTTCTACAGCATCGTTACAGCAAGCATCAACTGTGGATGAACGGGTTGCTGACGGACGCGATGGATCAAAAGGAGGTTTATGCCTATTGGGAAATGATCCAGCAATTCATGGATGTGTCGGGGCCTTTGCCGGACGTGCCTATTTTCGAGCCGTTCCGGCACGGTGATCCGGTTACGGCGGAATGGGACCAGCGCACTGGGCGTGATCCGTTCAAGTGGCGAAATATTTCACCCGAATCCTGGCGTAAACATCACGAACAGACGTATCGGGAGCGTTTGAGGGCGACGAACTTCCACCAGGCCTGTATTCTGGACGCCCATATCCAGGGGAGGGGTTTGCCGCTGCCTGATCAGCCGCAAGGGGCCATGCTGGCATGATGAGTTCCATATATGGCGTTTTTAGGATTTCCTCAGTGATGGGCTGCTGGGGGCTCGGTTCGCCATGACAACAAAGCCGGTCGTAATCCCCGTTACTGGCGGGATATGAGCAAGCAGGAATACGAGCGGTTCAAGCAGGACAATCGACACAAACTGCACAACAACAAGTGGTAACAAAGGGCCGTGAGTCATGGTTGATGGCCATCGGGTTGACGTTGATCAAGAGCGCTCTCAAGCCATAGGCATACAGTGAATTCAGGCACCAACAAAACTCAGGAGAACACCAGGAATGACCATCGAAAAGCATGATCTGTTGCACGAGCTTCCCGAGTCCAAGGAAGCCATTCACCAACTGAAAACCAGCAACAGCCACTTTGCCAAGCTGTTTGACGAGTACCATGATCTCGACCACGAGGTTCACCGCATCGAAACCGGTGTTGAGAACACATCAGACGAGTATCTGGAAGAGCAGAAGAAAAAACGCCTGCACCTGAAGGATCAGCTTTACACCATGATTCGTGAGCATGAGGCTTCCGTCGCGGGCTGATACCTACATTATAGCCGGCCGGTAGGTTAGACTGGCCGGCTTTAATTCAGCTTAAGGAGCCCAAAATGATCTGGACCGTATACCTTTCCGGCGAAATCCACACCGACTGGCGTGAGCAGATTGCTGCGGGTGCCGAGGCGGCCGGCCTGCCGGTTGAGTTCACCTCTGCCAATACCGACCACGAATCCAGCGACGCTGCGGGCGATTTCCTGGGCAAGCCGGAGAGCAACTTCTGGCGTGATCACCAGTCTTCCAAGGTGAACGCCATCCGCACCAAAACCCTGATTGAACAGTGCGACCTGGCGGTTATCCGCTTTGGCGACAAGTACAAGCAGTGGAACGCGGCCTTCGACGCCGGCTACTGTGCCGCCATGGGCACGCCATACATCACGCTGCATGATGAAGATATCGTGCACCCGCTCAAGGAAGTAGATGCAGCTGCCATGGCTTGGGCACAAACGCCGGAGCAGGTGGTTGAGCTGCTGAAGTACGTAACGGCCTGAGCAAAGAGTTTTTCGGAATACCTTCAACAGGATGTAAAAAGGGCAAAGGAACATGCCACTCTTCACGACCGGCAGTGCCAGGGCAGCAGCCCTGGCACTCAGCCTGCTTTTTCTTTCGTTACTTGCCACTTATCCGCCTCAGGCCTATGCGGGGCCTCCGGCCATTCCCCTGGCGAATGTCTATCACCCAAGCGTAAACCTCGAGGATTACTGGGTCAGTGAAAAGCTGGACGGTGTCCGGGCTTATTGGGATGGCGAGAAGCTCTGGTCCCGGGGAGGGCATGTGTATGCGGCGCCGGACTGGTTTACGGCGCAGTTTCCGTCACATCCGCTGGACGGTGAACTCTGGAACGGTCGCGGGCGCTTTGCCGAGTTGTCCGGGGTGGTGCGCAAGGGGCAGCCGGTGGACGAGGAATGGCGTCAGGTGAGGTTTCACGTGTTTGACCTGCCTGTTCCTGAAAAGGTGTTCGAGCAGCGTTATCGCCAGTTGAAGCAGCTGGTTGAAGGTTCTGGTTCACCGTATCTGGCCCTGGTGGTGCAGCGCCCGGTTGCCAGCCATCCTGAACTGGTGGCAGAGCTTGAACAGGTCGTGGCTGCCGGTGCGGAAGGCCTGATGCTCAAGCGCAGAAACAGCCGGTACCAGGCCGGCCGTTCAGATGATCTGCTGAAAGTGAAAACCCACGACGACGCCGAAGCTACGGTGGTTGGTCACCTGCAAGGTAAGGGCAAGTACAAGGGGCTGATGGGATCGCTGGAAGTGGAGTTGGCCAATGGCCGCCGCTTTCGTATTGGCACCGGATTCAGTGATGTTGAGCGACACAATCCGCCGACTGTTGGCACGGTGATCACCTTCCGCTACCGGGGCTTCACGGCCACCGGCTTGCCCAGGTTTGCCAGCTTTCTGCGCGTGCGAAATGATGAGCCGGAGGTGAGCCCCGATTAGGGCCCTACCGCCTTGCTGCTCTCGGCGAGCTCTTCCAGTGTGCTGTATTCACATTCCTGTTCGGCAACAAAGCTTCTGGCGGAATCGGTCAGGATGTTGTCATCCCGCATAAACCGGCGGCCCAGCAGTACCGGGTAGGCGAACCTGCCCCGGTCGGTGAGGGAAAACTGGGTTTCGTGCATCTTGCCGGCGATACAGAATTCCATTTTCACCACATGCCGGCGCTGGGAGGGCGCACCTTTGCGCTTGATCAGCACCGTGCGGTAAACCGGCCGCTCGAATTCCAGGATGACTTCGTCGTGTTCCAGCTCACCTTCGCTGGGCTGGTCTTCATGATCGCCCAGCGGGAGCTGGAAGCGCACCCATTCCTCGTTGTCTTTCTCGAAAGATTCCACGTTCACTGCATGCAGCGACGAGGTCTTGGCGCCTGTGTCCAGGCGCGCTTTCAGCCGGATGCCGGTTTCGCCCATCACCACCCATTCAATGAAACCGAGCACTTCCGGTTCGGCAGAGCTTTCTGGTTGGGGCTCGGCAAGGGCCGGGCTGGCTGAGAACAACAGGCTGGTCAGGGCGATGATGGCAAATCGCATAGGCTACTTCCTCTGGCTGCTCAGTGGACAACAGGCGCGCACGGCCGGTTTGGGTGATACGGGCACAAAGACTAGCAGGATCAGGTGCCTGTCGCCCTTTCGGGCAGATTAACAAACGTTGAGCCACGGCACTCCGGTTTGCCCCGGGGCCGCATTCTGGCCCGAAAATGGCCAGTGCAAAGCACCGCCAAGGGCGTACACTGGAAGGATACACGGGAGATAACCATGGTGTCTGTTCCTTCCGCTGGGCGAGTCCAGCAACACATTTCAGCCATCGCCAGCGGCTTTCTGGGTGACTGGCTGGAGCCCCGGGGCAACGCACTGGCGGTGCCGATGACGGTGTTTGCCGACGGCGAGCCGCTGGATCTTCTGAACCCCCGGCCCGCTGCGCCCGGCAGTGTGCTGTGCCTGTCCATCCATGGCTTAATGGAGCTGGAATCAGTATGGGATTTTCCGGGCCAGCCAGGCGAGCACTATGGCTCCCGGCTGGCTGAACGGTTAGGGAATGCCTCGGCACTCAAGCTCCGTTTCAATTCCGGCCGTCCCATCTATCGCAATGGCCAGGACCTGGCCGCGCTGCTGGAGCGGCTGGTCAGCAACTGGCCGGTACCGGTAACACGCCTTGTCCTGCTTGGCCACAGTATGGGCGGCCTGCTGATTCGCAGTGCCTGTCATTACGGGGCGGAAAATGATGATAGCTGGGTCCGGCTGAACCCGGACTGCGTGTACATCGGCTCGCCCCACGACGGTTCCTGGCTGGCAGTCGGTGCCCACAAGGCCGCCGGCTGGCTCAACCGGGTGCCCCGGGATTACCTGAAGGTGGTGGGCGAGGTGATCGACCTGCGCAGTGAAGGCATCCGCAACCTGTCCCGGGGCGAGGTGTTTGAACCGGGCACGGCGCACCAGCCGCTGTTAGCCGGCGCCCGGCATTATGTGATCAGCGGCCTGCTGGCCAGGGGTGAAGAGCACCTGGTGAATGCCTTGTTTGGCGATGCGCTGGTGCATGAGGCCAGCGCCCGGGGTGCCAGGCAGCCGGGCTGGCAGCTGACCGGCACAGCGAATTTTCCGGGGGTGGATCACATCCGCCTGGCCCATCATTCAGCCGTAGCACGGCAACTTGAGGAGTGGCTGGTATGAAACCAACCCATAGCAATGCCCATTGGTGGCTCGGCGTGGCAGACCTGCTGGCCCATGGCGTGCAACACGGAGCGGTCAAGCTGCAACGGATTCACCTTTCGGTGGCGGATGAGAGCTTTCGGGTGCTGGAAGCCATTCCCGCAACCCGGCACAGCAGTCGCATCGTGCGTGTCTGCCACCACGAAATATCCCGCCTGAGCTATACCGGCTTGTCGCTGGCCGGGCGGGCAGCCGCCGGACTGGCCGCCAGGGCCGCTGCGGGTCATGTCCGGAAACATGACCTGAATGTGAATAATTCTTAGTACGGTTTTAACCCAAAACGCGAAATTTCCCCGGTAGGGTAGGTTCACGCAATCGGGAACGAGTCGTCCCGGTTGTTCGTTTCGACGAATGGAAACCTGACCACAGAGGAAAACGCGTTATGAGCTACAAAGCCAGTTTTGCGTGTGCCACCGTTCTGAGTGCTGCTGTATTCACCGCCCCGGCCGTCTGGGCGCAGGACAGCGTCAGCCGTGATCAATCCGGCCCCTACATCAGCGGTAGCTACGGGGGCTACAAGTCCCACGGTGGCGAGTTCGAGGATGAGAACGACTTGCTGGGTGCTGCCTTGGGTTACCAGTTCAACGAATTCTTCGCCCTGGAGGCCGAGTACATCGATTTCGGCAACTTCGGTGATGACGAGGTAGAGGGCAAGCTTAAAGGGGTCGGTTTGAGTGCCATTGGCCGCCTGCCGCTGACCAACAGTTTCGGTGTGTATGCCAAGGCAGGTGCCTTTGCCTCGGCGTTTGATGTAGACGCTTTCGATGAAAGTGAAACCTACGATGAAGTAAACCCGTATGTCGGTGCCGGTGTGGATTTCCGGGTGACCGAGCAGCTGACAGCGTTCGCCGAATACAACCGCTACAACGTGGATATCGATGAAGACGACTTCAACGGCCAGGTGACCAATGACGGCCCGGACTTCGATACTGGCCGGGTGGGCCTGAAGTTCCAGTTTTGAGCCGCCTGAAACCAAAAAGCGCAGCCCGGCGAGGCTGCGCTTTTTGCGTTTAAGGAACCTGGATTACTGCTGGTTTTCCTGCTCACCAAAGGTGTCAGCAAACAGTGCTGTAGACAGGTAGCGCTCAGCGGAATCCGGCAGGATGACCACAATGTTCTTGCCCTGATGCTCCGGCTGTTTGCTTACCCGAACCGCCGCGGCAACAGCGGCGCCACAGGAGATGCCACAGAGAATCCCCTCTTCGCGCATTAACCGGTGCGCCATGGCCATGGCGTCTTCGTTGGTTACTGCTTCTACCTGATCTACCAGGTCCAGCTCCAGGTTGCCGGGAATGAAACCGGCCCCCAGGCCCTGAATTTTATGGGGCGACGGCTTCAATTCCTCGCCCCGCATTGCCTGGCCAATCACAGGTGAATCTGCCGGCTCCACGGCTACTGTGGTGATCGCCTTGCCCTTGGTATTTTTGATGTAGCGGGACACACCGGTCAGCGTGCCACCGGTACCTACGCCGGAGACAAAAATGTCGACTTCGCCATCGGTGTCGTTCCAGATTTCCGGGCCGGTCGTGTCTTCGTGAATGCGCGGGTTGGCCGGGTTGTTGAATTGCTGGGGCAGGAAGTGGTTGTCCGGATCGGTCGCGACAATCTCTTCGGCCCTGGCGATGGCACCGGGCATGCCCTTGGCCGGCTCGGTCAGCACCAGTTCTGCGCCCAGGGCTTTCAGTACCTTGCGGCGCTCCAGGCTCATGGAGGACGGCATGGTCAGTACCAGTTTGTAGCCGCGGGCTGCGGCGACGTAGGCCAGGGCAATGCCGGTGTTGCCGCTGGTGGGCTCGACAATGGTCATGCCCGGCTTGAGAACGCCGCGTTTCTCGGCATCCCAGATCATTGCTGAGCCGATACGGCACTTGACCGAGTAAGCCGGGTTGCGGCCCTCAATCTTGGCCCAGATGGTGGCACCATCGTTGACCCGGTTAAGCCTCACCAGCGGCGTGTTGCCAATGGAAAGCGAGTTGTCGTTATAGATGCGTGCCATGCTCTGCTCCTGTAATCACGAATCCTTGGTCTGGTTGTAGATCCTAACTCCAGACAGTGTTATATGGCTATGTCTGACAAGGGCTTCGGTTGAAGTATTTGGTTATAAGCATAATCAGGGGAGCAGGTTTGATGGCAGACACCCGGGTGAACTGGCAGGAGACTCCGGCCGCGGTTTGGCGGCGTCACCGGTCCGGATTGCGGGCCATTCGCAGGCTGGATCCGGTGCGCTGGGATGACCTCACGGGCATCGACCGGCAAAAACGGGCGCTGGCCCGCAATACTGAGCGTTTTCTGGCGGGTGAACCGTCCAATAATGCGTTGCTCTGGGGTTCCAGGGGCACCGGCAAATCCTCGTTGATCAAGGCCTTGCTCAACCGTTACCGGGATCAGGGGCTGCGGATGATCGAGGTCGACAAAGACGACCTGGTAAACCTGCCGGAAATTGTCGATGACATCTGCGACCTGCCCTTCCGGTTTGTGATTTTCTGCGATGACCTGTCGTTTGATGTGGGGGAGTCTGGGTATAAAGCCCTCAAGAGTGTGCTGGAAGGCTCACTGGAGTTGCCACCGGAAAATGTGCGGGTATATGCCACGTCCAATCGCAGGCACCTGATGCCGGAGTTTATGAGCGACAACCTGAAAAGCGAGGTCCGTGATGGCGAGTTGCACCCGGCCGAAGCCATCGAAGAGCAGGTCTCGCTGGCCGACCGGTTTGGCCTGCAGCTGTCGTTCTATCCGTTCTCCCAGGATGTATACCTGCAGGCGGTTGATGCCCTGTTCCCGCAGGTGGCAGACAGGCAGCAGCTGCATATCGAAGCGGTGCGATTTGCGACCGGCAAGGGGGTGCGCAACGGCCGGACGGCCCAGCAGTTCTTCCGTGAATTTGCCGGGGATCCAGGGTTCAGCTGAGGCGAGCTATTGCCGGCGAGCCATCTTGATAAACCGGTGGTGAATCATCCGGATACCGATAAATACCAGTACCATCACCACCGGAATGGCAACGCCCAACACCAGTGAGTGGTTGAACGCCACGCCGGCCTCGCGCAGGGTGTCCAGTGCCAGCTTCAGCAGGCCGATCAGGTAGTAGGAAATGGCCACCACCGAGAAGCCTTCCACGGTGTGCTGCATCATCAGCTGGATGCGCGAGCGCCGGTCCATGGAGCTGAGCAGTTGCTGGTTCTGGCTTTGAATGGCCAGTTCCACCCGGGTGCGCATCATGTCCGAGGCCCGGTCTACCCGGCGCGACAGGTCTTCCAGCCGTTCGCCCACGGCCTCACAGGTTTTTACTGCAGGAGTGAGGCGCCGGGTCATGAACTCGGTCAGGGTCAGGTGGCCTGAGACTTCGTCTTCCCGCAGCTCTTCCAGCCGGGTCAGTACCAGACGGTGGTAGGCCCGGGTTGCGGAAAAGCGGAAGGTGGAATGGGCCCGGAACGCTTCAATGCGCGAGGCAATGTTGGTCAGCTCCGCCAGGATGCTTTGTTCGTCCAGGGTTTCGTTATTGGCCAGTGACTGGGTGATGTTCACCAGTTGCTGGTCCATATCGTTCAGGGCCGGGGTGATTTCCCGGGCCAGGGGCAGGGCCAGCAGCGACATCAGCCGGTAGGTTTCGATCTCCATCAGGCGCTGCACCAACCGGCCCAGTTGGCTGTCTGACATGCTGTGGTTAAGCACCATAAACCGCCCGAACTGGTCGCTGTGCAACTGGAAGGTGCCCAGAATCCGCGCCGCCCCTTCCTGCGGACTGCTGCCCACCAGGCGCATGCCTCCAAAGTGTTTGCGCATGAACGCCAGCTCGTTGCGGGCGCTTTCAGACGATGGCCGTACTTCCACATGGAAGGCCCCTACCACGGTGCCTTCGAGTTCGTTCAGCCAGCCGTCCGGCAGCAGGCTGATGCCGGTTTCGGCAAACGGATCGGCATCGGAGTCCCGCAGGTTGGTGAAGGTGTAGGTGGTGAACTCCATGTGCACTTCCCGGCGGATGCGCAGCGGGCCGAAATCCTGTTCGTAGCAACTGACTTCCTGTTCCGGCCAGTGTTCGCCCAGTAACCGGTGCAGGTTCTGCAGGTGGCGGAACTGGCTTTGCCGCTGGGCCGGGGTGGTCAGCAGGGCGATCTGGGTAACCCGGGCGCGTGAAGGCAGCACCTGGAACGGGCGGGAATGGAGTTCCTGGTACAGATCGGCTGGGAGCGGGTGGAAATCCAGGGAACG
>PAKW01000064.1 GCA_002707215.1 Halomonas sp.
AACGCAAACCAGGAATTTTTTAATTCGGGACATTAACTATGAATTTGCATGAATATCAGGGCAAGCAGCTTTTCGCTGAATATGGCCTGCCAGTATCCAAAGGCATTGCCTGTGATACCCCAAAGGAAGCAGTCGACGCAGCCGGTGAAATCGGCGGTGACGCATGGGTGGTCAAAGCTCAGGTTCACGCAGGTGGCCGTGGTAAGGCTGGCGGTGTCAAGCTGGTCAAGAGCAAAGACGAGATCCGTGAGTTTGCCGAGAAGTGGCTGGGCCAGAAACTGGTAACCTACCAGACAGACGAGAACGGCCAGCCGGTCAGCAAAATCCTGGTTGAATCCCTCACCGACATCGACCAGGAGTTGTACCTGGGCGCAGTAGTCGACCGTGGTACCCGTCGTATCGTGTTCATGGCCTCCACCGAAGGCGGTGTCGAGATCGAGAAGGTTGCCGAGGAAACCCCGGAGAAGATCCTGAAAGCGGAAATCGATCCGCTGGTCGGCGCGCAGCCATACCAAGGCCGCGAGTTGGCGTTCAAGCTGGGTCTCGAAGGCAAGCAGATCGGACAGTTCACCAGGATCTTCATTGGCCTGGCCAAGCTGTTCGAAGAGTGCGATCTGGCACTGGTCGAGATCAACCCGCTGGTGATCACGCCGGCCGGTGATCTGCACTGCCTGGACGCCAAGGTTGGTGTTGACGGTAACGCGCTGTACCGCCAGAAGAAGATCCACGAGATGCACGATCCCTCCCAGGAAGACTCCCGGGAAGCGGAAGCCGCCAAGTGGGAGCTCAACTACGTGGCCCTGGAAGGCAACATCGGTTGTATGGTTAATGGTGCTGGCCTCGCCATGGGTACCATGGACATCATCAAACTGTCCGGTGGCCAGCCTGCCAACTTCCTGGATGTCGGGGGCGGTGCGACCAAGGAGCGCGTTTCCGAGGCGTTTAAGATCATCCTGTCTGACGACAATGTCCAGGCGGTTCTGGTCAACATCTTCGGTGGTATCGTTCGCTGCGACATGATCGCAGAGGGCATTATCGGTGCCGTCAAGGAAGTGGGTGTGAAGGTTCCTGTGGTGGTTCGCCTCGAAGGCAATAACGCCGAAGTAGGCATCAAGGTACTCGCCGAAAGTGGCCTGAATATCATTGCCGCCACCAGTCTGTCGAATGCGGCAGAACAAGTCGTTAAAGCCGCAGGGGGTAAATAATGAGCATCCTGATCAACAAAGACACCAAGGTTATCTGTCAGGGCTTTACCGGCGCACAGGGCACCTTTCACTCAGAGCAGGCGATTGCCTACGGCACCAAGATGGTTGGCGGTGTGAGCCCCGGCAAGGGCGGCACCGAGCATCTGGGACTGCCGGTTTTCAACACCGTGCGTGACGCCGTTGAGGCAACCGGTGCCGAAGCCACCGTTATCTACGTTCCGGCGCCGTTCTGTAAAGATGCCATCATCGAAGCGGCGGATGCCGGCATTCAGCTGATCGTTTGTATTACTGAAGGTATCCCGACCATCGATATGCTGTACGCCAAGGAATACGTGGATCGCAAGGGCGTTCGCATGATCGGTCCCAACTGCCCGGGTGTGATCACTCCGGACGAGTGCAAGATCGGCATCATGCCTGGCCACATCCACAAGAAGGGCAAGGTGGGTATCGTGTCCCGTTCAGGCACCCTGACTTACGAGGCGGTCAAGCAGACCACGGACTTCGGTTACGGCCAGTCTACCTGTATCGGAATCGGTGGTGACCCAATTCCCGGCTCCAACTTCATCGACATCCTGGCCCTGCTTCAGGAAGATCCTGAAACCGAAGCCATTGTGATGATCGGCGAGATCGGTGGTACCGCCGAGGAGGAAGCCGCGGCCTATATCAAGCAGAACGTCACCAAGCCGGTGGTTTCCTACATCGCCGGTGTCACTGCGCCTCCGGGCAAGCGTATGGGGCACGCCGGCGCCATCATTTCCGGTGGCAAGGGCACGGCAGACGAGAAGTTTGCGGCCCTGGAAGACGCCGGTGTGCGCACCGTCCGCAGTCTGGCCGAGATCGGCCAGGCCCTGAAGGAAATCACTGGCTGGTAAGCTGAGCCGGCCTTCTTTCGGTAAACCCCCCGTTTCTGCGCTGCAGAGCGGGGGGTTTTTATTTATAATGCCGGGTCGCCTGAACTATGATGGCGGTTCCGATACCAAACAAGGAGTTCGTGCTTTGAGTTCTGTAGATTCCCAGCAAAGGATTTTGTCCGGCATGCGTCCGACCGGCAAGCTTCACCTTGGCCACTATCACGGTGTGCTGAAAAACTGGGTGAAACTCCAGCACGAATTCGAATGCTTCTTTTTCGTAGCGGACTGGCACGCGCTGACCACGAACTACGACGACCCCTCGGGAATCGAGCAGAGCGTCTGGGACATGGTTATCGACTGGCTTGCGGCAGGGGTGAACCCTGGCTCCTCCACCCTATTTATCCAGTCCCAGGTGCCCGAGCATGCCGAATTGCATCTGCTGTTGTCCATGATCACGCCTCTTGGCTGGCTGGAGCGCGTCCCGACCTTCAAGGACCAGCAGGAAAAATTGCGGGAAAAGGATCTGGCGACCTACGGTTTCCTGGGTTATCCACTGCTGCAAAGCGCCGATATCCTGGTGTACCGGGCAGGCAAGGTGCCGGTGGGTGCTGATCAGGTGTCCCATGTCGAGATTACCCGGGAAATTGCCCGTCGCTTCAACCATATCTACGGTCGGGAACCGGGGTTTGAGGAGCAGGCGGAGGGCGCCATCGTGAAGATGGGCAAGAAAAACGCCAAGCTGTATCGCACCCTCAAGAAGCGCTATCAGGAAGAGGGCGATATGGAAGCCCTGGAAACCGCCCGGGCACTGCTCAAGGAGCAGCAGAATATCTCCCTGGGTGATCGCGAGCGCCTGTACGGCTACATCGAGGGTGGTGGCAAGGTGATTCTGCCAGAGCCCCAGCCACTGCTGACGCCCGAGTCCAGGTTGCCGGGGCTGGATGGCCAGAAAATGTCCAAGTCCTACAACAACTACATCGGCCTGCGCGAAGAGCCAGACAGTGTTGCCCGGAAGATCCGCACCATGCAGACCGACCCCCAGCGGGTCCGTCGTACCGATCCGGGCGAGCCCGAAAAATGCCCGGTTTGGGGTATGCACAAGATCTATTCCGACGCTGACACCCAGGAATGGGTCCAGAAAGGCTGTCGAAGTGCGGGCATTGGTTGCCTGGACTGCAAGAAGCCACTGATTGATGCAATTGTTGAGGAGCAGCGCCCGCTTCATGAGCGCGCGCGGGAGTATGAAGGTAATCCGGATCTGGTTCATTCGATTCTGCAGGAAGGACGTGAGCACGCCCGTGATGCCGCCCGGGATACCCTTGAGGAAGTCCGGGCGGCCATGGGGGTTCATTACCGCTGAATCCGTACAGGCCGGCGATTCGGTGCTGCTTGAGGCAGTCCCGGTCCGGAGGGAGAGATTATGACGGAAGAATCCACTGATCAGGCAACGCCGGGCAGCCAGGAAACAGTGCCCGAGCAGTCACCTCTTGCCCTGGTTTCCGGCAAACCGGTGGTGGATCTTCCCAAGGATCTCTATATTCCGCCGGATGCCCTGGCGGTTTTCCTCGAGGCCTTTGAGGGCCCCCTGGATCTTCTGCTTTATCTCATCCGCCGCCAGAACATGAACATTCTGGATATCGACGTCAGCGAGATTACCCGGCAGTACATGGACTACATCGGCGCCGTGGAAGCCATGCGCTTCGAGTTGGCGGCAGAATACCTTGTGATGGCAGCAACCCTGGCAGAGATCAAGTCCAGAATGCTTCTCCCCAGTCGGGAGAGCGACGATGACGAGGAGGTCGATCCGAGAGCCGAACTGATTCGCCGGCTGCAGCAGTATGAGCGGTTCAAGCAGGCGGCCGAGGATATTGACGCCTTGCCCCGCCTGGAGCGGGATACCTTTGCTGTCTCCGCGGCTTTGCCAGACATGCCCTCAAGCCAGCCCCATCCGGATGTTGATCTGCGGGAGATGCTGCTCGCCCTGCAGGGTGTGCTGAGGCGGGCGGACCTGTTTACCAGCCACCATGTGGAACGGGAGCGGCTGTCGACCCGCGAGCGTATGTCCGCCATTCTGTCTGCCTTGCAGGGTGACCATTTCGCGACGTTTGAAAGCCTGTTCACCGTGGAAGAGGGGCGCCTTGGTGTTGTTGTGACCTTCCTGGCCACGCTTGAGCTGGTGAAAGAGCAATTGATTGAGGTTGTGCAGGCCGAGGTTCTGGGGCCGATTCATGTGCGCGCGCGGGCGGTCAGTTAGCGACCTGTTCAAGGCCGGAAGCACGGAAACACGGATAATCATCATGAACGAAGAACATCTGCTGAGAATCCAGGCGATTGCCGAAGCCGCCCTGCTGGCGGCCGGCAAGCCGTTGTCCCTTGACCAGTTGCGGGAGCTGTTTTCTGAACAGGAGCGGCCGGCCCGGCAGGTTATGGAGCACGTCATGGTGCTGCTGGAAAATGCCTGCGAAGGCCGTGGGTTCGAGCTGAAAAAGGTGGCCAGTGGTTACCGTCTTCAGGTCCGGCAGGCGTATGCGCCCTGGGTTGGCCGCCTGTTCGAGGACAAGCCCCAGCGTTATTCCCGGGCATTGCTGGAAACCCTCGCGCTGATCGCCTATCGGCAGCCGGTTACCCGGGGCGAAATTGAAGATATTCGGGGTGTTACGGTAAGCAGCAATATCATTCGTACCCTGCTTGAGCGAGAGTGGGTGCGCGTTGTCGGCCATCGCGATGTTCCAGGACGGCCGGCCATGTACGCGACCACCAGGCAGTTTCTGGACTATTTCAATATGACGGGGCTGGATCAGATGCCGCCTCTGTCTGAAGTCCGGGATCTCGAAGAAATTGGCCGGGAAATCGAAAAGAACATACAGGCGGAGATCGAATTTGAGTCGCCCGCCGCGGAGAACGATGACGAGTCTCCGGGTCAGACACTTCACTGATGCCATCCGGGTATCAGTCAGAGACTAAGGATTGATTTCATGGCGGCAGAACGCCCCGAAAAACCCGCCAGAGCGGCGAAAAACCCAGCTAAACAGGCAAAAGACAAGGTTACCAATGATGGCCCCGAGCGCGTCCAGAAGCTGCTTGCCAGGGCGGGTATCGGTTCACGCCGGGAAATAGAAGGCTGGATGGCAGCCGGCCGCCTGACGGTAAACGGCCTGGCCGTTGCGCCGGGCCAGAAAGCCACCGTGCAAGACCGTTTTGAACTTGACGGCAAACGCCTGGAGGTTTCCGGCGCCTCGGAAGTGCTTCGTCGCGTGCTGATCTATAACAAGCCCGAAGGCGAAGTTACCACCCGAAAGGATCCGGAGGGCAGGCCGACGGTCTTTGATCGCCTGCCAAGGCTGAAGGAGCACCGCTGGATTTCTATCGGCCGGCTCGACATCAACACCACCGGCCTGGTGCTTTTCACCACAGACGGAGAGCTTGCTAACCGGCTAATGCATCCCTCCAGCCAGGTTGACCGGGAATACGCGGTGCGTATCTTCGGGGAAGTGGACGATGCCATGATTGAACGCCTGCTTCAGGGTGTTTTGCTCGAAGATGGCCTGGCCAGGTTCAGCGACCTTTCGCCGGCGGGTGGCAGTGGCATGAATCGCTGGTTCCACGTTACCTTGCTGGAAGGTCGTAACCGGGAAGTTCGTCGTCTCTGGGAATCCCAGGGCGTTCGGGTCAGCCGACTGAAGCGGGTTCGCTACGGACCGGTTTTCCTGCCCAGTCGCCTGACAGTCGGCAAGTGGGAGGAACTCGACCAGAGGGCCGTGGATACCCTCAGCCGCAGCGTCGGGCTCGATACCGTTGATATCCCACAGAAGACACCGGATGAGAAGGCGGCCCATGATCGCTCGCGCCGGAAGAGCCCGGGGCGATCCGGCAAGAAGACGCCAGGCAACAAATGGGCGGTCAGTGATACCAGGCCAGCCAACCCTGCCGGCCGAGCCTCAAAATCCGATCAGCCTCGGAGCAAAACGCCCCGTCGCTGAGCCTCAGGAAATGGTGGCAAACACCCGGGTGCAGTTCCGGCCCTGGTGTTTGGCGCGGTAAAGGGCCTCATCAGCCCGCGCCAGCCACTCCAGGGGCGATTCTTTGGGCAGGAAGGTGGCCACTCCGCAACTGGTTGTTACCCGGATTTCTTTTTCGCCTCCGTCAATCCGAATCGCCGCAATGGCCTTGCGAACCCGTTCGGCCACGTCTTTGGCGTTCTGCTCGGCCGTGTGGGGCAGGAGAATGGCAAACTCCTCGCCGCCAAACCGGTAGACGCTGTCGGAGGTTCGCACGGCCTTTTCAAGTTCAGCGGCAGT
Organism: Halomonas sp.; assembly: GCA_002707215.1. GTDB lineage: Bacteria > Pseudomonadota > Gammaproteobacteria > Pseudomonadales > Oleiphilaceae > Marinobacter. The sequence continues at coordinate 6,355 of PAKW01000064.1, forward strand.
AATCTGGAGAAGATGGTCGCCGACAACATGCCCGTGGGTGTCGTTGACGGCCTTGAAATGGTCCAGATCGCACAGGATGAGTGAGTAGGGCTCACTATGCCGTTCGGATAACAGGCTGGCACGATGCAAGGCGTCGTCCATTGCACGCTTGTTGGGGATGCCGGTCAGTGAGTCAGTCAGGGATGCCTGTTCTATGGCAATGTACTGGCAGGCATTCCGAATCGGGCAGATGGCGGCACTGAGAATCATCTCGACACCCTCAAGCTCCTGTTCGGAGAACCTCTGCCGGCGGTGCAATACCAGGGTTCCGTAATTCGTTCCCTCAAGCCCCAACCGGTATTCGCAACGGTGAGGACCGCCCATGCCGGTGGCATAGACGAAATCCTGGTTTCCGATTCTGTGACGGTAATTGAGCGTGTCGAAGGGCACAATCGCGCCCAGCTCGTCGCCCAGGATTGCAAGCTGCTGCTCCAGGGAAAGCGTGGTAGAGAGGCGACGGGTCAGCCTGGTGAGGACATCCGGGGCATTCGTCCAATCCTGATGAGCCTGGCGCAGCGCAGCCAGTTTCTGAGGCTGAGAATGGGAGCTGGACTTGTGGATTGATGGTATGTTTTTCACTACGGCTCACTCTGTCGCAGAAGTTTACAGTGTTCTAATTTTTATTTTTAGCAGAAACCATTCCTGAAGGATTAAAAACGAATAAAAACAGTTAGTAATGAGTGTATTCAAGGATGGAATTCAGGTAGTGAGGTCTGATGCGCATGTGATCGTCAAAAAAACGGCAGCGTTTTGCCGCCGATCCTTCAGCGCCTTAGCGAAATGTCAGAGAAGGGGATGGGGCTCAATAGTGCGTGTGGTAAACTCCTGCGCTTGTAATTGAGCTGTCTGCAGAAGTGAGCGACCAACTTTATGAGGTTTCAGGCCCCGGAAAGTCTATCCGAACAAATTGCCCAGCACCTTGGGCAGCGGATTATCACGCGAGATCTCAAACCCGGAGAACGCATTCAGGAACTGAAAGTGGCGGGGGACCTGAACGTCAGTCGTGGTTCGGTCCGCGAGGCGTTGCTCATTCTCGAAAGACGCCACCTGATAGAGATCTTTCCCCGCCGGGGAGCGGTGGTCTCAAGCCTGACTCCCGAAAGCGTTAACAGCCTGTATGATATCTACATTGATTTGTTGTGTATGCTCGGGCGCAAGGTCCTGGAGCGCTGGTCCGGTAAGGAGCTTGGCGGGGTAATGGGGCAGGTGCGTGAACTGCAGGCGGTAATTGACGCCCTGAATACCACCAGAGCAGACGCGGCCGAGCAGGTGATTGACGCCGGCTTCGGCGTGCTGCGCTATGCCTATGGTCTGGTTGAGAACCCGTTTCTTGAGGAAACCCTCGAGAATTTCCGCCCCGCTGTCAGTCGCACCTATTTCGTGGCACTTGAGCATTTCCGGGATGAAATCGGGGAAACGGCGACCTTCTTCCGGCAACTGGCAGACGCAGCAGTGCGCGACGATGCCGAGCGCCTGCTGGCAGTTATCGAGGCTTTCGGGGAACACCAGCGGCAGCAGGTGTTGACGATTCTCCGGCAGGAGGAGAGCGTCTGATATGCGTCTGAGGTCCATCAAACTGTCCGGCTTCAAATCGTTTGTCGATCCGACGACAGTGCCGTTTCCATCGAATATGACCGCCGTTGTCGGGCCTAACGGGTGCGGTAAATCCAACATTATTGACGCGGTCCGTTGGGTGATGGGCGAGAGTTCCGCGAAATACCTTCGTGGCGAGTCAATGACCGACGTGATCTTCAATGGTTCAAACGCCCGGAAACCGGTGGGTCAGGCGTCGATCGAACTGGTGTTTGATAACAGCGACGGCTCCGCCCCCGGTGAATTTGTCCGGTTCAACGAAATTTCAGTTCGCCGCCGGGTGTCCCGTGAAGGTCAGTCCGAATATTTTCTGAACGGTTCCAGGTGTCGGCGCCGGGACATCACTGACCTGTTCCTCGGTACCGGTCTCGGGCCCCGCAGTTACGCCATCATTGAGCAAGGCATGATTTCCCGGCTGATTGAGGCAAAGCCCGAAGAGCTCCGGATCTACATTGAGGAAGCCGCCGGCATCTCCAAGTACAAGGAGCGTCGTCGGGAAACGGAAAACCGGATCCGCAGGACCCAGGAGAATCTGGAGCGCCTGACGGATCTGCGTGAAGAACTTGGACGCCAACTCCAGCATCTTGAACGCCAGGCCGCTGCAGCGGAAAAGTACAAGGCCTACAAGCAGGAAGAGCGCCAGAAAAAGGCCGAGCTGACGGTTCTCCGCTGGCAATCCCTGGACAACGACCTCCAGACCTGGCGGGGTAAAATCCGCAACACCGAACTGGAGCTGGAGAAGTATCTGACCGAGCGGGTCAGCCTGGAAACGTCGCTGGAATCCCTGCGAGACAGCCACCAGGATCGCACTGAACACTTCAATCGCGCCCAGGCCCGTTATTATGAGGCTGGCGCCGATATCGCCCGTATTGAACAAAGTCTCGAGCACCAAAGGGAGCGCAGCCGCCAGATGGCCGCGGAGCTTGATCAGGCCCTGGCGAACCAGCGCGAACTGGCCCGGGAACTGGAACAGGACCAGGATAAGCTGGCCGGTATCCAGGAAGAGCTGGACATGGTGGAGCCTGAACAGGAGGCGCTCACCATACGTTCCGAGGAATCCGGTGGGAAATTGCAGCAGGCCGAGGATGCCATGGGCGACTGGCAGCACAAATGGGAAGATTTCAGCGCCCGCTCCTCGGACGCTCGCCGCCAGGCCGAACTGGCCCAGTCCCGGATCCGTTCCCTCGAGGATGCCATTGAGCAATTGCTGAATCGCCAGCGCAAACTGCAGGATGAACAGGAAGTGCTGGAAGGCCAGATGGACCGGGCTGAGCTGGAAGAATTGCTGGAACAGCAAGGAACCCTGGAACTGCAACGGGAAGAGGCTGCCGAACGGATCGCCGGAATTCAGGATGAGCTCTATGAAGCCCGCCAGAGCCAGCGTGATGCCGAGCAATCCGTGTCTGAAGAGCGCCAGCGGGTTCAGAGCCTGCGGGCGTCACTGGAATCGCAGCAGGCGCTGCTGGATGAGCAGATGGGGTCCCAGGACGATGTCCTGCAAACCTGGCTGTCGGAGAATTCGTTGAGCGATATGCCCCGTGTTGCCAGCCAGTTGCAGATTGATGATGGCTGGGAGTTTGCGGTTGAGCAGGTGATCGGGCGGTTTACCCAGGGCTTGTGCCTGCCGGGCATCGATCAGCTCTCACCGGCCATGAAAGACGCGCCCAAGGGCCTGGCTCTGGTTGATTCCAGAGTGCCTGGCGGCAATATGACCGGTGGGCTGGCGGCAAAAGTGTCCGGTGTTCCGGCCGTTGCTGCTTTGCTGCGGGGTATTGATGCGATAGAGACTCTCTCCGATGCCATGGGCATGCGATCCGGGCTGCAGGATGGGCAGAGCCTGATTACTCCGGGAGGCGTCTGGGTTGCCAGGGACTGGGTGCTGATGCCGGATTCAGACGCCGGCCAGGTCGGTGTTATCGAAAGGCAGAAGAAAGTCACGGAACTGACCTCGCGACTGGCGGAGGCCGAGGAAACCCTGGAATCCGCCTGTAAGCACATGGACAGCCTCCAGGAGCGTGCCGAGCGGTCCGAATCGGCACGGGACGAAGCCCAGGCCCGTCTGAGCGAGGCCGACCGGGAACTGGGTGCCCTGTCCTCACGGGTCAGTGGGCTGCGCGCCCGCGCCGAACAGATTGACGCCCGGCTGCAGCGAATCCGGGAAGATATCTCGGATGTTGCGGGGAATCTTGAAGGCCAGCAGGAGAGCCTGCAGGCGGCCCGTGAGGAGTGGCAGCAGGCCCTGGCCGCCACCGAAGACAGCGACGAAGAAAAAGAGCGCCTGCTGGAGCAGCGGGACAGCCTCCGCGAGAACCTTGACCGGCTTCGTCAGGAAGCCCGGCACGACAGGGATCATGCCCACCAGTTGCAACTCCAGTTGCAGTCACTGCACAGCCAGCGCGAAGGCCTGCGGCAGACCATCGACCGGATGCAGATGCAGAAGGAGCGCATTGATGAGCGCCTGGAGATTCTGCGGGAATCCCGGGAGAGTGCCGAGGAGCCGATCGAAGATCTGCAGATGCAGCTCGAAGGCCTGCTGGACCGGCGTCTGGCAGAGGAAGAAAAGCTCGGCGCGGCCCGCGATGCGCTTGAGGAAATCGACCGGGAAGTGCGGGAAAAGGAGCGGGGCCGAAGTGGCACCGATCACCGAATCCAGGATGTCCGGTCCAGGTTGGAGAAGCTGAAAATGGAATCCCAGGCCCTCGAAATCCGTGCCGGCAACCACATCGACCAGCTCAGGGAGCTGGATGTTAGGCTGCAGGATATCCTGCCGCAGTTGCCGGAGGGAGCCAGCGAGGAAGACTGGGCGGAGGAGCTCGAACGGATCGGTAACCGGATACAGCGCCTTGGTGCCATCAACCTTGCGGCCATCGACGAGTACCAGGTCCAGAGCGAACGGAAAACCTACCTGGATTCCCAGCACGAAGACCTGATGGAAGCGCTGGAAACGCTGGATACCGCCATCCGCAAGATTGACCGGGAGACCCGGCAACGCTTCAAGGAAACCTTTGATCAGGTCAATGGCGGGCTCCAGGCTCTGTTTCCGAAGGTCTTCGGTGGCGGTAACGCCTATCTCGAGCTCACCGGCGAGGATCTGCTGGAGACCGGCGTGGCGATTATGGCGCGCCCTCCGGGCAAGAAGAACAGCACCATCCATCTGTTATCCGGCGGCGAAAAGGCGCTGACGGCCATCGCCCTGGTGTTCTCCATTTTCCAGCTTAACCCGGCCCCTTTCTGTATGCTGGATGAAGTGGACGCTCCGCTGGATGATGCCAACGTTGGCCGCTATGCCAATATGGTTAAAGAGATGTCGAAACAGGTCCAGTTCATCTACATTACCCACAATAAGATTGCCATGGAAATGGCCGACCAACTCATGGGTGTGACCATGCATGAGCCGGGCTGTTCGCGGCTGGTATCGGTGGATGTGGACGAGGCCGCAGCGCTGGCGGAGGCCTGAGGCCGACTGGCTACAAAGCCGGCAAGCATGACAAAACCGCCATCTGGCCCGGGTGTGCGTTGTATTCATTACGGGCTTTTCTTAGAGTAACAAGGTTACGGGATTTGCAAACAGGACAGCAGCACTATGTCACTTAGGGAATGGTTAATTGCCATCGGTACCCTGGTTATCATCGGCATTGTTATTGACGGAGTCCGCCGTATGCGGCGTGCCCGAAAGGAATCCATGGCGATTTCATCGGGGATGGGCGCAGATGAGCTCAGGGACTCGCCACTGGATGACGAATTCAATCCCGAGTTGCCAAACGGCGGCGCACGGACCATCTCCCGGGATACTCTTGAAGAACGTGGCTACGTCAAACGTGAGAAATCGAGCCGGTTCGGTTCGCCCAGGCCCAAACCGACCCGCCCCGTCACCGCTGCCAGTAACAAATCTCCGGAACAGGGCGCTGCCCCTGACCCCGGACACGATTTGTCCGACACCGATCCGGGCTATGGCCTGTCCAGCCACGAGCCCATCGACTGCGAGCCCGCCGGGATGGAGCCGGATTCCGGCTGGGGTGCCACGGAGGATGAGATTGAGCCGGAGGATGAAATCATCGGAGAGCCACGGGTAATCCGGTCAGAACAGCTTTCCGAACCGGACACCGCCGCAGGTGAGCCCGAAGCCGGACCTGACGACGCTGGGGCGGTGCCGCCGACCGTCACCACGGAAGTGGAAGAAGATACGGCCAGGCGCGAACCTTCCCGCCCCGACAGTGGCCAGCCTTTGGCGGGAGCCAATCGCCCGGAGGCCCGGGAAGTGGTGGTTATCAATGTGCTTGCCCGTAACGGCGAAGAGTTCAAGGGGCCGGCTCTGAAAAAGCTGTTTGAAGCCTGCGGTCTTGAGCATGGCGACATGGATATTTACCACCGCCATGAGCGGTCGGATACCACCAGTCCGGTCCAGTTCAGTGTCGCCAATGCCGTGGAGCCCGGCACGTTCAAATCTCGGGACATGCCGGCACTGGCGACTCCGGGCATCAGTTTCTTCATGAGTATGCCGGGGCCCTCCAACGCGTTACAGGCCTTTGGTTTCATGCTTGAGACCGCCCAATGCGTGGTTCGGAACCTGGGTGGGGAACTGAAGGATGAGCGCCGGAGTGTCATGACCCCGCAAACCATAGAGCACTGCCGCCAACGGATCCGGGAGTTTGAGCGCAAACAGCGCTCCCAGCGGACCTGAGGCCAGGCGAAATAAGACTGAGTAATGCCCGGTTTGATCCGGGCATTTTTTTGACAGACGAGAGTAGCAGTCCATGAGCAAAGCCACGCCCGAGACCATCCAGCGTGTTGAAGAACTCCGTTCGGTTATCGACGACCATAATTACTATTACTATGTCCTCGACGATCCCCGTATTCCGGATGCCGAGTACGACCGTCTGTTCCGGGAATTGCAGCGGCTGGAATCGGACTATCCGGAGCTTGCCTCGGACAATTCACCAACCTGCCGGGTTGGCAGTGCCGCGGAAACCCGTTTCGGCGAAGTGGTTCACCGGTTGCCCATGCTGTCTCTGGACAATGCATTCAGTGACGACGAGCTCCGGGATTTTGACCGGCGCGTGCGGGATCGGCTGGGCCTCAGCGAGGAGGTGGAATACGTCTGTGAGCCCAAGCTGGACGGGCTGGCAGTCAGCCTGCACTACGAAAATGGCTCGTTGACAACCGCCGCAACCCGTGGCGACGGCTATTCCGGTGAAGATATCACCGCCAACATCCGGACCATTCCGTCGGTTCCCCTCAAACTGCGAGGTGACGATGTGCCGGAGCTTGTCGAGGTGCGGGGCGAAGTCTACATGCCCAGGGACGGCTTCGAGCAGCTCAATCGCCGGCTTGCCGACCGCGGCGAGAAAACCTTTGTAAATCCCCGGAATGCGGCGGCTGGCAGCCTGAGACAGAAAAAATCCACGGTCACCGCCAGGCGTCCTCTGGACATGTGCGCCTACAGCGTGGCAGTTACGGATGAAAGCCTGCTTCCGGAGACCCAGTGGGAGGGTCTTCAGCGGGTCCGCAGCTGGGGGTTCCGGATCAACCCGGAGATGCGCAGGGCGCGGGGTGTGGACGAGTGTCTTGAGGCCTATAACGAACTGTTGGCAAAGCGCGACACCTTGCCCTACGAAATTGATGGCATTGTGTTCAAGGTCAACCGCCTGGATCAGCAGAAAGCGCTGGGATTTGTGTCCCGGGCGCCGCGCTGGGCCATCGCCCGAAAATTCCCGGCCCAGGAAGAGCTGACCGTCATTGAGGACGTTGAATTCCAGGTTGGCCGGACCGGCGCGGTAACCCCTGTGGCGCGGCTGAAGCCGGTATTTGTAGGCGGAGTAACAGTGAGTAATGCCACCCTGCATAACATGGACGAGATCCGCCGCCTCGACGTTCGCATTGGCGACACTGTGTTTATCCGCAGGGCGGGCGATGTGATTCCTCAAGTGGTTAAGGTCGTTACGGAAAAGAGGCCGGTAAAGGCCCGGCAGGTTGAGCTACCGGCAACCTGCCCGGTTTGTGGTTCCGATGTTATCCAGATTGAAGGGGAGGCCGTGGCCCGTTGCTCCGGTGGCCTGTTCTGCCCGGCCCAGCGCAAAGAAGCGATCCGGCACTACGCCTCCCGTAAGGCCCTCGATATCGAAGGGCTGGGGGACAAGTGGATCGATGTCCTGGTTGATCGGGGCATGATTGAGACCGTTGCGGACCTGTATCACCTGAGTGCCGACGATCTGATGCGCCTGGAACGGATGGGTGAGAAATCTGCCTCGAATCTGGTGGATGCCATCGACCGCGCCAGAAACCCTGTACTCTGGCGGTTCCTCTATGCGCTCGGAATCCGGGAGGTCGGAGAGGCCACGGCAAAAGCCCTGGCTTCCCATTTTGGAACCCTGGAAGCCATTGCCGCCGCAGACGAGGAAACCCTGCAAACGGTCCCGGATGTCGGTCCCATTGTGGCGGGGCATATCCGGAGTTTCTTTGAACAGACCCACAACCGGGAAACCCTGGATGCGCTCCGGGAAGCGGGCGTGAGCTGGCAGGAAGAACCGATACAGCAGGGCGGTCAGCCCCTCAAGGGCCAGACCTGGGTGCTGACGGGAACGCTCTCGGAAATGACCCGGGATGAGGCCAGGGAAAAACTGGAGTCCCTTGGCGCCAGGGTGGCCGGGAGCGTATCCAGGAAAACGGCTTGTGTTGTGGCCGGGGAAGCCGCCGGCTCCAAACTGGCCAGGGCCGAGCAACTGGACGTGCCGGTTCTGGATGAAGCGGGTTTGCGGGCGTTGTTGAAAGAACATGGCCTGGAGCCGGGCTGACTGAATCTGAGAACTCGCGCAGATCCCCTGCAGATCAAATTGGCTACCATGGTGCTGTTCTGTAACGGTGTGTAAATCGCCCGGTGTGACATCGGGCGTCGCAGCCATAACAACAACAGTTTAAACGGATTTTTTCATGGGCGCCGATTATTACTCCCGCAGTCACCCTGTCTCTCGCATGGCCATCCTTGGCCTGTTTTTTTTGGGGCTCTCCGCCTGTAAAACCGAGAAAGACGCCGATCAACCCACGATTCTGGGTGTCCCCCCGGTGTCTGCCTATCTGGGCGTGGAGTATTCCTACAACTTTGGCGCCTACGGGGGAGAGGGTATACTTGATTACTCCCTGACCAACGCGCCTTCCTGGCTGGCCCTGGAAGACATCAGCAACAAGGCCCGGCAGGGTATTATCCTGCGGGGCGTTCCGGGTTTAACGGGGGGCAACCGGGGTGAGGCGGATCTTGGCAAGACCGAAGGCATCAATCTGGTGACAACAGACGGGCAGATGTCAGGCGTTCAGCCCTTTGAGGTTGATGTTAAGTACAACGTGATGTCCCTGGAATCTGAGCCCTTTGCCGAAGGTGAAAGCCCCGAAATCCCGGGAAGCAACCGGGAACAGTGTGCCTTGCCGGACCTGGAAGCAGAGGGCGAACACCGTTTTACGGTCAACCTGTATAACGATGATGGTTCTGTGTCCGGCACCCGCGAGCTGACTCTGCCAACACGCAGGGTCTTCGTGAAGGTGAATCTGGACCAACCTTCCGTGACCCGGGTTGCAGTTGCCTTTGAGTTACAGTCGGATTACGACGCGACCAGTTGCGATGCCGGCTTTTCGCCACCGCACCAGAATTGCGAGCAGAGTAATTCCAATGTGGGCGATGCAACTCCGGGCAAGGATATTGTCGGGCTTGGAAGCAACAGCCCCATGCCGCGGGACGAGTCCGGAGAAAATGAGCTTAGCTACATCGACTATGAACTGGATGAAGAGGGTTTCTATACCCGTGGCGTCATCACGCTCGAGCCCGGCATTACCGAGTGTTATCTTCCCCTGGAGGTTGTTGACGACAGCTTTCCCGAACCTGCAGAGTCACTCAGGCTGGCATTGACCGAGGTGCGCTCTGGTCTGGCGGGCCTGGGCAGTGGCAACGGAGGCGTGGTTTCCAATCTGTCAATTCAGGACAATGAGCCGGTTCTTTCGATTGAGACTGTCCAAGGTGGCTCCCGGGATACCCTGAATGTTGGCGATGTGCGGGAGTACCTGGCCAGACTCGCGGATAAGCCCGACCGGGATATTTTCGCCAGACTGACCCATACCGCGGGCTCGACAGCCAGGCTTGGTACTGAATTTGTGATTGAGCGTCAGGAAGACGGTAACTGGGTTGAAAACGATGAACTGGTGTTTCCGAAAGGGACGGACGAAGTGCCGTTCCGGATCCGCGTTCCCGCAGCCGGCTATACAAACTCCGCGTTCAGTGACCGGTTCATACTGCTGGGAGTCAACCAGGACTTTCAGGCCGGCAGGGAGGATTATGCCCGGGGTGAAAGCGACAACCTGATCCGGGTCAGTCTCAACGAACTGACAACACCGCTCGTCCTGAATGGGGCTGGCGGGTTTGTGGCCACGGATATGGCCGTGGGGCACGACGGCCGAGTGTTTGTTTCCGGCTATGATGACCAGGACAATGACCGGGTGCAGGTAAGGATTTTTGACCAGCGGGGCAGCCTGCTGCAGCAGGTGGCGGTGTCTGCCGCCGTCGACAGCCTGGTAACACCGAATCCGGTGATTGACGTCGTTCAGCGTAAGGTTACCCAGGGCAACATCAAAGTCGACCGTTTCGAATTTGTTGTTTCCTACAGTACCGACCAGCCGGTTGCAGGGACAAGCGCGCTCGGGGCAGAGGACATCGTGACATCTCTTTACGGGTTTGATGTTGCCAGCAACGGTGGCGAGTATGTATCGTCCTGGCGCATCCGCACAGGCACCGCTGCAGAAGATCAAATCCGGTGGGCCGGAATCAGCAGGGACACCGGTTATGTGCTGCTGGCGGGCGAAACCAATGGCGTTTTTGATGGCCAGCAGGGATCGGGTGGCCGTGACAGTTTCCTCCAGCGGATCGACACCGAGCTTGACGGCAACAGCCAGCTTCCTGCCGTGGCCTGGACCCGGCAGGCCGGATCCGCAGCCGACGACACGGTTGCCGGGGGTAGTGCCGATTCAGTGATGCCGCTGCTGTTCGGCTCCGCTGCCGGATCGGTGAAAGGAACTCCGGTTATCGGAGGTGTTGATGCCTTCTTCTACAATATCTCCGGTGCGGACGCTGAACTCAATGTGTACCAGGTTGGCACCGAAGGCGACGAGGTCGTTTCCGGTGGGCTGTTTTTTGCCGGCGCCCTGTGGATGATCGGTAGCAGTGATGGTCTTTACTCGGTTCTGGAACGGGAAGACGAGGATCCCGCTCTTGAAAGGGCTCCACTGTCCAGCACGGCCGGTTTCCTGCTTGGTTACTCCTCCGCCGGTAACCCGGGCAGGGCGTTTTCCCTCAATGATGAGAATGATCAGGCGAACGTGCAGCTCTCGGGACTTACCGGGTTTGATGGCGACATGGTCGTTGCCGGTTACACCGATGGCGATTTTGCCAATGGTGGCGTTGTTTCCGGCACCACTCAGGGCATTTTGGCCCGGGTATCGCTGGTTCGGGAGGCAGATAGTGACACCGAAGACGCGACCTTCAGGAATAACTGGCGTTACCAGCTTGATGAGGACAACTCGGAAATTCTCGACCTTGAAAATTTCCGGGACGATGAGGTGGTTGCCCTGGCCCGGGTGGGGAACGACTGGCTCGTGTTGTTGTTCAGCCCTGAAGGCGAACTCCTGACACCGCTGAACTAGCCGGGCGGGAGCTAGACGATTCCCTCGTGCCGGCCGGCGTTGGCGTACAGGCGAAGGTAGTCGGTGCTGGTGACGATACCGGCGGCTGCGCCCTTGGCGTTGACGACCAGGGCGGCATTCAGTTGGTGGGCGAGCATCAGTCTCGCAAGCTGATGGGCGTCGGTCTCCGGTGACGCGGTGAGGAACGCAGGAAGTTCGATATGCACCAGGCTCTCGCTCATGGCGCTGGCTTCCCGCTCGTAGAGCCAGCCAAGCAGCCAGCGAAGATCCACAAGGCCGGCAACGTTGTCTCCCGACGTAATCACCAGGTGGTTGACCTGGTGCTCATCCATCACCGATAACGCCTCGGAAACGGTTGCAGTAGCGGGCACCGAATAGAGCGTTGGAGAAGAAATCCTCGAGACCGGAAGGTAAGGGCGCTCTTCCCGCTGTTCTCCGGCGGCAGCGCCATATTCCTCAAGGGCCCGGTGCCGGCCTGCATTGGTGGCGCGCTGTAACTCCGAATCCGTTGCCTCACTTCGGCCTGGATTAATGGCCCTGGTTTCTGTCAGCTCGGTGACATCATCCACGCGCCGGGCCCGGAAGGCTTCCGGTAGACGGGTTCCGACCGGCCGGCCGGGTTCGCTGACAAAAATGGACATGTGGTTCTCCCTGACAACGCCTTGCCATAACCGGTTATCGGCAGTCAGCCCGATATCTTCAGGCCAGGTTTATTACGAAATTGCCATAGCCGTCTGGTACAGGCGTCGGGTTTCCAGGCGCCGCGCGAGCTTCGCCGGCAGACACGTGGGCTGTTCGGTCAGTCGGTCGGCCAGGTATTCGGCCAGCACAGGGGCGTAGGTTAAACCTTTGCTGCCAAGGCCTGTCAACAAAAACAGGCCCTCTAGTTCATTGTCCTGTCCATTAAAAACCGGGCCGGCCACGGGCTGATAATCGTGGGTTGTGCAGCGAAAGGCGACCCGGCCATCCAGGTTGGAGACGTCCAGTTTTTCGGCATCTTTTCGCTTCAGAATGGCTGGCAACATCGCCGTGAGCTCACGAATATTTTCCTGATGGCTCTCGCTGGTGGTTAAAGGGTTTGCATTATGCAGGTCAAAGGTGGCTCCGGTTACGGCGATTTGCCCCAAGGCAGGGTTCATGTATCGGTTGCCACAAATGACCACCCGCGGATTTCGGAGGCCAGTCTTCGGCAGGTGCGTTACCTGGCCCCGGATGCTTTTAAGCCGGAATTTCCCCTTGACCGGAATAAGTCCGGCACTGTGGTGTCCTGCACAGATCACCACGCGGTCGGCAACGATGGTTGCTCCGTGCGCCCCCGATAGCTGCCATTTCCCATCGCAGGGCCGCAACCGGTTCACATGCACACCCCAGGCATGGGTTATCGTCGGATGGTCAGCCAGCGCCTGGCACAGCCTCTTTGGCTCGAGCCAGCCATTGCCGGGGAACCAGAGGCCTCCAGATTCCGTGGGTACACCGGAAAGCTCGCGGGCCTGCTCCCTGTTCACCGGATACAGAACCTCCCGTGGGTATAGGTTGCGCTGCAGGAACCGGTGCTGCCGGTCTGCTTCCCGGGCGGTTTGGGCGAGCTGGAGCAGGCCAGTCGGGTGCCAGTATTCTCCGCGCCAGGTTTCGTAGAAGCGCTGGGCATAGGTCAGCGCCTGTAACGCCAGTTCGGTCTGATCATTGAATTCGACGCCAAGCTTCACGTACATGGCGCCCTGAACATTGCCCGAGGCCTCGGTGCCGGGCCCGTTGGCAGAATCAATCAGGGTAACCGGGAACCCCCGTCCGGCCAGGTTTCTAGCCAGGGTGCACCCCGCAATACCCGCTCCGATGATTGCAATGGAACCTGGCCTGTGCGCCGCCGTTTGCCCGTCTGCCGGTAACACGCCCCGGAGCATATCCCGCTTACGACCAAAGCCGGGCGTCTTCTGCACGTCGAATCCGGCCGCCGCCAGGGCGCGCCGCACCCTGCCAACGGCGGTAAAGGTTGCCAGGGTGGTGCCGGGCTTGCTGTGGGCGCGGACCTGGTCAATTGTTTCGTCCAGCCACATGGATGGATTGCGTGCGGGAGCAAAGCCGTCCATGAACCAGGCGTCGGCAAGAAAATCCAGAGATTGCCAGGCATCGGCGATATCGCCGAAATAGAGGGTGAGACGGACCCGCCCCTCTGCCAGTATCAGGCGGTGGACGCCCCGCACCAGTGGCGGGTATTTATGAATGAGCTCCCGAGCCAGGGGCTGCAACTCCGGCCACAGTGCCAGCGCGCGGATGAGATCCTCCCGGATCAGGGGGAATCGTTCGACTGATACAAAGTGGAGGGTTGCCTGATGCGCCGGGCCGTGATTCTGCCAGGCCTGCCACGCTGCCAGAAAATTCAGGCCGGTCCCGAACCCGTTCTCTGCGATAACAAAGTGGCCGCCCTGGGCAACACTGGCAAACCGCTCCGGCACATTGTTGTGCCAAAGAAACACATGGCGCGTTTCCTCCAGCCCGTTATTACGGTCGAAGTAGACATCACCAAACCTGGCAGATTCAGGCACACCCTCTCGCCAGACCAGTTCTGCGGGCTCGATTCCGGGAGGCAGCATTGATGGGCTCATGGTGTCAGTCGGCAGTATCCAGCACGGTTACCTTCTCAATGATCACTGTTTCAACCGGAACATCGGCCATGCCCCGCTTCCGGGTTGTCTGCTTGCGGGCGATAGCATCAACAGCGCCCATGCCCTCGGTTACCTTGCCGAAGACGGCATAGCCAGGGCCACGGACGCCGGCATTGAGGAAATCGTTGTCTGACAGGTTGATGAAGAACTGTGACGTGGCCGAATCCGGAGAGCTGGTCCGGGCCATGGCAATGGTTCCACGGAGGTTGGGAAGTGTGGATCTGGCTTCGTTCCTGATGGGCTCGCGGGTCGGTTTACGGGAGAGGTCTTCGGTAAACCCGCCACCCTGGATCATGAAGCCGGGAATGACCCGATGAAAGATGGTGCCGTCGAAGAATCCGGCCCGTGCGTACTCCAGAAAATTGGCAACGGTTGCCGGGGCAACGTCCGGACGGAGCTGCAGTTCAAGGGCACCTTCGCTGGTCACCATCCGGACTTTTGGAAGCGGTTCATCGGCTGATTGGCTACTGCTCTGGGCCAGCGTAGTGCCCGCAGGCAAAAGCAAAGAGAGAAGCATCAACAGTACGTGAGTCACACTTTTCAAGGGTTTTACCTGATTTGTCATTTTCGGCCGCTCTGTGTGTTATTCGCAGGGGCTTTTCCTGCGACAATTCAATGAATTCTGTTTTCCAGTGTGTGATCTTAGCAGAACGTGATTGTAAAACGGGGACTGTATCCACGCACATTGGATTGTGATCAGCTAACCTTTTCAGATGCAGGAATGACTGCACCACATTCACCGGGCAGGGTTGTACGGTTTTCACTGATGAATAAGGAGAAACTGGGTGAGAATCCGCCAGGGATTTGAAGAAAAGTCACGCCTTGGGCGATTGCTTGTCAATCGCGGGTATCTGTCTGAAGGCCAGTTGGATGAAGGCCTGAGAATTCAGCGCGAAACCGGTCAACGCCTCGGTGAAGTGCTTATTCAGACCGGTCGGATCACGGAAAAGGAACTTTACCGGGTTCTCAAGCACCAGTCCCGCTATCGTAACGCGGCGGCCCTGGTGACCATGGTTACGCTTCCGTTCCAGCCACTGGTGACGTTTGCGGCCAGCAACACTGCAGGTGCTGCTACCCAGTCGGCGTTGGAGGCTGGTGAACTCTATGAGAGAGGGAGTCTTGCGCCGCTGACCGAAACCGAACTGGCGGCGGTATCGGGGCAGGGTGATCCTACCTTGTTGGGGCGGATCGGACGGATCGGGGCGATGGCGGAGAATCCGGCCGGTGTTGATCGCGATGAAGAAGGAGGAAGCCCGGCGGCGAACGTTATTGAAGGGATAAAACTAACGGCAAATATCTTCGTGCCGGTTCTGAATTTCCTGGATTCTGACCTTACCATTTCCGGCGTTCACTACCGGGAGGGCGAGCCCCGCTATGCGGTTCGGGAAGACGGGGCGCTGATGCTGGCTTTTCCGGAGCGCATTGAAGAAATCCGCTTGGATAATATCCGTGTTACCGGAGGCCAGGGCGCATCAATGGGCAATGTAACCATCCAGGATATCCGGTTCCACCCGGATTCCCGGATGACCATTTACACCCGATAGCAACGGTTAGAAGTCACGACCAGCGCGGTTTTCAGGCGCTTGCGAGCACTGTCCGGCTTGAGACTGCCGTTTGCTCACCACGTGCTCCGTAGAGTGTCTGCTGGCCGTTGGCGCCCCGGAAAATGTCGGTCAGCCGTGTCAGGCGTTTTTGCAGATGGGTGATCACCCGGCCGTTGTTCTGGTTCAGGGTCTGGCAGGCTCGCAGTTTCTGGTCCGCTTCCTGCCAGAGCTGATAGAGCTCAGAAAGGCCCGCACTGAGAATAAAACGGGAGGGTTCTCCGCTCTCGGGGCGATAGCCCATCTGAACCAGTGTCCGGATTTTCTGCTTTGCCCGCTCACGAATGGCCCCGAGAAGATCGTTTTTCTCTCTGGTCAATTCGTTCAGAGCCTGGAGATCGGATGTGGCAAGGCAGTTTTTTTCCCTGCCGAGGATGTCAGCGAGTGCGTCCAGTTGGCTGACATCCTGGGATAGAAGTGTCTTCAGATCATCGATTGCTGCCATGATTTACTCACCCAAAAATGCTTTTATCCATCTCTAGCATTTTCTGGGCCAGCTTTTCGGCGTCAATTTTGTAGGTTCCGTTTTCGAGAGCGGAACGGATCTGCTCAATACGGTCATCATCCATCTCAGGATAATCACCCAGCTTCTGTTCCAGTTGTTTGAGATTCCTGGCCTGACTGCTCAGGCTTACGTTTTCACCCCGGGCTCCCAGGGTCTGGGTTTTTGCCTGCTCGTTGGTCGCCGGCTGGCTGCTCTGAGCACCAGCGCCCTTGTCGACCGTGGTTCTCTGAGTGTTGACCTGGCCGGGGCCAATTCCATTGAAGTCAACTGACATATCGATACCTGCTTGCCTGATGCGCCAACCATTTGCGACGCTTACTCGAGTTTATGTCTTCTTAACGGCGGAACCGCAGAAACCTTTAGAAACTTTTTGCTACTGTCACCGGGCCCGGCAGAATCTTGCCGGGTCCGGCAAAGTGCTGCCGAGGCGCGGCTACATCGGAATCTCAACACGGCCGGGGGCGACAACGTTTGCCTTTACCGTACGTGAGGAACTCAGATTCTCGACCAGAACCTGCTCTCCTATGCCTGCGCTGGCCAGAGCCTTACCGCGGGAACGCACCGAAAATCCGCCGGTTCTGGCCGTGATGATAACATGATCCCCACGCTCTATCGCATCCGGGGCAGAGAGCATATCCGGCGTGATCAAAGAACCGGCATTTATGGATCGCCGAACCTCCATTCCTACCGCTTGTCCGGTTTCGGTTATCGTTCCGCGTCTTGAGGCATTGATCTCCACGGACTGGTGCGTCACGAGATCCGGGGTAATCCGCTCACCGCGAGTCAGGGGGCGGGTTGCAATCAGGGCGGACCCATGGATTGAGACGGAGGCCGTAACGAACATTCGCCAGGGGCGGTTTCCGTCACAGGCTATCAGCAGGGACGGGCTTGTACTCTTCCAGGGGTCGCCGCTGAACTCGACGCTCAGGGGGCGTCCGCATTCGGCGAGGGCGAGGCGGTTATCGATGGACTCGGGCTCAAAGGAAACCGTATAGCCCATACTGGTCTGTTTGTTGGCAAAGTCGCCCAGAAACGTCAGGGCGGCCTGCCGGATCTGTTCGGCAGTGGTTTGAGCCAGCAACGGGCCGCTCAGGCTGGACATTAGCAGGAGTAGGGCAAAATTGGTGGTGCGCATATGTATGAGTTTGTCCTATGCTGTCAATGTCAGGGCAGAAAAACCCGAACAATGCTAAGGGTTCTGGGAAAGTGGCCGTTAAGTTGGCTGACCCGCTGCTGAGATGACGGTTTTCTGTCGATCAGGCGATTATTCAGCGTCTATTAAGTAGCTAGCAAGATATATGCCGGCGTAAAGCCGGCCAGCCAGGAGAAACAAAATGGCAGGGGTGTTGGACAGCGTAAACCAGCGCACACAGCTGGTAGGGCAGAATCGCCTTGAGCTCCTTCTTTTCCGTTTGAGAGGGCGTCAGATATACGGAATTAACGTTTTCAAGGTGAAGGAGATTTTGCAATGTCCCAAGCTGTCATCCATTCCCAATAGCCGGAACGTCGTCAGGGGGGTCGCCCATATCCGGAGCGAAACCATTCCGATTATTGATCTGAGCATGTCCATTGGATTGCCCGGAATTCCCCAGCAAGAGTTGGCAACCAGTTTTGTCATCATTACCGAGTACAACCGTAAAACCCAGGGCTTCCTGGTTACGGGTGTTGACCGGATCATGAACATGAACTGGGAGGATATCCTGCCGCCGCCCAAGGGTGCTGGAAGGGATGTCTATCTTACCGCTGTTACCAAAATCGATGACAAGCTGGTAGAAATCATTGATGTAGAAAAGATTCTTGCAGAAGTTTCTCCGCTCGGTGAGGATGTCACCGAAGCCGTGCTGAGCAAGAGTGCTGATCGGGTGCCCGGCCACCTGCCCATCCTGGTGGTGGATGATTCGTCCGTGGCCCGTCGCCAGATAGAGCGTTGCCTGACGGCTATCGGAATGGAAGTCGTCACCAGGAATGACGGCAAGCAGGCTTATCAGTACCTGAAGGAAGTCACTGCCGACGGTTCGCGGGCAAAGGATCATTTCTCCCTGATCATTTCCGATGTTGAGATGCCGGAGATGGACGGCTACACGCTGGTGACGAAGCTCAAGGGGGATCCGGCCCTTGCTGATATGTTTATCATGCTTCACACCTCTCTCAGTGGGGTCTTTAATCAGGCCATGGTCAGGAAGGTCGGTGCCGACGACTTCATGGCAAAGTTCAGTCCGGACGAACTCGCCGAGCGGGTAATGGAAATCATCGACCAGGGTTGATGAAGCTGCTCAGAGATTCACTCAGAACAGAGATTCAATGAAAGCGGATATAACGCCACAGGAATATGAAGCCTTCAAGTCGTTCCTGCAGGATGCCTGTGGGATTTTGCTGGGAGAGAACAAGCAGTACCTGGTGAAAAGCCGGTTACGCCGGATTCTCGAGGAGAACAGCCTGAACTCGCTCGGTGAGCTCCTTGATCGCCTCAGGCGGCCCGGCCGGGGTGGCTTGCGTGAAGTGGTTATTGACGCCATGACCACCAATGAAACCCTGTGGTTCCGCGACGACCATCCGTTCCGGATCCTTCGGGAGAAACTGCTTCCCGAATTTGCAGAGCGCAATTCCAGCCAGCCACTTCGAATCTGGTCTGCCGCTTGTTCAACCGGGCAGGAACCTTATTCGATTGCCATGATCGTGGAGGAGTTCCGAAGGCTCCGGCCAGGCAAGTTGCGTGATGTGAGAATCACCGCAACTGATATTTCCAAAAGCGTGCTTGAGGTTGCCCGTAAGGGCGAGTACGAGATGATCGCCATTGGTCGCGGGTTATCACCGGAGCGACAGAAACAGTTCTTTACGCCGTCCCTGAACGGTGGCTGGCAAATCAAGCCACAGATCAAGACCATGGTGGAGTTCAAGGAACTGAACTTGCTGGAGCGATACATACTTGGCAAATTCGATATTGTGATGTGTCGTAACGTTCTGATTTATTTCTCGGCGGAATCGAAGAAAGACATCCTGACCAGGATTCATGCCACTCTTAATCCGGAGGGGTATCTGGTACTTGGTGCCTCTGAATCTCTTAATGGTTTGCCTCACCTTTACGAGATGGTCCAGTGCCATCCCGGTATTATCTACAGGAAAAAATAACCCATGCCCATGAATGTCCGGGTACTGATTGTGGCGTCGTAATGGAACAGCTGAATCTAAGGCATCTCTATTATTTCTGGGTGATCAGTCGAGAAGGCTCCATTGCCCGGGCCAGCGAAGCTCTGGAACTGGCGCCACAGACTCTTAGCGGTCAGCTTGCGACGTTCGAGGCCTCAGTCGGTGGTCGTTTGTTTTCACGGGAACGGCGACAACTGATCCTGACTGATCTGGGGCGATTCATCCTTGGTTATGCCGATGACATTTTTGCGCTTACCGGCGAGCTCACTGAAACCCTGCGGCTTGATCCTTCCGGGCGCCCCCTTCCGCTCCGTGCCGGCATTTCCGCATCCATTCACAAGCTGATAGGCTATTATCTCCTGCAACCGGCGATGGCGGTTGAGCGGTCAATCCAGTTGGAGTGCCAGACGGGCCGCACTGGAGACCTGGTCCTTAGTCTCAAGCGCAAAGAGCTTGATCTGGTCCTTACAGACTGTATGCCAAAGCTTCAGGAGGACGGCACTCTTACTGTCCATCCGTTGGCAGGCTCAAGCATGAGCCTGTTTGCGGCGCCGGCATTGGCAGGCCGGCTGAAAGACGGATTCCCGGAATCCCTCAATGGTCAGTCGCTGCTGGCCAACGCTACGGATGCACCGTACTTTGAGCGTCTTATGAACTGGTTTTCCCTCAATGGCGTGCGGATGAAGCTTGTTGCGCGGATAGACGACAGCGCATTGATCAAAGTATTCGGAAGCCAGGGCTATGGCGTGTTTGTGGCCCCGACAGTCATTCGGGAGGAGGTCTGCCGACAGTATGAGGTTGAGGAAATCGCCTCAATCAACGACGTCGTGGATGAGCTTTTTGCAATTACCCGTGGCCGAAAAATTGCCCATGAGGGCGTCAGGGCTATCTGCGAGGCCCGTCCCGACTTTCAGAGTCCGAAGTAACTTCGAAAAAAACGATGTAAAAACCTCAGGAAATTTTATTTTATCGATCTGTGTTCCCGGCCATTATGGATTTATGAAAGGCAGCAACCCGAAGAGGAGCAGTAGCTATGAAGACGATCCACAAATTCCGTCTGGAACCGGGCAAGGAGCCTACCACGCTCACGCTCAAAGAGGGTTACAGGGTGGTGCGCAGCGAATATATCGTGCCCCACAAGGCCGTCTACCTCTGGGTGGAGCAGCCCTTGAACGTCACCACTCCCACCCTGGAGCGGCAGTTCCGCGTCGCTTTCTCGGGAGAGCCTGTGCCAGACAGCTTTGAGTATGTTGATACGGCACTGGATCCGTTTGGTCCGGAGGCGTACCACGTGTTCGCGGTGCCGGCCGGAGAGGAAACAGTCTTCAGACCCGCACACGAAGTCGCGACTGACCGTTAAGCAGTCACAGCTGGCAACACACAGCGATCTCTAACCATTCCTGGGGTCCTTCGGGGCCCTTTTTATCGGGCTTTAACCGGTAGGTGGCCTGTTTTGACCCAGATGATCGTCTCTCTGTCTACGAACGGGTGGTGCCGGCTCAGGTGGGGGCTTCGAATCCAGGTGCCCTCAGGGTAGCGGCCATGTTCGTCGCGGAATTCCCCGGACAGTACGAAAATCTCTTCGCCTCCGAAGTGTCTGTGCGGCTGGAAGACTTCATTTGCTGGCCATTTCACCAGGGCAACATGCTCATGCTCGAACTCATGCAGGGGCATAACCTGCAAGCCCCCAATGCCAGGGAGCCAGGGCGTATTGGTGGTGTCGATACGCACCGTTGACTGATCCCGCTCATTGAACTGATGCAGTTTCACCAGCAGGGTGCAGCCTTCCTTGCTGAACGGGGCGTGGCCACTTCCTGGCGGGTTGCGCATGTAAGTTCCTGCCGGATAGTCGCCGGTTTCATCGGAAAACACGCCGTCGAGAACCAGAATTTCCTCGCCGAGTGGGTGCTCGTGCCGCTTGAATGAGGCTCCGGGCTCATAACGAACAACGCTGGTTGCGTGCCCGCGCTCCGCTTCTTCTCTGGCCAGGGGTTTTCTGAGTACACCGCCGACAGGGCTGGGAATCCATTCCTGCTCGGCAGTCCGGATCACGATCTTACGGGTAAAATCCATGTTGAGCATCGCTAACCTCAAGCACTGAGTGGGGTTTCGGGGCCCGGTTTACGTCGGCATCGCTGTGCTGGGTGCATTCACTTGATCAGCGCCTGGATGTTCCTGAATTGCGGGTGTTTGCAATGGCGCATCCACTCGAATGCCACCATTTCAAGGGTCACGACCCGTGCTCCGCTCTCGCACAGGCGATCCAGGGCTACGTCACGGTCAAACTCGTTCCGCGAGCCCGTGGCATCAGCCACCACCCAGACCTTGTAGCCGGCGTCGACAAGACTGAGGGCGGTCTGCATCATGCAGACATGGGTCTCGCAACCGCCCATTACGATGTGTTGCCGGCCTTCGGGAAGGTGATCGACGAGCCCGTCGGGACAGGCGTCAAAATGGTGTTTCGCCAGAGTCAGATGACAAAGCTCCCGAATCGCCTCAACATTATGGCCCAGCTTGTCAGGAAGCTGTTCGGTGGCCAGTACCGGCACTTCCATCAGGCCAGCTATGGTTGCAAGCGTAATACACCGGTCAGCCACCTCTTCACCGTGGCTTATGGCTGGCATGAGCTTTTCCTGTACGTCGATCAGCAGTAATGTCGATTGCTCGGCTTTCATCAGCATTGTTATTCTCCTCGTCTCTATATCGCATCTGGTGACCAAAGGTACCCGCCATGGCCCGCTGGTCCATTATTGCCGGCATCATTAACCATAGTCCTGAATCTGTCCAACCGGTAAACAGAAATGTCGGCGATTCCTGAAATTTTTTGGCGATTTTTCCAAAGGGAGTTGCCAATTGCCTGTAAAACCATTAAAGTTTGCGCCCTCAAATCAGTGACGACATCGCTGATTTGAAACGGTTTATTGGAGAGGTGGCCGAGTGGCTGAAGGCGCACGCCTGGAAAGTGTGTATACGTTAATAGCGTATCGAGGGTTCGAATCCCTCCCTCTCCGCCA
>PAKW01000065.1 GCA_002707215.1 Halomonas sp.
ACTAGAAATTGGTGGAGCCAAGCGGGATCGAACCGCTGACCTCAACACTGCCAGTGTTGCGCTCTCCCAGCTGAGCTATGGCCCCTCAACGGCTGCGTATATTAAGGATCCGCCCTATGGGCGTCAACCTTTTGAACGCACTTTTTTCAGTTTTCTGGACACTCCTGTTCAGGCCGTTTATTAATTCACCAAAGCGGTTGTCAAATACCCAGTGCGGCGTATTCTTTTTCCACTTTCTTGGTTTCCTTCCTGGAGAAGCCGCCGAGCACTTCCAGCGCATGACGCAGCCGGGAGCGGGTCATGTCCGGTCCCAGTAGGGCCATGGAGTCCATCACTGACCAGGAGTTGGGGGTGCCGGCAATGGCCACGAAGATGGAGAACATGAAGTCACCCATTTTCAAATCCATGGCTTTGGTCAGCGCCTTTATGTCAGCAAAGATGGTGTCTTTGCTCCAGTGGCGCTGGGCTTCAAGCTTCCAGAGGGTGAATTGCAGAACCCGCTTGACCTGCGCCTCTTCGAGCTTGTTGTGTGCGAAGTCTTCCGGCTTCAGGTTGAGCATGCCGGAGAACATGAACTGGGCCATGGGCGCCACATCGGAGAACACGTCCGCCCTGCCCTTGATGTGAGGCACCAGGGCGCCCAGGGCGTCTTCGTTGAACCACCACTGACGCATGCGCTCCATGAACTGCTCTTCAGTCAGATCCTCCCGCAGCCATTGGCCGCTGAGCCAGCGAAGTTTTTCCACATCGAAGACCGGACCACCCAGGGAAACGCGCTGGATGTCGAAGTTCTCGATCATCTCGTCCAGGGTGAACTTTTCCCGTTCGTCCGGCATGGACCAGCCCATGCGTCCCAGATAGTTGGTAACCGCTTCCGGCAGGAAGCCCATACGCTCATAGAAATTGATACTGGTCGGATTCTTGCGCTTGGAGAGTTTGCTCTTGTCCGGGTTGCGCAGCAGCGGCAGGTGGCAAAGCACCGGCATGTCCCAGCCAAAATACTGGTACAGCAGTTTGTGCTTGGGTGCCGAGTTGATCCACTCCTCGCCCCGCAGCACGTGGGTGATTTCCATCAGGTGATCATCAACCACGTTGGCCAGGTGGTAGGTTGGCATGCCATCGGATTTGAGCAGGATCTGGCAATCCACCTGGGCCCAGTCGATCTCAATGATGCCGCGGAGCATGTCGTCGATCTCGCAGATACCCTCGTCGGGCACTTTCATGCGGATCACGTAAGGCTCGCCGGCATCCAGGCGGCGCTTTACCTCTTCTTCCGACAGCTCCAGGTTACCCTTGATTCCGGGGTTCAGGCCCTGGGCCTTGCGTTCTTCCCGGATGGCATCCAGCTGTTCCGGGGTACGGAAGCAGTAAAAGGCATGGCCGGCGGTGACCAGGTCCTCGGCGTACTGGCGGTACGAATGCTTGCGTTCGGACTGCCGGTAAGGACCGTGGGGGCCACCCACATCGGGACCTTCGTCCCAGTTAAGCCCCAGCCAGCGCAAGGCCTTGAGGATGTCCTGCTCCGACTCCGCCGTGCTTCTGGCCTGGTCGGTATCTTCAATACGGAGGATGAACTGGCCACCGTGCTGGCGGGCGAAACACAGGTTGAACAGGGCCACGTAGGCGGTACCAACGTGTGGATCACCGGTGGGTGACGGAGCAATTCGGGTACGTACTGTCATGAAACCTTCCTGAAAAGTCTCTGGCCGTTTGATAAATCCGGCATTATACCGGCCCTCAACCGGTTTGGCATGATCAAGGCGTTTCCGAGGCCAGATAAATCCCGGCATCGGCACTTTATTTTGCGATTTCGCGGCAATCACCACTTTTGCGACAACCACCAAAGATCAGTTACATTATAACGTTACATACTCAATCGCAGGACCCCAAATACCCATGCGCGCTCCCGGAAACGCACTTTCACTGGCACTCGGTGCCAGCATTCTCCTTGTAAGCAACATCCTGCATGCCGAAACCCGCATTGTTACCTCCATTAAGCCTGTCGAGCTGATCGTCCGCGCCATTGCCACGGAAGACATGCAGACAACCAGCCTGGTTCCAGCGGGCTCAAGCCCGCACAACTACACCATGAAACCTTCCCAGCGGCGCGCCCTGGAAAATGCCGATGTAATTTTCTGGGTGGGACCGGAGATGGAAAACTTTCTGTACCGGCTTCTGTCGGGACAAGAATTCAGCAGCCGCACCGTAACGCTGATGACAGGTGAGCACGAGTCCGACAACGCCGGGCAAAGTGATCAGGATGCTCAAGGCCACAATCATGGCAATGGTGAAGACCCGCACATCTGGCTTGACCCCGAGCTGGCCATCGAAATGGCCGAAACCATTCGCGATGCACTAGCGCGGCTGGACAGCGTCAACCTTCCGGCCATGGATCAGAACTTCGAGCAGTTCCAGGCCAGCGTTCGGGAAACTGAGAGCGCCATTCGTGCCCGGTTGGCTCCAGCGCACGACATCAGCCTGTTCTCCTACCACAGTGCCTTCACCCGATTTGCTGATTATTACGATCTGAAACTGGAGGGTGTTCTGACACTGAACCCGGAACTCTCACCGGGCGCACATCATATTGCCGAGGTTCAGGGCAAACTGCGCAAAGGCCACCATCCCTGCCTGCTGACCGAGCCCCAGTTTAATCAGCAATGGTGGAAATCGATCACGCAAAACCTGGACGTCACATTCAGCACCTGGGACCCCCTGGCGTCGGAGATCAAGGCAACTGCGAATAGCTATAGCGATTTTCAGCACAGCATTGCCGATGCCGTACTCAAATGCCTACCAGAGAATACTCAGCATTAGCGGAATGGACGCGATGGCCAGCAGAGTCTGGCCACTGATGATACCCGCCATCAGTGGGGCATCGCCCCCCAACTGGCGAGCCAGTATGTAAGCAGATGTGGCGGTCGGCAGGGACGCCAGCAGGACAGCAACCTGGACCATCAGCCCATCGAGACCCAGCAATAGCGCCAGCCCCGCGGTCATCAGGGGGAAAGCGACCAGTTTCAGAACGGAAGAAACGATGAAAGGCAGGGACGCCCCTCGCAGCGCCTTCAATTGAAGACCCGCACCCACCGTCATCAATCCCATGGGCAAAGCCAGATTACTGAGTGGCTCAAGTATGCCGCCAATCAGGGGATGGAAACCAATTTCGAAAAAGCTCCAGACAACACCGATCACCGAGCCAACAATCAACGGATTGGTGCCAATGGCCCTGAACACCGGCCCAAGCCGTACCGGCTCGTCCGTCGCCACCAGCGAAAACATCAGGATACACAGGAGGTTGAGCAGCGGCACCATGACGGCAACCGCTATTGCCGTCAACGACAGTCCCTCATCGCCCAGCAACATGCCCCCGGCAGCCAGGCCAACGTAGGAGTTGAACCGGATGGCGCCCTGGTAAACGGATGAAAACACCGGACCACTCCAGCGCCAGAACCATTGCGCCAGCGCCAGGAACAGGGTCATCGCCAGCAGCATGGACCCGACAAGCAAGACAATATCGCCGTATGCCGAGGCAGGCAAGCGGGCCTGCCCCAGCTTGAAGACCAGCATCGCCGGGAACAGTACATAATAGGTAAAGCGCTCCGCCTGGGGCCAGAAATCGCCGCCCGGGAAGTCAACACGCCGGAACAGATGCCCGAGCATGATCAGGACAAATACCGGCAGCAGGGCCTGCGCCATCAGGGGCATATATGTGAACTCCGGAATCTGAAAAGGGCGGGCCAGGCGTCTGCGCGGCAGAAATTCCAGGTAGGATAGCAAAAGCCCGCTACATCTTCCTGACTCAGTCATCCGTTGCCGACATTATCGGCATCACACAAGCGACTCGATCACCTTTTCGTCTAAAGCCCATTAATTATTTGACACGCTCTGAAAGACATGTTTTTCTATTCGGGCCAATAACAAAGTGCTAAAAACGCACACAGGAGCATAAATATGTCTGCTAAGCCCATGTCGTTCAAGAAACTGACACTTTCCACTGCGATCCTGGCATCACTCGGCCTCGGAGCGGCCCAGAGTAACGCCGCAGAGATCGAGTTCTTTGGTACCGCCAAGGTCAAACCCACCTACTATTCTAACTTTGACTTTGATAACCAAAAAGAAGATGGCATAACGCTCAATGAAGGCGGCGTTGTCAGCGGTAACGGCGCTCATACCCGTGCCGAAACGCGTCTGGGCTGGAAAGCCGTCGGCGATGACTGGTCGGTCAAGATGATCACCGAGTCCGATCAGATTCTGACCAAAGACAACGTTGACCGTAGTTTTTATACTACAGCGGAAAAGAACGGCCTGCCCAACGCGGGTGGCGAATTCGGTATCGAGCGCGCCGAACTCCTCTACTCGCTTGCGCCGGCTGTGCAGCTGCAGGCGGGCTGGGACCTACGCTATCTCGATCTGCAGTCCGGCGGCCTGCTATACGGTGACGATCATCCGTTTGTCGGCTTGCGGGGCAAGAGCAACAACACCAGCTACGAAGTGCTCTATATTCCGATCAACAATGCGGTAAAAACCGGCTCCAGTGAAGCAGGAGACTGGCGCGTCTACAGCGCCAAGGTAAGTCAGAAGGTAGCGGAATGGACGCTCAGCCCGATCCTGGCGTATAGCGATAACGTCGATAGAAATGCCGATGTGACCTATTTCGGCCTGGAAGGCTTCGGCAAGATTGGTGGTGCCAACCTGTCGTTTGAAGTGATCGGCGCCGATGGCACTGTCGGTGAGCGTGACCTGAGCTCCGCGGCTGCCTACGCCGGTATCGAACTCCCTGTCAACGACAGCTTCAGTCCCTATGTGGCGGTCAGATATACCCAGGGCGACAGTGACGCAACCGACAACAAGGTCGAAGGCTTTAACGGTATCACCGATATCGGCCGCTTCAGTGGCCTGATGGGCATGGACGGCAACATCCTGGGCGAAAACCTGAGCACCGGTTATGGCGCAACACTGTATGCCTACTCGCCGGAGCGTACTGGCGGGCGCGTACAGGGTTACGGCGGCATCGGTAACGGTGCATCGGGTATCAACCCGGGGTCGCAGATCCTCGCGTTCGGCACCAAGGGCGCACTAGCCAGTGTGGCACCGAACCTGTCTTACAAGGCTCAGTTGTTCATGATCTGGTTTGATGAGACCGGCAACCTGGTCAATGCCAAAAACCCCGGCCAAAAGGTTGATGATTATGCCGGCACTACCGTGGACCTGCAACTGAAGTACGCCTTCAACCTGAACTTTTCGATGGATTATATCCTCTCGACGTTCGTTCCGGGTGACGGCATTCAAGATCAGACCAACTCCAATGATAGTGCCTACGTTAATACGCTGAGCATGAACTGGACGTACTAAACCGACCATCCGAACAGTGATCAAGTAGCAAGGCAAACGATACTTTTGTATCGTTTGCCTTTTTTTGGAGGCAATATGATCGGCATCGCTCAGATCAATTCCAGGCTCCCCGTCCTGCTCATTTGGCTGCTGTCTGTCGCCTGGTTGCCAACAGCCCATGCGGAATGGGCTCAGACAGAGAAATCATTAGCCGCGTGGGACGGCAACAAAACCATCGATTTTATCATGACCGGTGATGATCGCAGGCTCGCCCTGGAGTCACTGGAACTGCTGCGACGGCTCGTTAGCCTCGGCTACCAGATAACCCTGGGGCGGCATGCCGACTCACCGGACAGTGCACTGGAGTTACGCTTAACCGTGACAAACGGGATGGCAACACTGGTGCTTAACCGTACGCGGGACGGCATGACCATCGGCGCCGAACAGCGGCAGCTTGCTGGGGCGACGGCTACGAACTACGCCAATAAGACGGTGCGGCCGGCTAGCCGGCCGTCAGTTGGCAACTTTGTCCCTGACCGTCGTATTGACCTGAATCAACAGCCGCTGCGCATTATCTCATTAAATCAGCCTAACCCCGATATTTTGCGGGTGGCGCTGTTAGATTCGAAGGGATTATCGGTCTATGACATTGATAACGGAGAGGTTTTAAAGTCGGTCGCTGAATTCAGACCGCCTGATGCGAACCTGGACGCTTTGTACCTGGATGCCGGTGATATTGACGCGGACGGCAACCCGGAGATCGTCGCGGTATGGGGCGAGAATAATCTGGCTGCCTTTGATGGCATCGATACCAGGCTGCATGCCTGGATATTGGCTCTGGACGACGACGCGCTTAGGCCGGTCAGCGATGATTTGCAGGCCTATCTGCGCATTAACAACAACACCGTCTATCTGCAACGGCGCGGGGTTTATGAGGCTTTTGCCGGCAAGGTGTACCAATTGGAAGGCAATGACGGCGCATTCAGCATTGCCAAAACACTGGCATTCCTGGGGTTAAGTAATATTTATCGGGACACCCCCATTGACGACGCATCCGCATTCTCATTCGATGATAATGACCGGTTATTATATCGGAGCGGTTTTGGACAGCCG
This sequence comes from Halomonas sp., assembly GCA_002707215.1. GTDB lineage: Bacteria > Pseudomonadota > Gammaproteobacteria > Pseudomonadales > Oleiphilaceae > Marinobacter. The sequence goes on from PAKW01000065.1 coordinate 6,445, forward strand.
CAAACGGAGGTAACGAGCGCACCCTATTCAGACTCGCTGGGAGAGATCACATTTCCTGTGGTCTACGTGAAACTGGAGCAGCCGGAGTATCCACTGGGGTTTGCTGAGAGTGATCGCGTCCTGGAGCGGGCGGTCCCGCTGGCACGGCGAGTGCAAATCAAGGGTGATATCGCTTATACCCAGGTGCGGGGCCGAAAAACGTCTCTGTTCGGAAGCAAAGCGGAAGGGGCGGATCGGATAGTGGCAATCGATAGTCGATCAGGACAGGTGTCAGAGCCATTTGCCGCCGTGGGGAACTTTATCCTCGACTTTACAGTAATGAAGGGCCCCAATAACGCCCGCGTCGCTATTTTACTGCTAAATGACAAACCCGATGGTTCAGGCCGCTCGAGTCTTCGTATTCAGCAAGATGCCACCAGCCAATAACCACCCGCAGTTCGGGTAGGGTGGTAGATGGTTGACGGATAGCTGCCAACACGAGCCGCTCTTCCGGAGCGGCTTTGAGTGAAAGAACAAATAGTATCACATCACCCGTGCGCAGGGTGCGCCTGGACTCCGTGCTCTTTCCGTACTTTTCCCGTACTCGAGTGTTTTCTCCAGATCCCCAAGCCTAGACGTTCGATCAGGTCGCCCGGTATGATCTGGTACCATCGGCACGCGCTCTGACAATAATGGCAGGCACGGCGCTCTCCACGCTCCTTATTATGGTTTATGGTGCTCCAAACCGAGTTTTGGAGCACTTCTGGAGCAGTGATTACGGCAAAAATGGTGAAAACGGGTAATAAATGGTGTATGTCAGTGACGCAAAAAGGGCAGGAAATTCAGCGGCAAGCAGCGCTAACACTGGTGGCGAGCCATCCCGGAGGTTTTGCATCGCCCCGATGATGGACTGGACCACCAGTCACTACCGCTTCCTGGCGAGGCAACTGAGCCGACATACGCTGCTCTACACCGAGATGGTCACCACGGGCGCTCTTATCCACGGTGATACCGCACGCTTCCTCCGCCACGACGAAGCCGAATACCCGCTGGCGTTGCAGCTGGGTGGCAGTGATGCCGGTGAGCTGGCGCACTGTGCGAGGCTTGCACAACAGTATGGATTTAATGAGGTTAACCTGAATGTTGGCTGTCCCAGCGACCGGGTTCAGAATAACATGATGGGTGCCTGCCTGATGGCGAACCCGGACAAGGTGGCCGAAGGTGTAAAGGCAATGATTGAGGCAACAGATCTGCCCGTTACCGTAAAACACCGGATCGGGATCGATGGCCGGGCGTCCTGGGACGATCTGTGCGAGTTCGTGGAAAAAGTGGCCGCTTCCGGTTGCCGGACTTTCATCGTGCATGCCCGCATTGCCGTTCTGGAGGGTCTGAGCCCCAAGGAGAACCGCGATATTCCGCCACTCAAATACGACTGGGTATACCGCCTGAAGGCCAAATACCCGCACCTGGAAATGATCATTAACGGCGGCATCAAGACCTTCGACGAGGGCCACGAGCATCTTCGGCACACCGACGGCGTGATGCTCGGCCGGGAGGCTTATCACAATCCCTGGCTGCTGGCAGGCGTTGATCCGCAGTTTTTCGGGCAGGCCGCTCCGGTGGAAACCCGGCATCAGGCGCTTCGGGCCATGCTTCCGTTTATCCAGAGCGAGCTTGAGCGCGGCGTGTTCCTCACCCACATGTCCAGGCACCTGCTGGGCCTGTTCCACGGCCAGCCGGGTGGGCGACAATTCCGGCGCTACATCAGCGAGAATGCCCAAAAATCCGGCGCTGGCCTGGAAGTTATCGAGAGCGCGCTGGACGCACTGGAAAAGGTGCGTGAACCGGCAACGCCGGAGATTGCCGAAGCTTAATCGCCCCTGAGGCATACCATACCTTTTGTTGTCTTGTTCCTGTCAGAGCGGCCCGCTATTGTAGGGGTATGATCAGCGCCCGGGATTCAGGCGCGCCAAAAACCAATCAACGGGGACGACAGGACGAATGACCAGCAAGCTCGACCAACTGAAATCCATGACCACCGTGGTGGCAGACACCGGCGACATCGACGCCATTGCCAAATGGCGGCCGGAAGATGCCACCACAAACCCGTCGCTTCTGCTTAAGGCGGCCGCCTCCGAGGTGTATCGCCCGATGCTGGACAAGGCAATAGCTGAAGCCCGCCGCCACGGCGGCTCGGACGCCGAGCAGTTGACCATGGCAACAGATATGCTGGCCGTGCTTGCCGGCCGGGAAATCCTGAATCTGATTCCAGGGGTTGTTTCCACCGAAGTCGATGCACGGCTTTCGTTTGACACCACGGGGACGCTGGAGCGGGCCCGCGGCCTGGTTGAGCTTTACGACAGGCAGGGGGTGGATACCAACCGTGTGCTGATCAAGATTGCGTCTACCTGGGAAGGCATCCGGGCCGCCGAGCAACTGGAGAAGGAAGGCATACATTGCAACCTTACGCTGCTGTTCTCCTTTATCCAGGCTGCCGCCTGCGCCCAGGCCGGGGCATTCCTGATCTCACCCTTCGTTGGGCGAATTCTGGACTGGCACCTGGCCAACAGTGGCCGCGACAGCTACCCGGCCGCCGAAGATCCAGGCGTGCTTTCGGTGACCCGGATCTATAATTACTTCAAGGCCAACGGCTTCAACACCGTGGTGATGGGGGCCAGCTTCCGCAACAGCGGTGAAATCGAGATGCTCGCCGGCTGCGACCGACTGACAATCAGCCCTGCCCTTTTGCAGGAACTGAAAGACGACCAGGGCGATCTGCCGCAACAACTGTCGGCTGATTCGGCCAGCTCGCCGGATCGCTTTGGTGCTATCGATGAAAAGCTGTTCCGCTGGGAATCCAACGAAGATGCCATGGCCACGGAAAAGCTGGCCGATGGCATTCGGCGCTTTGCGGCGGACCAGATTGAACTTGAAAACCGGGTCCGGCAGCACGCGAAAGCCGCCTGACTCCGGGCCAGACACCGAACACAGGAGTACGACTGTCCGACCATGATCGAGCACCTGAAAAAACTGTTTGCGGGGCCGGAAGATGAACACAAAAAGCCTGACAACCGTCAGTTGGCTGTGGCAGCCACGGCGCTGATGGTGCAGCTGTCCCGGGTTGACCAGAATGAAGATGAGCGGGAACTGCAAGCCATTGTCGATGGCGCGGTTAAAGCGCACCAGGTCTCCCGGGCGGAAGCCGTGGAAATCCTGCAGGACGCCCTCAGCCACGCCGACGATGCCACCTCGCTTTATGAATTTACCGGTCAGATCAACGAACACCTGGATCAGGAAGGCAAACAGGCGCTGCTTGAGAGCATCTGGCGCGTGGCCTTTGCGGACGGGCGCATCGACAAATACGAAGAACACCTTATTCGCCGCATGGCAGACCTGCTTCACCTTAACCATCGGGAATACGTGCAGGCAAGGCACCGCGCGGAAGGCGCCGGTTCATAAAAAGGAGACAGCATGTTAGCCATCCTTCACCCCAACACCGCTCTGGATAGTGAAGAATACCGCCAGACAATGCATTACCTTGAGAATCTGCCAGGTGTTACCGTGCGGGTTCACGAGGTTCAGGGCGCCACCCAGCGGCTGACCGAGATCTATCTGCTGGGCGACACCAAGCCCCTGAACAAGGAAGAAATCGAGGCACTTCCGGCGGTTGAGCGGGCCATTCGCATATCGGAGGATTACCGCATTCTCGGCCGTCACCGGGACGACCGGCGGCAAAGCGGGTTCACCTATAATGGCGTGGAATTCAATCAGACCAACCTGAACATCTTCGCCGGTTTGTGCGCTGTCGATGTACCCGAACATGTCGACATGATGATGAAGGCTCTGGAGGAAAGTGGCGAAATCTGCACCCGGATGGGCGCCTACAAACCGCGCACCAATCCCTATTCGTTCCAGGGCCATGGCAAGGGCTGCCTGCCCTGGGTGTTTGAGAAAGCCGGTAAACATGGCATCAGGGTGATCGCCATGGAGATCACTCACGAAAGCCATATTGAGGAAATCGATACCTGCCTGGAAAAACTCGGCCGGCCCACCGGTGTCATGCTGCAGGTGGGCACCCGGAACACCCAGAACTTCGAGCTGCTGAAGGCCATTGGCCGTCAGAGCACCTACCCCGTGCTGCTAAAGCGTGGTTTTGGCATCACCCTGAATGAGTCCCTGAACGCCGCTGAATACCTCGCCAGCGAAGGCAACGCCAACGTCATCTTCTGCCTGAGGGGCATGAAAACAGAGGCCGGCCAGCCCCATCGCAACATGGTGGATTTTGCCCATGTTCCGGCCGTTAAACGCCTGACCCGCATGCCGGTGTGCGTGGACCCATCCCACTCGGTCGGGACCCGGGAGCAGTCGCCGGATGGCATTCTCGATGTTATGCACGCGACAGCCCAGGGCGTTATCGCGGGCGCCAACATGGTGCTCGTGGATTTTCACCCGAAACCGGAAAAAGCCCTGGTGGATGGCCCCCAGGCCCTGCTGATGCACGAATTACCGGCTTACCTCGAAGATATCCGCCTCTGCCATGACACCTGGAAGAAACGCCAGGCCATCTATCAACGCCTGAAGGACGAAGCACCCGCATGATCGTTTACGGACACAGAGGTGCCAAAGGAGAGGCCCCGGAGAATACCCTGCCGGGCTTTGTGCATGCCTACCGCCACGGCATCCGGCACTTCGAACTGGATCTGGTACTGTCGAAAGACGGAAAACCGGTGCTGGTGCACGACCTGTCGGTTGACCGCACCACTGACCGGAAAGGCAGTATCAGTCAATACACCGCTGCCGAACTGGGGGCCATGGATGCAAGGCGCAATACCCATTCATGGCCCAGGCCTACCGGCATACCAGCACTGGAAGACCTTCTGGATCAGTTTGACGACCTGGAACATTTGCAACTGGAGGTCAAGAAGGACAATCGCGCCAGGCTCAATATCCTCTGTAACCGGCTGACGGAGGTGATCCAGCGCCGGAGCCTGTATCAGACCGCTGCGATCACCTCGTCGGACACCTGGTTTCTGAAGGAAATCCGGCGGCGCAACAAAAACATTCGCATCGGGCTGGTAACAGAAAGAAAGTTCCCGCGCCCCCTGAGCATGGCCAGCCGCCTGGAATGCGAATACCTCTGCATTAACTGGAAGCTGTGCTCAAAGGAGCTTGTTGAACAAGCACATCGCCGTGGCATGCACGTCTCCACCTGGACAGTGAACCGCATTCACGACATGCTGCAGTTGGAAAAAATGGGGGTGGACAGCATTATTACCGACTACCCCACCAGCACCCGGATGTTTTTCGATAACCGGGCCAAGGCATTGTTGAGCTTGCCTGCGAGGGAAGCGCTAAATGTGGAGCCCGAGATGAACGTGGGGTCAGATGAAAGCCTTCATCTGACCCCTGGTTCGCACTGAAGCCGAATCAGAAGATCCGGTTCAGGCCATTAAGAGCAGCAACCCGGTAAGCCTCGGCCATGGTCGGGTAATTGAAGGTGGTATTGATGAAGTAGTTCAGGGAGTTCGCCTCCCCTTCCTGATTCATGATCGCCTGGCCGATGTGGACAATTTCCGCTGCCTGGTCCCCGAAACAGTGAATGCCCAGAATCTGGCGCGTTTCCCGGTGGAACAGGATCTTCAACATACCAACAGCCTCTCTGGTGATCTGGGCCCGGGCCAGATCCTTAAAGAAGGCCTGTCCAACCTCATAGGGCACTTTGGCTTCGGTCAACTCACGTTCCGTTTTACCAACGGAGCTGATTTCCGGAATGGTATAGATCCCGGTTGGCACGTCTGAAACAAACCGGAAGTATTCGTCCTGAACGATGTCCGAGGCGGCCGAACGGCCCTGATCGTAGGCGGCACTGGCCAGACTTGGCCAGCCAATCACATCCCCCGCGGCGTAAATAGTTTCAACCTCGGTACGGTAATGCTCATCAACGGCCAACTGACCACGACCATTCGGCACCAGACCAATATTTTCAAGGCCAAGCTTCTCGGTATTGCCGCTACGGCCGTTGCACCACAGGAAAGCGTCTGCACGGATCTTTTTACCGGACTGCAGAGACAGCACAATGCCATGGTCGTCACCCACAACCGACTCGTACCGCTCATTGTGACGCACCAGGACACCGTTATTGCGCAGGTGATAACTCAGGGCATCGGAAATTTCGTCATCGAGAAACGACAACAGCCTGCTGCCCGGGTTGATCAGATCCACTTTCACACCCAGCCCGGCGAAAATTGAGGCGTACTCCGAGCCAATAACACCGGCTCCGTAGATAACCAACGTCCGCGGCGTGTGGGACAGGTTCAGAATGGTGTCGGAGTTATAGATCCGGTGATGGCGGAAATCTATGTCCGGTGGCAGATAGGGCCGGGAACCGGTAGCAATGACAGCCTGCCTGAAGTGAAGGGTTTCCAACGACTTGCTGCCGCGAATTTCAAGCCGGTTCCGGTCAATGAAAAACGCACGGCCATTGATCAGATCCACCCGGTTACGTGCGTAGAACTGGGTCCGGAGCTTGACCTGCTTGCCTATCACCTTCTGGGCGTTCTGCAAAACCCTCGGGAAGGAGAACCAGCGAGGCTCCCCGATATCCCGAAACATCTGGTTGGTGTTAAAGGTGATGATCTGCTTGACGGAATGACGCAGGGCCTTGGACGGAATAGTGCCCCAGTGGATGCAGTTGCCGCCAACCGTGGGCTTGTCCTCGATGATCGCGACACGTTTGCCGTGTTTGGTCGCATTCATCGCCGCGCCTTCGCCGGACGGACCAGCGCCGATAACGACGACGTCGTAATGATGTTCTGCCATGCGCGCAGTGACTCCTTATCTACGTCGTGAAAAGATGGAGGTAATTGTTGAAAGCAGAATCAGATCAATGCTTGCGGGTCCTGGTGGCGTCGTAAGCCAGGGCCTCGGGCGCTTTTACTTCATTGGCCAGTCGCTCGTTTTCTTCCTCGCATTTTTGGGTATTACCACCGCAGATATCACAGGACTGGCTGATACCCAAAGCGCTAATGCCACCACAGGTTCCGCTGATCGGCTTGCGCCCGAAAATAACGCCAATGGACATGGCTGCAACCAGCAGCACCACAATAAACAAAACCAATAGAAAGGTACCCATGTTGCCCTCCCCTCACTGAGTCACGTAGGACGAAAAGGCCGGCGTCTGGTGCGTCTCGAAACCTTCATCCGTCCTGACAATAAAATAGGCCGGTATATTTTCCCTCACCGCGAGCGCATTGGCTCGTTCGTAGCCCATCACATTAAAACCGGTTGCCAGAGCATCCGCCGTCATACCGTCATCTGCAATCACCGTGACCGACGCCAGATTGTGTGTGATCGGCTCACCGGTCTCAGGGTCTATTGTATGGGAGTATCGACGTCCTTCCGATTCGTAATAGTTCCGATAGTCACCGGATGTCGCCATGGCGCGCGATTCCAGTGACACGACCCTGTTAACCTGCCGCCCTTCAGATATCGGTTGCTCTATCGCCAGGCGCCAGGTGCTGCCGTCCGGTTTTCGCCCATTGACCCGGACTTCCCCGCCGATCTCCACAAGGTAGGCCTGCACCCGCTGACTGTCGAGAAAGCGGGCCACCGCATCCACGCCATAGCCCTTGGCGATGGCAGAAAGATCCACGTATTGCGGCGTGGATGCCCGCACTGACGGGGGACCGGCTCTCAGCTCAAGCTTTTCAAAACCGGTCGCAGACAAAATCTCTGCAAGTTCCTCACCTGAGGGTATCGTTTCCGGTTGGGCCTGCGGCCCGAACCCCCAGAGATTCACCACCGGGCCAATTGTTACATCAAAGGCTCCGCCGGTCAGTTTCGAGATTTCATCGGCCTTTTGGAGCACCTCGAACAGCCCCTCGGAAACCGGCGTCCAGTCCGACTGGTCCGACTGCTGATTAAACCGGGACAATTCCGAATCTTCACGCCAGGTGGACATAGAGGCATCTACGCCTTCGAGCACCCTTTCGATACCGTCTGCCAGCGCCTCAAGCCTTTGCTGATCGTCCGTCAATACCACACTGATGTGGTAGCTGGTGCCAAAAACGGGGCCTGATATTTCCCAGATTTGTTCTTCAGGCTGAAACGAGCAACCCGCCAGGGCGGCGATGGCCAGCGCTGCAAAAGCGCTGGCCAGGGCCACCCTGGCGGGTCGAAGCATGCGGAATGTCATCAGGATTGCTTAACCTCCGAAGTCATCCAGCATGATGTTTTCGTCCTCAACGCCCAGGTCCTTGAGCATCTTGATAACAGATGCGTTCATAATTGGGGGCCCACACATGTAGAACTCACAATCTTCCGGAGCCGGGTGGTCCTTCAGGTAGTTTTCGTACAACACGTTATGGATAAAGCCGGTTGGCCCTTCCCAGTTGTCTTCCGGCAGCGCGTCTGACAGTGCAACATGCCACTCGAAATTATCATTTTCCTCGGCCAGGCCGTCGAAGTCTTCCACGTAGAACATCTCGCGAACGCTTCGCGCACCGTACCAGAAGCTGATCTTTCGCTTCGAGTTCAATCGCTTGAGCTGGTCGAAAATGTGGGAGCGCATGGGCGCCATACCTGCGCCACCACCGATGAAGACCATTTCGGCATTGGTCTTCTTGGCGAAAAACTCACCAAACGGCCCCATAACGGTCACCTTGTCACCCGGCTTCAGGTTAAACACGAAGCTGGACATGATGCCCGGGTTATGATCCGTACCGGGAGGTGGCGTGGCAATACGGATATTGAACTTGAGAACGCCCCTCTCTTCCGGGTAGTTCGCCATGGAGTACGCCCGGATGGTTTCTTCCTTGTTCACCGCCTTGTAACGCCAGATATTGTGCTTGTCCCAGTCTTCCCGGAACTCTTCCTCGATATCGAAATCCTTGAAGTCGATCTCAAAGGGAGGACACTCAAGCTGAACGTAACCGCCGGCACGGAAGTCTACTTCTTCCCCTTCGGGCAGCTTCAGCACCAGCTCCTTGATGAAGGTAGCCACGTTGTGGTTTGAGACAACCTCACATTCCCACTTCTTGACGCCGAAGAACTCTTCCGGCACTTCCACCTTCATATTGTGCTTGACGGGAACCTGGCAGGACAGGCGCCAGCCCTCTTTCTCTTCACGGTTGGTGAAGTGGGTCTTTTCCGTC
>PAKW01000066.1 GCA_002707215.1 Halomonas sp.
ATCTTGCTCATTTCAACACCTCAGATTGTTGTTGTGGGTTCTTACATTAGAGGCGCGGGGAAGCTTTGGAGATATCCGATTTCTGCATAGGGGTGTCCGGTGTTTGCACAGACATCTTTGGCGCATCGTATTTCAGGAATTTCGCCGGCATAAAAATAAAGATTCGTCGTTTACCGCCGCCTGAAAATCAGTCACCTGCGATGACATCGGTATAAAGCTGATGGGTAAGTTCCCGCTGCACTTGCAAGCGCTCTGTGATTCCTTTGACCACTTCCATGCGGGCGACGGCTCCGGCCTGGATATCTTTCATCGCCTGTAGGGCTTCTTCGGAGTTATTCAGGCAGTGATTACAAGACTGGCGGATTTTTTCCATGCCGCTACCCGCCTCCACAGAAGTAGAGTTCAAGTTGTTTGCGATTTCACGGATGCTCTCGCTGGATTCGTTGGCGCGCACGGCCAGGTTACGCACTTCGTCAGCGACTACCGAAAAGCCTCGGCCGTATTCACCCGCTCGTGCGGCCTCAATGGACGCGTTCAGTGCCAGCAGATTGGTCTGTTTGGCAATATCCTGGATGTTGCCCACGATACTGCCAATTTCTTCTGACTGTTTGCCCAGCTGAGTGAAGACTTCGTCGATACGGGACATAAATTCTGCCAGCTCTCGAATCGAGGCCTCGGATCCGGCAATGCTGTTAGCGCTCTGGGCAACCTTTGCGCCGGATTCTTTGGCCAACTTACCAGCTTCATCCATTTCTACCAGGATCATGTTAACGTTGTTTCGTAGGTCGTCCAGATGACCTGTCAGGATGGGGTCTGCTGATGCCTGTTCTGGCGCAGGCGTTTCCGGTTCAAGAACCGGTTTAGGCTGGGGGCCCGGTATCAACACTGGTTCGCGTATGGTGACGATGGTTGGCTGCAACCTTGCACATAGAGTGAGTGCGGTAGCCGCCAGTCCAATTATTATTGCCGCAAGCGTGGCCTGGATGCTGGTAGTTGCGACAAGAAGCATCAATGCTGCACAGACGCATGCGAGGAATAGCACCCCAAATATCGGGGCTCTTGAAGTGCCGGCCGTAGAAGTTTTTTGGTCGAATCTTAAAGTGTTGTCCATGGTGCTGTTCTCGCCTGGAAGGGTCGCATCGTGGAGCAACGCTAAGGGCTTTTTCGGAATGAACCTATCCGTAAAGTGCAGAGTTCTATCCGCATATTGATTGGAGGAGAGGGAGGTCGGGGCCCTGGGAAGCGGGCCCTGGTTTGCAGGCAGTGAGAACTCAGATCAGGGAGCGAAACAGAATCTGGCTGAATTTCTCCGGGCACTCTACCGATGGCACGTGTCCAATCTCCTCCAGAATGATCGGCCCCGCGGCACCAGTTACGTCGGCCAGCGCTTTGAGTGTGTCCGGTGGCGTGGCGACGTCTTCAGAGCCCCCAATCAAATGCAAAGAGACTGCAGGTTCCCGGAGTTGATCGCGGAAATCAGCCTGGCCAAGCATCGTGCATAGCAGTGCATAACTTCGATCATCTCCGCGCCCCATGATCACCCGCCAGCCCTCTATCAACGCTGGTTGTTGTTGGCAGGCGGCCGGGCCGAACCAGCGTGGCACGATATCCACCGCCATGGCAGAAAGGCCGAGTTTCAGCACATTGGTTGAGCGGGCATTCCAGGCTTCGGGAGTGCCTATGACGGCGCCGGTATTCGTGAGTGTGGCGGAAAGCAGTTTTTCAGAGTGTTCGCTCACGAGCTGCTGGCCAATGGCGCCGCCAATCGATGTCCCCACAAAGTGGAAATGATCGGCGCCTGCCACTCTTGCGAGAGCGATAGCCTCCTGCGCCAGGTCTTCCGGTTTGATTTCGTCGGATTCCTCGGGCCAGCTACTGCTGGCACCATGACCAGGCAGGTCCCAGGTAAGAACACGGAACTTGCCAAGCAAGGCCGGCAGCATGTCGTCCCAAACGCCCTGGGTCATGCCGAGAGGGTGAGCTAGTATAATGAGCGGTTTCTCGCTATCACCTAACAGTCGATAGCAAATGGTACGATTCCTGTGTTTCAGAAAAGCCATGTCATCTCCTTGGAACGGGTCGATCAGACCCGCTCAATAAGTGTAGCAATACCCTGGCCTACGCCCACACACATGGTGCACAGGGCATAACGGCCGCCGGTGCGATGCAGCTGGTGCGCGGCAGTCATCAGCAGGCGTGCGCCGGACATGCCCAGCGGGTGTCCGAGGGCAATGGCGCCGCCGTTCGGGTTGACCCGGGGGTCGTCGTCGGCGATGCCCAGCTCACGCAGGACCGCCAGGCCCTGGGCGGCGAAGGCTTCGTTCAGCTCTATCACGTCGATGTCGGCGATGCTGATGTTCTGTTTCTCCAGCAGCTTCTGAACCGCTGGTACCGGGCCGATGCCCATAATGCGGGGTTCGACACCGGCGGTGGCCATGCCCAGGATTTTGGCCATGGGCTTGAGACTTTGCTGTTTCACTGCCGCTTCGCTGGCGACCAGCATGGCGGCGGCGCCGTCGTTGACGCCGGAGGCATTGCCCGCGGTCACGCTGCCCTTGTCACGGAACGGTGTGGGCAGGGAGGCAAGCTTCTCCAGGGTGGTGCTGCGGGGGTGCTCGTCGGTGTCGAACACCAGTGGGTCCTGCTTGCGACGGGGAATGGTGACCGGGACGATCTCTTCGGCGAAGACCCCCTCCAGTTGTGCCCGGGCGGTCTTCTGCTGGGATCGGAACGCAAACAGGTCCTGATCATCCCGGGAAATATTGAACTGTTCGGCGACGTTCTCCGCCGTTTCCGGCATGGAGTCGATGCCGTACTGCTTCTTCATCAGCGGGTTCACGAAGCGCCAGCCGATGGTGGTGTCCTCAATCTTCTGGCCCCGGGAGAAGGCGCTGTCCGCCTTGCCCATGACGTACGGGGCACGGGACATAGACTCCACGCCGCCGGCCAGGACAAGATCCATTTCAACGGCGCGGATGGCGCGGAATGCAGTTCCCACGGCGTCCATGCCGGATCCGCACAGCCGGTTGAGGGTGGTGCCGGGTACGGACGTGGGCAAACCGGCCAGCAACGCGGACATGCGGGCCACGTTGCGGTTGTCTTCACCCGCCTGGTTGGCGCTGCCCATCATGACTTCGTCGATGGCCGCCGGGTCCAGTTCCGGGGCCTGCTCGAGCACGGCCTTGAATATGTGGGCGGCCAGGTCGTCGGGGCGCACGCTGGCAAGGGTGCCGCCGAAGCGGCCGATGGCCGAACGGCGGGGATGGCAGAGAAATACGTCAGTCATGGCAGGCCTCACTGTTGGCCGGAATGGTGGGCATTGGTGCGGGCTTTCAGATCCCGCAGCACTTCCAGTTCCCTGGCCGTGGGCGCTGGGGTGGTTTCCAGCTGGTCCGCGAAGCGGATGTCCCAGCCGGTTGCCTCGATCACGTCTTCACGGGTCACATTCGGGTGCAGGGAGGTGACCACCAGCTCCTTAGTCTCCGGGTCCGGCTTGAGGATACACAGGTCGGTGATAACCACCGTGGGGCCGCGGCCGATGTTCGGGACGTTGTCCCGGGCCTTGCCGTCACGGCCGAAGCCGACGGTGGTCACGAAGTCCACGTCCTTCACGAAGGTGCGCTTGGAGTGTTTCACGGTAATGAACACTTCCTTGGCGTTGGTGGCAATTTCCGGGGCGCCACCGCCGCCGGGCAGACGAACCTGCGGCTCGCGGTAATCGCCAATCAGGGTGGTATTCAGGTTGGCGAAACGGTCGATCTGGGCAGTACCCAGGAAGCCGACGCTGATGTGGCCGCCCTGCAGCCAGTAGCGGAACATCTCTGGTACCGAGACTGTGGTCAGTGCCGATTCGCACAGCTCGCCGTCACCGATGGACAACGGCAGTACGTCTGGCTTCGTCTGAAGGGTGCCTGATTCATAGATCAGCGTCACACCCGGGGCATGAGTCAGTCTTGCCAGGTTTGCCGCCTCACTGGGCAGGCCAATACCTACGAAGCAGGTCATGTCATTGGTCAGTGCGCGAGCGGCAGTGACGCTCATCATTTCGGAAGCGGTAAATTCGAGGCTCATCACGCAGCTCCTTTTTCAAATACGTTGTCTTTCAGCCAGGCCTGGAAGGTGTCGCGGTCGCGGGCGATACCATCCCAGTCCTTGTAGAAGGCGTTGTCCCGGTCGTAGTAGCCGAGTGCGTAGGAGGGTTTCGCGCCTCTGGGTGCTTCGGCAATGGCGGTTACCGCCCAGGACGGCAACACACAGGCATTCACCGAGGCACCCAGGTCATCCACAACTTCCTCAACGGTGACAATGCTGCGTTTGGCCGCTAGCACAACTTCCTTTTGGATGCCGACAATACCTTCAACCAGCACGTTGCCCTTGCGGTCGGCTCGCTGGGCGTGGATTACCGCTACGTCTGGACGAATGGAAGGCACTGCCGCCAGTCGTTCACCGGTAAACGGGCATTCGATGAACTTGATCTGGTCGTTGACCTTGGGAAGGTCACTGCCCACGTAACCTCGCAACACTGCAAGTGGCAGGCCGGCGGCACCGGCCTCATAGGCATTTGCCATGGCGGCGTGGCTGTGCTCAAGGATTTCCAGCTTGTTCGGCCAGCCTTTCTCAACGGCATCCCGCAGACGATGCAGGGAGCCCACGCCAGGGTTGCCACCCCAAGAGAAAATCAGTTTTTTCGCGCAGCCCGCGCCGATCATCTGGTCATACACAAGATCCGGGGTCATCCGGATCAGGGTCAGGTCGCGCTTTTCCTGGCGGATGATTTCATGGCCCGCCGCAAACGGGATCAGGTGGGTGAAGCCTTCCATCGCCACGGTGTCACCGTTGTTGATGTGTTTGCTTACCGCAGCCTGGAGAGAGAGGAATTCAGCCATTGCAGTGTCTCCATCGTGTCGTTGTGGAAAGTTCGATATACGAACATAAGTTTAATATGCGAACATAATGGGTGATTAGTTTTGTGCCGTCAAGTACAAATTTTCACCAACTGGAAAAATGCACGGATGTTCGGAATGCGAACGAGTTGATACCATGCACAGACATTGATTGCCCAAGGCGATGAAGGAGCCGAAGTGGACGAACAGATTCTCAAGCCCGGAGATCGGGATTATGTGGGTGCGCTGGCCTCGGGGTTGGAGGTTTTGCAGGCGTTTGATGCTGAGCACTCGCGGATGACCTTGAGTGAGGTTGCGGCGAGAGCGAACATGGATCGCGCCAAGGCGCGTCGCTTTCTGCTCACTCTCCATGCGCTGGGGTTTGTGAAACGGGCCGGTCGCCAGTTTGAGCTGACTCCACGGGTCTTGCAGCTGGGTTATGCCTATCAGGCTTCAAATCAGTACAGGGCTGTCATTCAGCAGTATCTCGAAGACATCACCGCCGAGCTTGGCGAGTCCTCATCCCTGGCCGTGCTTGATGGCGATGATGTGGTATATGTGGTGCGATCAGCCGCACGCCATCGGCTGATGGCGATAACGCTCTCGGTGGGCACCCGTTTGCCTGCTGCCTATACTTCCATGGGACGCGTGTTGCTGGCACAGCTTCCGGAACCGGAGCTTTCAGCATTTCTGGATCGCGTCCGCCTCGAACAATTCACGGCATCCTCTGTTACCGACAAGAGTGCTTTGCGTGAAGCCATTGATAAGGCGAGGAATCAGGGTTACGCGATAGTGGATCAAGAGCTGGATCTTGGTCTGCGGTCTGTGGCGGTACCGGTATTCTCCGGAGGCGGGGAGCTGCTGGGGGCACTCAATATCAGTACCAATGCTGCCCGGGTAGATATGGAAACCCTGATAGATGTGTATTTGCCACGCTTGCGGGCTGCTGCAGAAAAAGTGCGTCGCAGCGCACGGTAAGCAAGTTAAGGATACCGACCCGTCAACCGGTTCTCCACCAGTTCATCGAGTATCGTGTTTGCCAGGCGCATCACTGCGTTGGGGTTCTCGCCCCGCCGGCGCGACGCGATGACCGGTGTGGTAATATTGTTGTCCTCCAGTGGCATGAACTCCACACCCTCCCGGTTCAGTTTGCGAACCTGTTCAGGCACCAGTGTAAAGCCCATGTCGGAAGCGACCAGAGAAAGAGCCGTCTGCAGATCGTTGACGTGCTGGCTGACATGAACCTTAAGTCCGCGCCTGTGAAACAACCCTTGTGTAATGTCCGCAAAGTTGGGGCCTGGCCCCGAGGGAAAGGCCACCATAGGCCAGGCTGACAGTTCTTTCATGGATGGCGGATGTCGGGTGAGAGGGTGCCCGGCTGGAATGGCAGCAATAATTGGCTCGTCAAACAAAAGTTCCTGCGCCACATCTGGGTCGTCAATGCTGACTCGTCCAAAGCCGATATCGATCTTTCCCGTTTTCAGCGCCTCAATCTGTTCTCGTGTTTTCAGTTCGTGCAGTACGATCTCCAGGTTTTTGTTTCTGCGTAACCGGCGCACCATTAGTGGTAGCTGGCCATAGAATACCGAAGGCACGAAGCCAATCGAGAACAGAGTCTTGCGGTGTTGCGCAATGCGACGGGTATCTTCTACTGTTGCAAACACCTTGTCGAGAATCTGCCGCGCCTGTTCCAGGAAATACTCACCCCCGGTCGTCAGCTCCAGTCCTCGCGGTTTGCGAATGAATAGTTCTACCCCTATTTCCTCTTCCAGCTGTTTGATAGCTCTTGTCAGCGGTGGTTGAGCAATGAATAGTTTTTCCGCCGCCCGTGTAAGGTTGCCTTGCTCTGCCACGGCAACGAAGTACCGCAAGTGTCGCAGCTCCATCCATACCTCCAGGGTATCGGTTATTACTTAATCAATATTGGTTCACATAACTGAAACTTCGTACTGTTCGAATCACAGGCATTTTTACTTGCGATTCGGAGAGCACATGTCCGCCACCATTCAGTCCATTGAAGCGATCCTGGTCGATATCCCGACCATCCGTCCTCATAAGCTGTCCATGACAACCATGGGCGTTCAGAGCATGGTGATCGTGCGGATGAAAGACTCCGATGGTCTTGAAGGCCTCGGCGAGGCGACCACGATCGGCGGTCTGGCCTACGGCCCGGAAAGCCCCGAAAGCGTAAAGCTTACCATTGATACCTATTTCAAACCGCAACTGATTGGCCAGCCCGCGAGCAACCTCAATACCCTGAGGGTAATGCTAAACAGATTAACTCGCGGTAACAACCTGGCCAAGTCCGCCATTGAAACCGCGCTGCTGGATCTGCAGGGCAAGCGTCTGAACCGTCCGGTATCGGATCTGCTCGGCGGTGCCATTCACCTGCACATCCCGGTGCTCTGGACCCTCGCCAGTGGTGATACCGCAAAGGACATTGAAGAAGCCCTCGGCCTGATCGAAACCCGTCGTCACTGCGACTTCAAACTCAAGATCGGTTCCCGCTCGGTGATGGACGATGTTCGCCACGTCGCTGCAATCAAAGAAGCGGTGGGTGAGAGCGCCAGTGTCCGTGTGGACGTCAACCAGGCCTGGGATGAAGCCACCGCTGCCAAGGGTATGGCGGAGTTGCAGGCCGCCGGTATCGATCTGGTTGAGCAGCCGACTCCGATGAAGGACCACGCCGCACTGGTGCGGCTGTCCGAGAAATTCCATCTGCCGATCCTTGCCGACGAGGCCGTGGCGGATGCCAAGGATATGTACAACCTGGCCGCTGCAGGTTTCGCCGGTGCGGTCGCCATGAAAATCGCCAAGGCCGGTGGCCCGGCCCGCGCCCTGGAGCAGGCCGCTGTCGCTCAGGCTGCCGGAATCGGTTTGTACGGCGGCACCCTGTTGGAAGGCACTATCGGTACCGTCGCTTCCCTGCACGCCTGGTCCACGCTCGAGAACCTGCACTGGGGCACCGAGATGTTCGGTCCGCTGTTGATGAAGGACGACATCGTGGTCAAGCCGCTGAACTTCCATGACAACGGCGTGGCGCTGCCGGAAGGACCGGGGCTGGGTGTCGAGATTGATGAAGACAAGCTGGCCGAGTACCGCAGAAAGGCATAAGGCGACGGCCCCGAGAACGCCACAAAGATCAGTAAACGGAGGAAAGCACATGCTGTTCAAAGTCGAGATGAAGGTGAATATCCCCCACGACATGCCTGCGGAAGTGGCCGCAGACATCAAGGCCCGGGAGAAAGCCTACGCCCAGGATCTGCAGAAGCAGGGCAAGTGGCGCCACCTCTGGCGGGTGGCCGGCAGCTACGCCAACGTCAGCATCTTTGATGTGGAAGACAACGCCGAGCTGCAGGATCTTATCAGCAATCTGCCGCTGTTCCCCTACATGAATATTACAGTCGCGCCCCTGTGCCGGCACCCGTCGTCGATCCACGACGATGATCGTTAAAACCGTACACCGTTGCCAACTGATGTGAGCAACAACAACAAGACCACGAGGAGACCAACAATGACTGTTAAAACCATGCAAACTGCGGAAGTGAAGGATCTGCTGGAGAAAGTTGCCGGCTTCAACAAGGAAGGTGGAAATGAACGGGTGAAGAAGATAGTTCACCGTTTGATGCACGATATCTTTCAGATAGTGGAAGACTTTGACGTGACCCCAGACGAATTCTGGCAGGCCGTGTATTACGTAAACGAGCTTGGTCAGAACGGTGAGGCGGCGCTGCTGGCACCGGGGTTGGGTATGGATAAGTATCTGGACATCCGTCTTGATGCCGAAGACGAGCAGGCCGGCCTGGCCGGTGGAACTCCGCGTACCATTGAAGGTCCTCTTTACGTTGCGGGTGCTCCGAAAACTGAGGCTTTCGCCCGTATGGATGACGGTTCGGATGAGAACGCTGAAATCATGATTCTGACCGGTCAGGTTACGGATGAGGATGGGCAGCCACTCGCTAACGCCGTCGTTGATGTCTGGCACGCCGATACCAAAGGTGCCTATTCCTACTTCGACCAATCTCAGAGCGAGTACAACCTGCGTCGTCGAATCGTTACCGATGAAAATGGCCGTTATACTGCCCGTTCCATTATTCCCTCTGGCTACGGCTGCCCGCCGGAAGGTTCCACCCAGCAGCTTCTCAATCTTCTTGGTCGTCACGGCAACCGTCCGGCGCACATTCACTTCTTCGTCTCAAAGCCCGGTTATAAGCACCTCACTACCCAGATCAATCTCGCGGGCGACGAGTACACCTATGACGATTTCGCCTTTGCCACTCGTGAAGAGCTGGTGGTGGATGCAAACCGTGTAGAGGATTCGGCGAAATCTGAGGCGTTCGGTTTGAACAAGCCGTTTACCGAAGTGGAGTTCAACGTTCAATTGGTCTCCACCGACAAGCCTGAACTCCAGACCCGTCACGAGCGCAAGCGTGCGCTGGAGGGTGAAGTGGCCTGAGCAGGCCCTTTTACCAATACCTAAGGTTCATCGTTTTTGTGATTGACCACCCCGGCAACGGGGTGGCTTGGAAGAGTCGCGCCTGAAAACAGGCATCACAAGAACAACAGGAGTGAAACGACATGACTAACAAACTTGAGCAACTGGCATCCAAAGTCCGCAACGCAGTTGTTGCTGACCCTGAAACCGGGCGCTATCAGTGTGACCGCGGCATCTTTACCGATCGTGAACTGTTTGATCTGGAGATGAAGTACATCTTTGAGGGGAATTGGGTTTATCTGGCCCATGAAAGCCAGATTCCGAACCCTGGCGATTACTTCACCGTTACTGTAGGCCGGCAGCCCGTAATCATCACTCGAACCAAAGATGGCGAGCTGAAAGCGATCCTGAATACCTGTTCCCACCGTGGGGCCACCTTGTGTCGCAAGAAGCGTGGTAACAAGACCTCCTTCACCTGTCCGTTCCATGGTTGGACCTTCCGTAACGATGGCCAGCTGCTTAAGGCGAAGGATCAGAAGAAGGGCGGCTATCCCGACCAGTTTAACGTTGACGGCTCCCACAATCTGAAGGAAATGCCAAAGTTTGGTAATTACCGCGGATTTTTGTTTGGCAGCCTGAGCGCCGATGTCCTGCCTCTGGAAGAGCATCTTGGGGAAACAACCAAGATCATCGACAACATTGTTGATCAGTCGGAAGACGGTCTGGAGATTCTGCGTGGCAGCTCGACCTATACCTATGAAGGCAACTGGAAGCTGACTGCGGAAAATGGCGCCGACGGCTATCACGTCAGCACGGTTCACTGGAACTATCTCTCTACCATGGGCCAGCGCAACTATGAAAAAGGCGGAACTGAAGCTGTAGACGCCAAGAGTTGGTCGGCGGAGGGCGGATTCTACTCCTTCGAGCATGGTCACATAATGCTGTGGACCCGCCTGTTGAACCCAGAAGTACGACCCATCTTCAGCCAGCTTGAGCGGCTCCAGAAAACCTTTGGTGAGGCAAGGGCTGACTCCATCGTTCGCACTACCAAGAACCTTTGCCTTTACCCGAATGTGTACCTTATGGATCAGTTCTCCACACAAATCCGAGTTACCCGCCCGATTGATGTGAACAAGACCGAAGTGACGATCTACGCGTTCGGACCCAAGAATGAGCCTGCCGAACTCCGGGCCAAACGGATCCGGCAGTACGAGGACTTCTTTAACGTGTCTGGCATGGGTACACCGGATGACCTTGAAGAATTCCGTGCTTGTCAAGATGGCTACGAAGCTCGTGATATGCGTTGGAACGACATGAGCCGAGGTGCCGCTCACTGGATCGACGGGCCGGATGAGCACGCCAACCAGATCGATATGAAACCTGTCATGAGTGGCGCGAAGCCGGAAGACGAAGGCTTGTACGTGAACCATCACAAGCACTGGCAGGACGAGATGATCCGCGCCATTGATGCCGAGCGTGCCCGTTTCATTCCCGTTACTTCAGAGGAGGCGTCCGCATGAGCCTGAGCTACCACGACATCGAGCAATTCATCCTCCGCGAGGCCCGTTACCTGGATGACCGTGACTGGGACCGCTGGCTGGAGTGTTACCACGAGGACGTCACCTACTGGATGCCCGCGTGGGATGACGACGATGAGCTGACCGAGGATCCGCAGACGGAGATCTCACTGATCTATTACCCGAACAAGGACGGTCTTGAGGATCGGGTATATCGACTCAAGACCGAACGCTCCGGTGCCAGCTCACTCCCTGAACCGCGGACCAACCACTTCATCAGTGGCCTGGAAATTCTGTCGCAGGATGAGAACGAAGTGCAGCTTCGGTTCAACTGGCTGACGAAGTCTTATCGGTACAAGAAAACCCAGGAGTACTACGGGACCTCTTTTTATACGCTGGATGTGAGCGGCGGTGAGCCCCTGATCCGGTTCAAGAAAATCGTTCTGACCAACGACTGCATCAATCAGGTAGTAGACGTTTACCACCTGTAATTGATGGGGAGAGCATCATCATGAGTTATAACATCGCACTCAACTTTGAAGACGGCGTAACCCGTTTTGTTTCCTGTAATGAAGGCGAAACAGTACTTGATGCCGCCTACCGTGCGCAGATCAACCTACCCATGGACTGTTCCGATGGCGTTTGTGGCACCTGCAAGGGTGCTTGCCACCAGGGTGAGTTCGACATGGGCGACGAGTATATTGACGAGGCGTTGTCCGACGAGGAAGCCGAACAGGGTATGGTCCTGACCTGCCAGATGGTGCCCTCCAGTGATTGCGTGGTGGAAGTCCCGGTGGCCTCCACCATGTGCAAGACTGGTAACGCCAAAGTGACCGGCACGGTGGCGGAGGTGAACCTGATTTCGCCCACCTCCATTGAGCTCAAGATCACTGCGGATGACGACATCGCGTTCCTGCCGGGACAGTATGTGAATATTCAGGTACCGGGAACGGAGCAGACGCGTGCCTATTCGTTCAGCTCCAAACCGGGCAGTCGGGACCTCAGTTTTCTGATTAGAAATGTACCGGGCGGGCTTATGAGCTCCTGGTTGGTAGGCAAGGCCCGCACTGGCGACAAGGTCACCCTGACCGGTCCGATGGGCAGCTTCTACCTGCGGCCGATCGAGCGCCCGGTACTGATGCTGGCTGGTGGCACTGGCCTGGCACCCTTCCTGGCCAAGCTCGAGCACATGAAGGCCAACGGTTGTGATCTGCCGACGCACCTAATCTATGGCGTGACCAATGATGAAGATCTGGTGTGCCTGGATATCCTGGATCGGTTTGCCGAGGAGCTGGACAACTTCAGCTACATCACCGTGGTGGCCGGCGAGGACAGCACTCATCCGCGCAAGGGGTATGTGACCCAGCATATGGATGACGCACCAGTGAATGACGGGGATGTGGATGTCTACCTGTGTGGGCCGCCTCCGATGGTGGACGCCGTGCTTGGCTACTTCCGCGAACAGGGTATCGAGCCGAACTCGTTCCACTACGAGAAGTTCACGCCGAGCGTTCCCGCCGCTGAGGAGAAGGTGGCATGACCCCGCGTTTCAGCAATAAGGCGATGGTCGTCACTGGCGCGGCACAGGGCATTGGCCGGCGGGCGGCTGAGCTGGCCGCCGCCGAAGGTGCCCGCCTGGTTCTGGTGGACATTGCTGACTACGTGCAGGGCGTTGCGGCTGAATTGCGCGACCAGGGCGTCGAAGCCCTGGCCGTGCAGGCCGACCTGGAAACCTGGGAAGGCGCGGAAATGGTGATGGCCAAAGCCCATGAGCAGTACGGCCGCATCGACATCCTGATCAACAACGTCGGCGGCACCATTTGGGCTCAGCCGTTCGAGCACTACCAGCCGGAACAGATCCAGAAGGAAATTCAGCGGTCACTGTTCCCGACCCTGTGGTGCTGCCGGGCGGTTCTGCCTTACATGTTGGAACAGAAGGGCGGTGCCATCGTGAACGTGTCATCTGTGGCTACCCGGGGCCTGATGCGAGTGCCCTATGGCGCTGCCAAGGGCGGGGTCAACGCCATGACCGTGAACATGGCCTTCGAGTATGCCGAACACGGCATTCGGGTGAACGCCACAGCGCCGGGTGGCACTGAAGCGCCGCCGCGGCTGACCCCGCGTAACAGCGAAGAGCAGGGTGAACAGGAGAAAGCCTGGTACCAAACCCTGATTGACCAGACCAATACCAGCAGTTTCATGCACCGCTACGGAACCCTGGATGAGCAAGCAGAACCGATCCTGTTCCTGGCCTCGGATGCGGCCAGCTATATGACTGGAACCATTCTGCCGGTGGCCGGCGGAGACTGCGGCTAGCGAAGAAACGTTTCATCGGAACTCTCGACAAAAACAACAGCACTCGGAGAAACAGACCAATGAGAAACATAGACGTCAACGACGTTATCGATAACGCAACATTCAACAAGTTTCACTGGAAGGTGCTCTTCTGGTGCACCCTGATCATAATTTTCGACGGATATGACCTGGTGATTTATGGCGTGGTATTGCCGTTGTTAATGGATCAGTGGAACCTGAACCCGTATGTCGCTGGCCTGCTGGGTAGCAGCGCCTTGTTCGGCATGATGTTTGGCGCCATGGGCTTCGGCATGCTTTCAGACAAGTGGGGCCGCAAGAAAGTCATCCTGATGTGTGTGGTCCTGTTCAGCCTGACCACCGTCATCAACGGCTTTGCCACCAACGCCTGGCAGTTCGGCATCCTCCGATTTATTGCCGGCCTTGGAATAGGCGGTGTGATGCCCAACGTGGTGTCGCTGATGAGCGAGTATTCGCCTGCCCGTAAACGCAGCACGCTCGTGGCGCTCATGTTCAGCGGCTACGCCGTGGGCGGCATGATGTCGGCAGGCCTGGGTATCTGGATCGTGCCCAATTTCGGCTGGGAGATCATGTTCTATCTTGCCATTGTGCCGATGTTGCTTCTGCCCCTGATGATCAAATACCTGCCTGAGTCGGTGGCATTCCTTATGGCGCAGAAACGTGAGGGAGAGGCGCGGGACGTTCTTTGCGAGGTGGCGCCGTTCAAAGCCATTAGCGAGCAGGACGTTCTCGTTGTTCCGCCGACCACAGAGAGCAAGGCGCCCGTGCTGGAATTGTTCCGGGGTGGTCGTGCCATGAGCACGCTGATGTTCTGGGTGGCTTTCTTCAACTGTCTGCTGATGGTTTACGCACTTGGTTCCTGGTTGCCGAAGCTAATGTCCGCTGCGGGGTACCCGCTGGATTCGAGTCTGATGTTCCTGATGGTGCTGAACATTGGAGCGATTGTTGGGGCCGTGGGTGGTGGCTGGTTGGCCGACCGTTTCTCGCTGCGCTCGGTTCTGGTGAGCTTTTTCATTCTGGGCTCAGGTTCGCTGATCACCCTGGGCTATGAAAACCCGATGTGGTTCCTGTACACCCTGATGGGCATTGCCGGCGCCACGACCATTGGCTCCCAGATTCTGCTGTACGCTTATGTGGCCCAATACTACCCAACCAGCATCCGGTCGACCGGGCTGGGCTGGGCTTCCGGGATAGGTCGTAACGGCGCCATTGTTGGGCCCATGTTGGGTGGCACTCTCTTGGCTTTGGCACTGCCTCACCAAGTGAACTTCCTGGCGTTGGCAATCCCGGGCGCCATTGCCACCGTCGCCATCGCGCTCGTGGGCCGGAGATTTGGTGAGAAGTCTGTGCAGTCGGAGCCGGAGACGGTACTTGCCCCGACGAATTAATTGTGGAGCGTTGATGCACCCCTGAGGGAGACTGTCAGTCGAACCCCTCGTTTGCCCCGGCGCGTGCGTGTCCGGGGCTTTTTTCCGTTCCCGAAGATCAGATGAGAAGGAATTGAGCATGCCGCAGCTTTTCCGAGACATGTCCTT
The DNA here is from genome assembly GCA_002707215.1 of Halomonas sp. Taxonomy (GTDB): domain Bacteria; phylum Pseudomonadota; class Gammaproteobacteria; order Pseudomonadales; family Oleiphilaceae; genus Marinobacter. The sequence goes on from PAKW01000066.1 coordinate 14,705, forward strand.
ATCCGCCGTCGCGGCCGGTTTCCTGGCGGTGTTGGTTTCGTACGCTGGACCTTTGGCCATTTTCTTTCAGGCCGGCGCGGCGGCGGATATATCAACCCAGATGATGACGTCTTGGGTATGGGCCATTTCAGTGGGCGCGGCGGTGTCCGGAATCCTGCTGTCGCTCTGGTTGAAGGCGCCCGTTGTAACCGCCTGGTCGGCCCCTGGCACGGCGCTTCTGGTCACACTGTTTCCGGAGCTTTCCCTGAATGAGGCAGTAGGTGCTTACATCACGGCTGCTGTTCTCATCTTTATCATTGGGGTCTCGGGCACGTTTGATGTGTTTGTACGAGCTATCCCAAAAGGCGTGGCGGCCGGGATGATGGCCGGGATTCTGTTTCAATTTGGGGTTGGGGCGTTTACGGCCATTGAGTCCACTCCGGCGCTCGCAATTGGCATGGTGCTGGCCTATGTAGTGTTTCGGCGTCTGGTGCCGAAATATACGCTGGTCCTGCTTTTGATTGTCGGGATCGTACTGGCGGTGGTGCTTGAAGATGCTTCATTGGCAGGTGTCCGGTTGAGCATGACAATCCCCCAATTCATCATGCCCGAATGGAATCTGGCTTCTACCCTGAGCCTCGCCATTCCTCTGGTGCTGGTCAGCCTGACAGGGCAGTTTCTGCCGGGTATGGCAATTCTGCAGGGTGCCGGGTACCGGGTGAAGGCCAAACCGGTGATCGCTATTTCCAGTCTGATATCACTTCCGATGGCCTTGTTCGGCGGGATAACAACGGTGGTTGCCGCCATTACCGCTGCGATCTGCACCGGCAAGGACGCCCATGAGGAACCCTCGAAACGATATGTCGCGGGTGTGTTCAATGGTGTGTTCTACCTGGTAGGTGGTCTGTTTGCCGGCACCATCGTCGCGCTTTTTACCTCTTTGCCTGCGGCTTTTGTGGCGGTTCTGGCGGGTCTCGCTCTGTTGGGAGCCATAGCAAATAACCTGTTCGCGGCGCTGGAAGATCCGAGTCACCGGGAGGCGTCACTGATTACCTTTATCGTCACCGCCTCTGGTTTATCGCTATTCGGGTTGTCGTCTGCCTTCTGGGGAGTGGTAATTGGTTACGGATGTTTTCAGGTTTTGAACACCCGGTCGGGAGAAGGTTGAGGGCTCATATGCAGGCGCCTTTATTCAAACCTGTCCCAATAGGGAGGGTCGCCAAAAAAGCCATCAATGAAGTCGATAAAGCTGCGAATCTTGCTCGCCAACAACTGCCGGTGGGCGTATACCGCATAGAGTGCCATCGGCTCCGGTTCGTGTTCGGGCAGGACGACACTCAACTTCCCCTCCCTAATTGCGTTCCCTGCGATAAACGTAGGTTGCAAGATGATCCCGGTGCCGGCAATGGCTGCCTCGACAAGCAAGTCGCCGTTGTTGCTGATCATTCCCCGGGTGTTTTCGAGGCCGTTGTCCTGAAGCCATTTCTGCAAGGAATGGCCTGGATCCAGGTTCATGTAACTGTAGCGCAGGTATTGATGACCCCTTAGGTCTTCCGGTTTGCGGGGGATCCCATATTGTTCGAGGTAGGCGGGAGATGCGCAGAGAACAAGCCGCACCGGAGCAAGCCGTTTGGCGATCAGTGAGGAGCTTTTCAGGCGGCCGATACGCAGCGCAATATCGAAGCCTTCTTCCACGATATCGACCTTTCGGTCATTCAATTGCAGATCAATGCCCACGGCGGGATGCGCTCTTTGGAATTCACTCAGTAGGGGCGCCATGTGGTGAATGGAAAACGAAACTGGGGCACTTATTCGTAACAGACCCTGGGCCTCGGTCTGCAAGTCGCTGAGCTGATTTTCCATGTCATCAATGTCGCTGAGCACCTGCTGGGCGCTCCGGTAATAATGGCGGCCGGCTTCGGTCAGGTGAATCTTGCGAGTGGTTCGGTTAAGCAATCGCACGCCCAGGTGTTTCTCAAGCTGGGATACGTATTTGCTGACCAGCTGCGGGGATGTGTCCAGCCGGTCAGCGGCGCGCGTGAAGGTGCCTTCATCGACCACCATTACGAAGGCGCGCATGGCCTCGATACGATCCATGGGGGTGTCCTTTTATGTAAGCTCTCTGATTATCAATGAATCGATGATAATAAAGCAATGACGGCCATCTTAGTTCTTTGGATCGGTGATAGTACAGTGAGCCCATCTCCTGAAGCAGAAGTTTCGGGATAAACCATCCTCAGAAAGATTCAAGGTGACGAATATGAACACTCAATTGACAAAGGCATTGTTCCACTCAAACGGCGGCTTTGCCGCACTGGTACTGAGGGTGCCGGTTGGCCTGGTGCTGGCTGCCCATGGCGCACAGAAACTCTTTGGCTGGTTTGGCGGCTATGGGCTGGAAGGCACTGGGCAGTGGCTGGCCAGCATTGGATTGGAGCCGGGATATCTGATGGCTTTGCTGGCAGGTGGTGCCGAGTTCTTTGGCGGTCTGGCACTGGTGCTTGGCCTGCTGACACGTCCCGCGGCCCTGGTTGCAGCCTTTACCATGTTGGTGGCCATCTTCTCTGTTCACATCGGCAACGGGCTGTTCATGTCCAATAATGGCTACGAGTATGCCCTAACGCTGTTTGTGGTCACCGTCGCTTTGGCGATTCAGGGCGCGGGCCGGTTTGCCGTGGATAACCTGTTTCATAAAGAGGGCTGAGCCATGTTGGTAAATGGGATCTGGAAGGAAAACTGGCAACCGGTGCAGGCGAAAGACGAGGAAGGCCGATTTATTCGCCAGACCTCGCCCTTTCGCGACTGGATCACGCCGGACGGACAGCCGGGCCCCACCGGGAAGGGCGGTTTCAAGGCCGAACGGGAACGTTATCACCTTTACGTAGCCTACATCTGCCCCTGGGCATCGCGAGCCTTGATGGCTCGCGAGCTCAAAGGACTAAAGGACGTGATCGGGGTGACCGTCGTCAACCCCCGGCTGACTGACCAGGGTTGGCAGTTCGGAGGCTACCCTGGTGCGCAGGAGGATGCCCTCAACGGTTCGCGATACATGCATGAGCTCTACACTCGGGCGGACCCAGATATTTCGGGCCGCGCCACGGTGCCAGTTCTGTGGGACAAACACACCGGTACCATCGTGAATAACGAGTCCGCGGATATTCTGCGCATGCTGAACACGGCCTTCTCTGGGATTGTGGATCAGGGGGCGAACCTTTACCCGCCGGGTTTGGCGGGCGAAATCGACAGACTTAACGGCTATCTCTATACCAATCTGAACAACGGCGTGTACCAGGCCGGGTTTGCCTCGAGCCAGGCCGCCTACGATGAGGCCTACAGCAAGGTGTTTGCTGCCCTGGATGAAATGGAGTCAAGGCTGGCGGATGGACGTCGCTACCTGTTTAATGATCAGCTGACCGAAACCGATATCCGTCTGTTTGTGACCTTGGTGCGCTTTGATGCCGCCTATCATGGCCTGTTCAAGTGTAACCGCAATACCCTGAGCGCCATGCCGCGCCTGCACGATTACATGCACCGGATCTTGGCGCTTGATGGAATTGCCAATACCGTCAACCTTGATCATATCAAGGTCGGGTATTACTCCATCAAGGCACTGAACCCGAGTGGCATTGTCCCGGCGGGGCCGGGTGAACTCTGAGTAGAGGAACAAACGCCATGAACAAAGATACCGATGTGCTGTTTATTTCCCATGGTGGCGGGCCAATGCCGCTCCTGGGGGATTTGGGGCACCGAGAAATGGTGGACCGATTAACGGAGCTTGCCGCTACCCTGAGCAAACCCTCAGCGATACTGCTGGTCAGCGCTCACTGGGAGGAGGCGGTGCCGACAATCACCTCCGGCGCCAACCCTCCGCTTATCTACGATTACTATGGATTTCCAGCTGAGGCCTACAAGATCGAGTATCCCTGCCCGGGGGAGCCTGCGTTGGCGCAGCAGGTCTATCAGGCGCTGGGTCAGGCCGGCATCCCGGCGCGCCTTGACGACCAGCGGGGTTTTGATCACGGCTTGTTTGTGCCGCTCAAACTGATGTATCCGGCCGCGGATATTCCCTGCATTCAGCTCTCGCTGGTCAACAGTCTGGATGCCAGCGCTCACTTGGCTGTTGGCAAGGCACTGCAGGCACTCAACTACGGCAACCTGCTGGTGATTGGCTCCGGCTTCTCGTTCCATAACATGCGGGCCTTCTTCTTGGAGCAGACGCCGGACATACAGGCCCGCAATCAGGCTTTCGAAGACTGGCTGGAACGGGCCTGTGGCGATACTGCCCTTCAGGAGCCGGAGCGGGCCGAGCGTTTAGTTCATTGGGAGCGAGCGCCCCACGCCCGATTCTGTCATCCGCGGGAGGAGCATCTTCTACCATTACACGTGTGCTATGGGCTCGCCAACAAGCCCAGTGATGCACATATCGCAGTAAGGATTCTTGGCAAACAGTCGGGGATGTTCTACTGGCGGTGTTAACAAGGGCCACTCAGAGTGTGAAAGCCATCCGGGAGGTGAAAGCGTTTTTCAGCTCGATCAATCAGCGACTGAACGCACCACGTTGGGTTTGGGTATGGGTTTTTGCACCATAAGAGCTCACGGAATCTGGTGGGCAGGTTTCTCTCTGAGCAGGGTTGTGCACATTGCACAGACGTTGCCATCTCTCTTGGGTGTTTTTACTAAAGAGAGAAACGACTATGACCACACAAGTAACTCCTCAGGAACAGGACTATCCTCTGAGCCCGGTCCCCATGGACTAGCGTCGCAGTATCTGGTCCATGGGCCTGGTGCTGCTAGGCTTCATCTTCTTCACAGCGACCATATGGGCTGGGGGTAGCATTGGTGTTGCGTTTGACTTCCCCACCATGCTGCTGGTTCTGGCAGCCGGTAACCTGATGCTGGGAACCTACGCCGCTGATGGTGGTGTTGCGTGATGCCTCATCTGGTCAGGCGTCTGGGTAGCTCTCTCGAGTTCAGCTGCGCGGCACGAGGCGTTTTACAGCGGATTTTCGTTATAATCTCCTCCCTCGTATATGGAGGGGTTCAGGAATTGCCTCTTCCAGAAGAATTTCTTTTCCAGCTCGGTCATTTTTGCTTCTTCACAAGCCTGATCCCAGTGAGCTCTGATCGTCTCTTGCAATGATTCAATGTTCTCATTGGCCTGAACCTCGGTGAGATTGAACTTGTGAGCTGCTTTCTTGCACAGAGCCAAGGTGCTTTGGTTATTGCCGTCAATGAGTGCCATAGCCTGGCTGGCAATGCCTGTTGATCGATTCTGCGGACAGATGTCGTATGCAGGTGTGAGCTCCAGGGCATTGCCATCATAGAATGCCGCGTGATTTCGAGCATGGTCGTCCGTATTGCCGCACAGTATGTTGAACACCATGCGACGATACAGTTCCTGGAGGGTTTGCGTTGGGTTGTGGAATTTCTGGCGAATCAAGTCCGTAAGCTCCTCGTAACTGGCATAGCGGGCGTACATTTCGTCCAACTGAAAAAGAGTCAGGGCAGAGAGCATGAGCTTTCGTTGAAACTGATCATCCTTGGGGA
>PAKW01000067.1 GCA_002707215.1 Halomonas sp.
CTCTTGCCGGAGCCGGAGCTGCCGATCAGGGAAACCACGTCGCCTTTGCGGGTCTCCAGTGAAATACCCTTGAGTACTTCAAGCTGATCAAAGGTCTTGTGAATGTCCCTGCAGATCAAAGGCGCTTGGTCCGCCATGGGTGACTCCCGGAGCTGAAATTCAAAGGCGCATGTTTTACGGGCTGTGGACGCGAAAATCAATACCTTCAACAGGGTGTTTTATCGCATTTCACCGCCGTTCGCTGCATTTCATTGTGGGCGAATGGGCGATCAGTGCAAGCTTTTTGCCATCCTCAGGTCGTGGCCTGTGAGTAATGCACCCTGGCCTCTGTGCCGACGGGCAGGCGGATCAGCGTACGGCCTTCCTTTTCCATCTCCCGCATGGCCTCGCTGACAAAACGCACATGGGCGGTGGCGGCTTTTTGCGCACTGGCGGCTTTGCCGGAAATCACCGCCTCATAAAGCTGCCGGTGCTGGCGGACAATCTTTTTACGCATCTCTTCCCTCGGGTTCAGGTTGGCAACGGATGCCTGAACGGTCAACAACATCATGTTTTTCAGGCTGTTGAGCACGTGCACCAGAACCGGATTATGGGAGGCCTCCACAATGGCCAGGTGAAAGCCGTGGTCGGGTCGGGCGTTGCTGAGCGGATCGGTGTCTTCCAGAGCACGGAATGCCGTGGTGATCCGGTGCCGGTCCAGCCGGGTCGCCCGTTGTGCCGCCAGGCAGGCCGCCTGACCCTCAAGTTGCTCCCGTACTTCCAGCAAATCATAGAGGGTTCGGGGGTGGCCTTCGAAAAGATGCATCAGCGGGCTCTGCTCACCCAGATCGTGGGAGCCGGGAACCATGCTGGCCACGAATGAGCCCTTGCCATGCCGGGTTTCGATAACCCCGCGACCCTGAAGCTCGTGCAGGGCTTCGCGAATGACGGCGCGGGAAACACCCAGCCGCGCCGCCAATTGCCGTTCGGAGGGTATTTTCTGCTCCGGGGCAAGCCCGCCATCAAGGATAAGGCGTTCCAGCCGGTAAGAAATTTCCTGGGAGATTGCCATTTGGATGCCTGTGAATGCTCGCTGGTCTGACCAGTGATTGCTTCTGATTAGCGTTGGTTCCGTTGCCAGCCTATATGCGTCCGAGCCCGTTAAATATGGCCGATTCAGAGTATTCCGTCCATTTTTAATGCTTGAAAACTGGTCGGACCAGTGCTCCCTGAACTGGACTTAAACCGGATTGGCTACGACTATCATCTTAATGTCGGCCTGTGCCGGCGTTGCTATGACGCTCATAACAACAAAGCCAACGGAGACGTTTCGATGAATTCGAAGAATAGCATCCGGAATAAATGTGATACGGGCGAGCCACCACCTCGCAGAAGTTTCCTTAAAACTGCCGCTGTAGGCGCCGCCTTCGCCGGCGCGATGCTGATGGGGGCAGGCCAGGCCCAGGCTGCAATCACCTGGAAGATTCAGTCCGTCTGGGATGCGGGCACTGTCGGCTACGACCTGTTCGAGGACTGGGCCAACAGCATGGAGGAGAAATCCGGTGGCGAGCTGATCATCAAGCCCTTCCCCGCCAAAGCTGTCGCTGCTGATAACAATGCACTTTTCGATGCGGTGCGTAACGGTGTATTACAGGGCATGAACCCGTTCACCCTTTACTGGTCCGGCAAGATCCCGGCCTCGGTATTTTTGTCTTCCTACCCCGCTGGCCCTGACCAGCCTCACCAGTGGGACACCATGTTCTACTCTTTGGGCATGCTGGAAAAGACCCGGGACATCTACAAAAAGTTCGGTCTGTTCTACGTTGGGCCGATCCAGCATGATGCCAACATCATTCACTCCAAGAAGCCGGTAAACAGCCTTGCTGACCTCAAGGGTATGAAAATTCGTGTACCAGGCGGCATGGTGGCTGAGGTGTTCCAGCAGTTCGGCGTTTCCACCGTGAGCCTGCCGGGCTCCGACATCTTTCCGGCCCTGGAAAAGGGCACCATCGACGCGGCTGACTATGTAGGACCGGCGGTGAACTGGGAGCTGGGCTTCTCCCAGGTGACCGACTACATCTTGTTCGGGCCTCCAGGGGTAATGTCCGTCTACCAGCCGGTGGACCTGATGGACCTGACTGTCAACCTGCGCGCCTGGAACGCCCTGTCTCCCAAGCTCCAGCAACTGGTTGAGGATGAGGTGCGCATCTATTCCCAGAAGCACTACCTGACGATCCAGAAGCGCAACATCGAGGCGATGAAAAAGTTCAAGGAAGCCGGTGATACCGTGACTCGTCTGAGCCAGGACGATCTGAAGGAATTCCGTCGTGCAGCGATCCCGATCTGGTTCAAGTGGGCCAACAAGGATGAAGACGCCCGTGCCATCTTCGACCTGCAGCTCGAGTACATGATGAACGAGACGGTAGGTTACATTGATGAGTCTGATCTTGAAGGTGTGCCAGGCCGGTAACACCTTGTCAAATCAATAAAAAAGAAACATGGGGAAGGGCAGGGACGGCTCCGGAAGGGGGAGTCCCACCTTCCCCGTTTTGTGGCTGAGGAAGCAACAACATGTCTGATCTTGAAGGTTTCGGATTCGTAATGCCGCACTGGTTCTACTGGGGCTGGCTTGCGGTCATGCCGCTGATCATGATGGCCTGGGACAAGTGGAGCAGTGGTCACGGAAGCGAGACTGCCGAGCCGGATCTGACACCGGGCGAACTGCAGGCAGAGGAGGACGACCCTCTGATCTATCTCCGGTTCGAGGGCAACTGGGTTACCAGGGCGGTTGACTGGATCTGCGACAAATCGGGCCTCTTTGTGTCGTTCTGGACGGTGAACGCCGTTGTCTTCTATTTCTTTGAAGTGGTCATGCGCTACCTCTTCAATATGCCGACCATCTGGGTGCATGAAGCCAGCTTCCTGCTTCTGGGTATGCAGTATCTGCTGGCCGGTGCGTTCGCGATGCTTCACGGCGCTCATGTGCGCGTCGACGTGATGTACAACTTGCTGCCGGTGCGCGGACGGGTTGGCATGGACATCTTTACGTCCATGTTCTTCTTCATGTTCGCCCTGGTTCTGCTGATTACCTCATGGACCTTCTTCCAGAACTCCTATTCCATGAATGAAACCACGGTTGAGACCTGGGGCATTCAGTACTGGCCGGTGAAAGGCATGATGGTACTGGGTTCCGTCCTTCTCTTGCTCGCAGGCATATCCAAGCTGATCAAGGATATTGTCCTGTTTGTCCGTCTTGGCCGGGGGTGCACCGCATGAGCACAAACACAACAACCGCGCCGGGCAGCAACCTTGTCGGGACGCTGAGTACCTGGCTGATGATCATTGCCACCGTGGGGCTGGCATTCGTCATCTGTGTCGAAATGATCAACATTCTATTCTACGACCCCTGGAGCGACGAGAGATTCCTGTTCAAGCTCTCGGGCAGTCTCTCGAGCGTTGAAATAGGTCCCCTGACCTACCTGATGTTCGGTTCCCTGGCTGTGGCCCTGATGATGGGGTTGCCGCTTGCCTTCGTGACCGGCGGTCTCGGGGTCATGTTCGTCTATCTGGTGGGCGACTCGCTGATGCTGAACATCGTGCCCAGCCGCATCTTCCCGATGATGACCAACTCGGACCTGGCCGCGATACCGCTGTTTATCTTCATGGCCTCGATGCTCGAACGGGCGGGTCTGATCGAGGAAATGTTCAGCGTGGTCTACAAGGGGATGGGCGGCCTGAGCGGTGGTCTGGCGACGGCAACCATCCTGGCTTCTACCATTCTTGCTGCCATGGTGGGTGTTATCGGGGCTGCGGTTGTCACCATGGGCATTATTGCCCTGCCGGCGATGCTCAAACGCGGGTACGACCACAAGATTGCGCTGGGCTCGATCATGGCCGGTGGTACCCTGGGTATTCTGATCCCGCCCTCGATCCTGGCCATCCTCTACGCGGTTGTGGCACAGCAGTCAGTGGGTGAACTGTACCTGGGTTCCGTGGTTCCGGGTTTGCTCCTGTCTGGCCTGTACATCGCCTATGTACTGATCCGCAGCTGGATCAACCCCAAGCTGGGTCCGCCCGTGCCGGTCGATGAGCGGATCTCGCTGAAAGAAAAGCTGCTGCTGCTGAAAAACCTGATTGCCCCCCTGATTCTGGTGTTCCTGGTACTTGGCCTGCTGTTCGGTGGTATTGCCACGCCCGTTGAGGCGGCCGGCATCGGCTCGTTTGGCGCCATCATCGTGGCCATGATGCACGGCAGGTTCTCCATTGGCGGCCTGCGCGAGGCGTCCGTGACCACGGCCAAGGCCTCCGCCATGGTCCTCTGGATCATGTTTGGTGCGTCTGTGTTCGTGGGCTTCTACATTCTTCAGGGTGGCCAGCAGTTTGTCACCGACGCCATCCTGGGTACCGGGCTCTCTGCCTACGGCATCCTGTTCCTGCTGATGGTGCTGCTGGTGATCCTGGGCATGTTCCTGGACTGGGTGGGTATCCTGCTGCTCGCGGTGCCGATCTTCATCCCGATTGTGGAAGCGCTGGAGTTCCCGGGCCTGCTGGGCTTCCCGCCGGTGGCTGGCGAGGATGTGGTGCTCTGGTTCGGGGTGCTCTATCTGGTGAACATGCAGATGTCGTTCCTCAGTCCACCGTTTGGCTACGCACTGTTCTACATCCGCGGCGTTTGTCCGCCGGAAATTTCAATGGGTACCATCTTCAAGTCCTCCCTGGTGTTCCTGGCCATTCAGGCATTCGGGCTGTTCATGTGTATCCTGATCCCTGGCATCGTAACCTGGCTGCCAAATCTGGTTTACGGTTAATAAATTCAAGGAGTAAAGCGATATGTTGACGATTAAACGACTGGATCTGGCTGAAGCGCGGATTCTCATCGAAGGGGCTGCGAACAAGGCCCGGGAAATCGGCGTGCCCATGTGCATCGCCGTGGTGGACGAATCCGGCAACCTGGTGGCTTTCGAACGCATGGACGGCGGCAAGATCACCAGCGTGACCATCGCCCAGGACAAAGCCTTCACGGCGGCGGCGGCCAAGAAAGCCACCCATGACTACAACAAGGTGAACGTGCCCGGCAGCCTCGCCTTCGGTATCCACACCGAAGTGGGCGGGCGCATCAGTTCGGTCGGCGGCGGCCTGCCGGTGATCGTTGACGGCGACGTGGTGGGCGGTATCGGAATCAGTTCCGGCACCCCCCAGCAGGACATGGACTGTGCCCAGGCCGGTCTTGATCACTTTGCAACAAAACGCGGTTGATGACTGTCACACTTGATGTAATCCAAACCCAGAGAGTGCCATGACTACCAAGCCGAAAGTCAGCAAAGCCGAGCTGGCGGAACAGTTCCGGGCGTTTATCGACCCGGACTACGTCATCACCGATGACGAAACCATGAAGCCCTACGAATGCGACGGCATGTCCATGTACTGTGAGATGCCCTTGCTGGTGGTGCTGCCGGAGACCGTTGAACAGGTGCAGCGGGTGATGCGCATCTGCAACGAGAACGCGGTACCGGTGGTGGCCCGTGGTGCCGGAACCGGGCTCAGTGCCGGTGCCATGCCCAATAAAGAGGGCGTGGTGCTGTCGCTGGCCAAGTTCAACCGCATCGTCGACATTGACCCGCTGGCACGAACGGCACGGCTCCAGCCGGGAGTTCGCAACCTCGCCATCAGCGAGGAAGCGGCCCAGTATGGTCTGTATTACGGCCCGGACCCATCGTCCCAAATCGCCTGTACCATCGGCGGCAATGTGGCGGAGAATTCCGGCGGCGTGCACTGCCTCAAGTATGGGCTGACGGTTCACAACATTCTCAGCGTTGAAATGGTGACCGCCGAGGGTGATGTGGCCACCGTGGGCAGCGACGGCCTGGACAGCTGCGGGATGGATCTGCTGGCGCTGATGACCGGTTCTGAAGGTCTGCTCGGTGTAGTGACGGAAGTAAAAGTAAAGCTGTTGCCGGAGCCGGAAGTGGCCCAGGTGGTGATGGCTGGTTTTGATGATGTGCAGAAGGGCGGCGATGCCGTGGGCGGCATTATTTCCCACGGGATCATTCCCGGCGGCCTGGAAATGATGGATAGCCACGCGATCATCGCGGCCGACGACTTCGCCCAGGCGGGTTATCCTAGGGATGCCAAAGCCTTGCTGCTGTGCGAAGTGGACGGTACCGAAGAAGAAGTGCATGAGCACATCGCACAGGCCGAGGACGTGTTCCGCAAGCTGGGGGCTACCTCTGTCCGTACTTCCCGGAGCGAGGAAGAGCGTGCGCTGTTGTGGAAAGGCCGCAAATCCGCGTTCCCGGCAGTCGGCCGTATATCCCCGGACTACTACTGCATGGACGGCACCATTCCCCGCCGCGAGATCGCCTACGTTCTGACGGAAATGGAAAAGATGTCCGAGGAGTTCGGTCTGCGCGTGGCCAACGTGTTCCACGCTGGGGACGGCAACCTGCACCCGCTGATCCTGTTTGACGCCAACGTGCCCGGCGAGTTTGAGCGTACCGAGGCGTTCGGCTCCCGCATCCTGGAAATGTGTGTGGAAGTGGGCGGCTGCATCACCGGTGAGCATGGCGTTGGCGTAGAGAAAATCCGCCAGATGGCGGTGCAGTTCAATGACGAGGAGCTGCAGCAGTTCCATGATGTGAAAGCGGCCTTCGACCCCGCCGGTATTCTGAACCCGGGTAAAGGCGTGCCGGCACTGCGATTCTGCCAGGAATACCGCTCCCTTGAGCACAAACAACATACGCACGATCATACGGAAGTCACCCATGGCTGATACTTCCCAACAACTGAAGGAGCAGGTGCTCCAGGCCCGGGACAGCGGGCACAAACTCAATATTGTCGGCGGTGGCACCAAGGCCTTCATGGGCCGTAAAGCCGACCCGGATGCCGGAACTCTTAATGTGGGCGAGCATTCCGGCATCGTGGATTACCATCCGGTGGAACTGGTATTGACCGTTCGTGCCGGTACGCGTTTGAGCGAGATTGAGGCCACCCTGGCCGAACAGGGCCAGTGCCTGCATTTCGAGCCGCCCAGATTCGGTGCTGCCTCCAGCATAGGCGGCACCCTGGCCTGCAATCTTTCAGGCCCGGGCCGTCCGTGGACGGGCTCGGTCCGGGATCAGGTGCTGGGCATCCGACTGCTGAACGGTAAGGGCGAACATCTGCGCTTTGGTGGTCAGGTTATGAAGAACGTGGCCGGCTATGACGTATCGCGGCTCCAGGCCGGCGCCCTCGGCACGCTCGGCGTGATGACCGAAATCAGCATGAAAGTGATGCCAAAACCGGCGGCCTCCCTGACCTTGGTTCAGGAAATGGGTATGGACGAGGTAATTCACTACATGAACAGTCGCGCCGCCGAGCCCAAGCCGATCACGGCTGCCTGCTGGGTGGATGGCAAGGTCTACCTGCGCCTGTCCGGTGCAAAATCCGGGGTCGAAGCCACGGCTGAAAAATGGTCCGGTGAAGTGATGGAGCAGGGCGACCGGTTCTGGCAGCAGGTGCAGGACATGCAGCACGAGTTCTTCGCCGGTAATGACGTGCCGCTGTGGCGCTTCTCGGTAGGCTCAACCGCTGCCACACCAAAACTGGAAGGCAACTGGTTCATCGACTGGGCCGGTTCCCAACGCTGGTTCCGGGGTGCCGGTGAACTGAAAGAGCTGGAACCGTCGGCGCGCGCTGCGGGCGGCCAGGTCAGCCTGTTCCGGGGTGGTGATCGCACGGGGGAGGTAATGCACCATCAGCCGGAGGCCCTGAAAGGCATTCAGCGCCGAATCAAGAATGCGTTTGATCCGGATAACATCTTCAATCCCGGACGCTTATACAGCTGGTTGTAACTATGCAAACAAATCTGGTTCAACAATTTGCCAACACCGCGGAAGGCCAGGAAGCCGAGTCGATACTGCGGGCCTGTGTGCATTGTGGCTTCTGTACCGCAACCTGCCCGACCTACCAGGAACTGAACGACGAACGTGATGGTCCCCGGGGCCGGATCTACCTGATGAAAATGTTCCTGGAAGGGGCGGAAATTACGGAAAAAACCCGGGAACACCTGGACCGCTGCCTGACCTGCCGCAGTTGCGAGACCACCTGCCCCTCTGGTGTAAAGTATGGCCGCCTGGTGGACATCAGCCGTGGCCTTATGGAGAAGGAACTGCCTCGCGGTCCGAAAGACAAATGGCTGCGCTGGGCCCTGGCCCGGGTGCTTCCGAACCGTCAGTTGTTCGGCGTACTGCTGCGTCTCGGGCAGGTCTTCCGCCCGGTGCTGCCTGAGAAGCTGCGCGCCAAAGTGCCCCCCAGAAAACAGGCGAATCCATGGCCTGCGGCCAGCCACAGCCGGATCGTGCTGGCACTGGCCGGCTGCGTGCAGCCCTCCGCTACGCCCAACACCAACGCCGCTGCCGCGCGAGTGCTGGATCGGCTTGGCATTACCATGGTGGAGGCACCGGAAGCCGGCTGCTGTGGCGCCGTGAACTACCACCTTTCCGAGCATGAGAAGGGCCTGGAGAGAATGCGCCAGAACATTGATGCCTGGTGGCCCGCCATCGAGGCGGGCGCAGAAGCGATCATCATGACCGCTTCCGGCTGTGGCGCCATGGTTCAGGATTACGGCCATCTTCTGAAAGACGACCCGGTGTATGCTACCAAAGCTCAAAAGGTGAGTGAGCTGTGTATCGACCTTGGGGCTTTCCTGCTGAAACAGGACCTGGAGAAGCTCAAGGTACGCCAGGATCCGGGCAAGGTGGCGTTCCACTGCCCCTGCACCCTGCAGCACGCCATGAAACAGACTGGAGTGGTCGAACAGGTGCTGACCCGGGCCGGTGTCAATCTCGCTGCCACCAAGGACAAGCACCTGTGCTGTGGCTCTGCCGGAACCTACTCGGTTACGCAACCGGAGATGAGCCAGAAGCTGCTGGACAACAAGCTCAAGGCACTGACCATTGATAACCCAGACCGCATCGTTACCGCCAACATCGGTTGCCAGATGCACCTGGAAACCAGGTCGCCGGTGCCTGTGCAGCACTGGATTGAGCTTTTGTAAAATCGGGGTCAGATGAAAAAGGGGTCAGATGAAATTTTCATCTGACCCCTTTTTCATCTGACCCCATGTTCACGGCTTTTTTCGCTATACTGCCGCGGCAATTTACCAAACCACAGGGAGTGGAGCTGTATGCCAGGGAAAATGGCGAGTCTTGTTGTGTCTGTTGTATTCACCGCTGTTGCCCACGCCGAAGTCTATACCTGGATAGACAGCCGGGGCGTGGCGCATTTCTCGGATTACCCACCAGGGGAAATGCCCCACAAGCGGATTCGGGTGCGGGCGCCTGTCACTGTGCCGATGTCTGAAAATCTAAGGCAAGAGGAGCGTATATCCGGGATTCGAGAGGAGGTGAGCGGTCTGCTGTCCTCCTCCCGTCGCCCCGGTAAACCCGATACCAGTGCCCGGGAAAGAGCCGGTGCCAGGCTGGAGAAAACCTGTGGCAAATACCGGCGTAAGCTGGAGCAGATCCAGTCCAAGTTGCGTGCAGGCTACAGCAACGACAGGGGAAATACCCTCCGGCGCCAGCGCCGGACATTAAGCCAGAAGTTGAGCAGGGAGTGCATCCTGCGTTGACGCAGCCAACTGATATGCGTGTTTGAAGTTGGCCAGC
Organism: Halomonas sp.; assembly: GCA_002707215.1. Taxonomy (GTDB): domain Bacteria; phylum Pseudomonadota; class Gammaproteobacteria; order Pseudomonadales; family Oleiphilaceae; genus Marinobacter. The sequence goes on from PAKW01000067.1 coordinate 9,624, forward strand.
AGTGCATAGCCAAGCATTACCAGGCAATCCACCAGAATGTGAGTGTGGTTCCCATGGTGATCAGCCGCGGAGTGGGACGCCCTGACAGCGTACGCGACATTTCGTATGCTACCCGCGGCGAAGTATTAACGGAACCTGCTAAACTTGCACGAGAAACCCATGAAAACGCCAAAGGAGGCATTACCATGGCCAGAAAGCGGGCAAAGCCCATACAGGAAAGCGCCATCAAGCGCGACCTGAAAACCCCGAAATACCAGATGCGAGTGGTTGAAGACAAAACGAAATACAAGCGCCAGCGGAGCAAGGCTGTTCGAGCCGAGGATTTCCGCAAGGCCGCCTGATGGGTGGTTTTACGAAAATCCTTGGTGAGAGCCTCTAGGGAGGTGTTACTTCGGAGTGAGCCAACAAGCATGGAAGAAGTACATTGAAGGATCTTGAACAGCACAAGAAAATCGCCGTTTTAATTGACGCCGACAACGCCCAGTTGTCGAAGCTGCCCCTGATCATCGAAGAGCTGTCCTCCCATGGGCATGTGGTTGTTAAGCGCGCCTACGGTGACTGGTCTGTGGACAGTCTCAAAAACTGGAAGACTGTTCTCAATGAACTGGCTATCCAGCCGATCCAGCAGTTCGCCTACACCAAGGGCAAGAACGCGACCGATGCATCCATGATTATCGACGCCATGGACCTGCTTTATTCCTCCAAGTTCGATGCCTTCGCCCTTGTCTCCAGTGACAGTGATTTCACCAAGCTGGCCTCCCGTCTGAGGGAGTCTGAGATTTACGTATTTGGATTCGGCGAGAAAAAGACTCCGGTTTCATTCCGCAGCGCCTGCGACGATTTCCTGTTCACGGAAAACCTCGAGTACCCCGAGGAGGCGGCGCCCGACGAACCGGCAAAAACCGAAACCGAACCCCGGAAAAAGAAACACGAAAAGCTCCCAGAGGAAGTTTCACTGCTCAAGCGCGCGTGGGAACAGACCCAGGACGACCAGGGGTGGGCGACTTTCTCTGCGGCCGGCTCCTTTCTCAAGCGCACCCGCCCGGACTTCGACCCAAGGACCTACGGCGCGAAGAAGTTCTCTGATTTGCTGGTGGCCAGGTCGGAATACTTCACGGTCAAGAAGGGCACCAATGGGCAGGGATATCGGGCGTATAAGCCGATAGAGCAGAAGTAAGCAGATGTCAGAAGCACCAGAGCCTGTGCCCGGCGGCTATGCGCATGGACTTTCGGGCATAGTAATCTACACTCATACTGGGTATTCAAAGGAGTGAATGGTGTCCTCAGGGCCTGCGGCTCTTAAGGGTTCATCCGGGGGTATGACCTGAGTCAACCATCCGGCTTTCGCATCAATGTTATGTTGATTGCACATCCAACATAAGAGGAGGGGGGTCATGGCCAAGGGGACTCCGAGCATTGTGGTTGCTTGTGACGGTTCGGATCATTCGTTGCACGCAGCAAAAATGGCAGCCGAACTGGCTAAATCTGCCGGCCAACCGCTCAAATTGTTAGCTGTGTTTCCGGGCACAAAATTGGAGAGACTGGTTGTCAGCGGCGTATGGCCGAGTGATATTGAGGAAGAGGCAAAAAGTTACGGGCGCAAAATATTTGATGCCGCGAGACAGGCCGTGAGTGGGGCGGCCGATCCCGTCGAAGAGGTCCTTCTCAAAGGTGATCCTGCCAAGGAAATTATTGAATATCTGGAAAATAATCCGGGCACTCACCTGTTTTTAGGAAGGCGTGGCCATTCACTGGTGCGCAGTCTTACCCTGGGTAGTATCAGCGAAAAGGTCGTCCGGCACGCCACCGGGCCGGTGACGGTTGTCAGTGAATAGCGTCGGCGACCCATGCCCGGCGTTGCATTCGGTGGGTGGTGGTTTTCCCGGCAAGCCGGGTAGGGCTACTGACTTTCTGTCTTTTGGTACTCCCGCTGTTCATCCGTCCAGAGCGTTTTCAGGTAGTCAATGACCGACTGGATCTCCTGAGCGGTCATCCGCTTCTCGAAGGCCGGCATCGTCAACCGATCAGATTTATTGAAGGGGTGTCGCCACCCCTCGGCAATCATCCTGTACAGCATGGCATCGCTGTGGCGCCAGGTGTGGCCGGTTTCATCATGAGGTGGCGGGGGCATTTCTCCCTTATCATCCGGTTTTTTCCAGTTGGCAGCGCCTTCACCCTGCCGTCCATGGCAAGCAGCGCAGTATTGCTCATAAATCTGTCTGCCCTGGATGACTTCCGTCGGTGCACTGTCCGCATCCTCAGGCCTGCCTGAGGCGCTGGCAAGGACCGGCACGGCGAGCAGGACTAGCGGGTAGAACCACCTATTCATGGACAGGCGTCCACTTGTCAGCGGCGCCACCGGCAAGCAGGTTCCCGTTTGCCGTGCCCACCACAAGTCCTTGTGACGGCGAGAAGGCAAGGGCTGTTACGGGTTGGGGAGTCTTCAGGCTTGTCCAGGTTTCGCCGCCATCCGCGCTGTGATGAAGCTGGCCCTCAATCACCGCGTAAACATTTTCCGGCGCAGTCGGGTCATAGCCGATAGCGGAAACAGTGCCACGCAGGTCCCCCGCATCGCCCCAGAAGCAAAAACAGTCCATGGATCGTGAGACACCGCGGATTGTACCGGCAAACAGCCAGCCACTTTCCATGCTGCCCGGCATGTCCGAGTGCAGGAATGCCTGCACCGGTTCCCGGGGACCACTGTCCACTTTCACCCACTCGGCGCCACTGTCCCTGGACCGGAACATGCCATCCTTCCCAAGGTATGCGTAGAGCGTTTCGGGCTGTGTGGCGTGAGCGGCCATGGCAGTGACACCGAGGCCAGGCAAGGTATCGTTGAGGGACTGCCAGCTATCACCGGCACTGTCGTAACGCCACACGCCCAGGCCCGGACCGGCCAGGTAGACGCTTCCGTCCGCTCCTCTGGCCAGGGAGCTCGGTTGAGCCTCCTGGTCGGTTGCCGGTAACCCGACCTTGGTTGTAGTTCCGCCTTCAATGACAAACAGGCCACTGTTGCGCAGCACCAGGAGGGCGCCTGACGAGTTGGTTGTCAGAGCCTTCACTGGTTGGGCGTCGTCTGCGGATTGGGCCTGAACCAGCGCTGGCATAAGTATTGCCGCCGTGAGCACGCAAAACCCCCAGGCCGCCCTGGTCGTAGAATGGACAATTGATCTCATGGGACCAGCCTCAATAATCTTTGTGTTCTCGGAACACACTTTGCTGGCCGTTGGCACTGAAGGCGATGACCTGGTAATCCTCATTCTTGCCGGTTTCCATACCGGGGCTGCCCTGGACCATGCCGGGCACTGAAAGCCCTGCTGTATTGAACTGGGGATTTTCCAGGTAAGCGACTATGTCATCTGCCGGCACATGCCCCTCAATCACCAGGTCACCAATCAACGCGGTGTGGCAGGAGGCCATTTCACGCGGCACGCCATATTGCTGTTTGATTTCGTTAATGTTGTTGGTTTCTACAATGGTGGTTTCAAAGCCGTTGGCGTCCAGGTGTTCAACCCAGGACTGGCAGCAACTGCAACTGGGGCTCTTATAGACTGTGATGGCCGGACCAGATGTGCCAGCGGCGGCCATAGAGGTCGATGACTCGGTGGGTTCATTGACTTGCATCGTCAGCGTGGCGGCACCGGCGGCGAGAACGATGGCGGCCACACCTGTATACAGAGCAAGTTTTTTGGTCTTCATGGTAAATCCTCGATTTGATTGGGTCATGGGCAGCGCGTTGCCCGGGGTCGCCTTGGCTTCCCCGGGCAACGGCTGTCGGTTCGGGCAACGCCCCGAACCCTTAGCTGGCTTCGGCGTCTTTACCCTTCTTGCCGCCGTCCATGTGGCTACTGTCGTGGCTCTGCATCATTTTCATGCAGGCATCGGTCATGGCTTTACGATCTTCCGGAGACATGTCAGACATCATCTCCATCATGCCGCCCATTCCCTGCATGCCTTGCGAGGACATCATGCCTTTGCCTTCACCCTCATGGGCAAATACAGAGAAGGTGCCAATGGTGCCGGCCAGAAAAATCGTTGTGATAGCGAGCTTGATTTTTGAATTGCGCATTTGATTCACTCCAGTTAAAGATCCGTGATGAATGAAAGCACGGAGCTTTTTGCAAGATCGTTGTAAGAAATAACGTCAATGACTTTGCCGCAATGGGCAAAAATCCGGGTTACAACTCAGGAGCAATGTTCTGTGGAGGGGGCGTAATAGACGCCAGGAACGGGTCCTGGTAGAGGGCCGCGCGGGCGGTCAATACCGGCTGGGAGCCAATATCGGTTAAATCCAGGGAGTTTCCCGGTAAGAGAACGAAGCTGACCCCGCATTTGCTCAGCCCACTGGCGCTCAGGCAGACCTTATCAGAGGCCGAGACACAACTAGTTTCAGTTTCCCCGTCTGATGAGGAACTGGCGCTTTCCGCCTGGGCCATCATCGTGGAACCACAATCTGTCATCCCAATACCCGCCTGGCTGTCCGTTATTTTGGACATGGCCAACGCCGGCCCGCTTATCACCAGAAGCAGCGATAGCAGCGCGGAAATGAATTGGCGGGTCGTTGCGGTCATCCTGATTCCAGGCACCAAGTTGTGAAGGCTTGAGGCTGTGACACACAGCCCATCTTTGAGTTCACCAAATCCTAGCAGTTTTTTATTTCAATGACACTACGATCACAGTATCCGAAGTGGCGAGGGAAATTAATTCCGGCGTTCCTGATAAAACGCTTGACCTTAAAGTTCACTTCAAGGTTATAGTTGCGAACCAATTATTGGTGATTCAGTCTGAGGTGAGTGAATGCAAACGTTCAATATCGGCGAACTCTCTGCCCAAAGCGGTGTGGCCAGTCATGCGATTCGCTTTTACGAGCGGAAAAATCTCATGCCCGAGCCTGCGGGAACTCAATCCAATTATCGCCGTTACCCCGAGGATGCGATTGCCAGACTGCAATTTATTGTTAACGCCA
>PAKW01000068.1 GCA_002707215.1 Halomonas sp.
CCCCTATATTCCGTAACTGGCAGCCAGGGTGCCCATGACCAGGGCCCAGCCGTCCACCAGCACAAACAGCATGATCTTGAAAGGCAGGGAGATGATGATGGGCGACAACATCAGCATACCCATCGCCATGAGGACACTGGCCACTACCATGTCGATAATCAGGAACGGGATGAACAGGATAAATCCGATCTGGAAGGCGGTCTTGAGCTCACTGGTGACAAACGCCGGCATCAGGACCCAGAAGGAAACGTCCTGTGGGGTGTCGTACTGCACGTCGGAAATTCGCATGAACAGGGCCAGATCGCTTTCCCGGGTCTGTTCCAGCATGAATTTTTTGAAGGGCTGGCTGGCCTGCTCAACTGCCTCAAGAGACGTGACTTCTTCCTGCAGATAGGGCTGCAAACCCACCCGGTTGGCCTCTTCCAGTACCGGTTTCATGATGAAGATACTGAGAAACAGCGCCAGCCCCAGCAAAATCTGGTTTGACGGTGTGGACTGCAGGCCGATGGCCTGGCGAAGGATCGCAAACACCACGATGATACGGGTAAATGAGGTCATCATCATGAGCATCGCCGGCAGGAAGGTGAGCGCGGTCATCAGCGCCAGTATCTGCAGGGTCACCGAATATTCCTGCACTCCCTCGCCTTCCCCCGGCGTGACCGTGAACGCGGGAATGCCTGGAATACCGGTAGATTCCTGAGCCAGTGCCAGTGGCGCCCAGGCCAGGCCGGCGAGCACAATCAGGGTCGGGATCAGTTGCTTGAGAGTCGCGGCGCGCATGGGCCTAGTCGTTCCTCGTCGGGGCGGTCCAGGATTTGCCCATCATGGTGTGCAGACGGCGGGCAAACTCACCGGAACTGGCATTGCCGGCATCGACGACGGGCTCGTCAAACACGTGCAGGGTTCTTATCGCCGAGGGCGTAACCCCTAACAGGATCTGCTGGCCACCCACCTCAATCAGGGCGATGCGCTCCCGTGTTCCGATGGCCATGACCGAAACCACCTTGATGGCGTTGTTGTTCATGCCGGTCATGCCGTTCATGCGGCGGATGATCCAGGCACAGCCATAGATCACCGCAATTACGGCGACAAGGCCCAGACCAAGGCTGACGATGGTGCCAAGGGTATCCGGCGACCTGATCGGAGAAGTCGGAGTTTCAGTGCTGGCCGTTTCCTGGGCCAGGGCCGGAGCCACCAGCACCAATAATGAAATGCCCGGGAGCCTTGACCACATATTACTTCTGCAACCGCTTGATTCGTTCGCCCGGGCTGATCACATCGGTCAGACGAATGCCGAACTTTTCGTTCACCATCACAACCTCGCCGTGAGCGATCAGGGTACCGTTCACCAGAACATCCAGTGGTTCACCCGCCAGCCGGTCCAGTTCGATCACCGAGCCCTGGTTCAGCTGGAGCAGGTTGCGTATCGGAATCTGAGTGTTGCCTACTTCCATTGATATGGTGACCGGAATATCCAGGATAACGTCGATATCCGGTGACAGGCCATTGCCCCGGGCGGGCTCGGTTCCCGTGTCGAATTCCTCCATGGGGGCCGTCTGAACGCCATTGCCGGCTGCCCCGGATTCACCGGCCTCGGCCATGGCAGCCGACCACTCGTCCTCACGGCCGCCTTCATCGCCGGATTCTTCCATGGCTGCTTCCCACTCGGCAGCCAGCTTTTCATCTTCGCTGAGTTCCTGCTCATCGTTCTTGTCGTCGTCAGCCATTGCGTCCCACCTTCAGTTGTTTCTTGACTTTGGGCAGCGTTGCCCGCTCGTGAATTCTCAGCGCCAGTTTGCCGTCACGGGTCCCCATCGTGGCTTTGTAGATGGGAATGCCGTTAGCGGTAACGGTCAGGTGCTCCGGCATCTCCACGGGGATGATGTCTCCAGCCTTCATTCTTGCGATGTCCCTCAAGGAAATCCGCCGGCGACAGACCGTGGTGTTGATCGGCACGTTCACCTCCTTGATGTCTTCCTGGAGCGCGTTGACCCACCGCTCATCCACATCATCGATATCACTCTGTACCCCAGCGTCCAGCACGTCGCGGATAGGTTCTATCATGGAATAGGGCAAGGCGAAGTGGAGCTCTCCGCCGCCACCGTCCAGTTCGATATGGAAGGTGCTGACCACCACCACTTCGCTGGGGCTGACGATGTTGGCCATAGCCGGATTTACTTCCGAACTGAGGTACTCGAAATCGACCTTGAGCACCGCATGCCAGGCTTCTTTCATATCCTCAAATACCTGATTCAGAACCATCTGGACGATGCGGGTCTCGGTTGGGGTGAATTCCCGGCCTTCGATCTTGGCATGGCGCCCTTCCCCGCCGAAAAAATTGTCCACCAGCTTGAACACCAGCTTGGCGTCCAGCACGAACAGGGAGGTGCCCCGCAACGGGCGCACCTTGCACAGGTTAAGGCTGGTGGGCACATACAGCGTGTGAATGTACTCACCAAATTTCATGATCTTGACGCCGCCGGTGGAAACGTCGGCGTTGCGGCGCATGAGGTTGAACAGACTGATTCGGGTATAGCGGGCAAACCGCTCATTGATCATTTCCAGGGTCGGCATGCGACCACGGACGATGCGGTCCTGACTGGAGAGATCGTAGGGCTTTATGCCGGAATCGTCGGCTTCTTCGTAGGTGTCAATGTCACCGTCATCCACCCCATGGAGGAGGGCATCGATTTCATCCTGTGACAACAAGTCCTGCATACTTAACCCTGCCCCTGATAGGCTTCGCCCATGCCCTATTGCACCACAAAATTCCTGAACAACACCCGTTTGACGGCGGGCTCACCCTCCTGTTCCAGCACCTGGTTCACGGTCGCCAGCATTCGCTCGGCCAGGCCCCGGCGCCCATCGGGTGTCTGCAACTCATTGAAATCACTGTTACCAAGAACCATGACCAACTGGCTGCGAATCAGTGGCAAGTGCAGCTGCGCCGCTGCCAGAGCCTGCGCATCAGTCGCTTCCAGCGCCAGGTAGACCTGGGCATAACGCTGGCGCCCCTGGGCTTGCACCGTCGTAACCAGAGCCTTGTCAATCAGCAGGTAGGTGCTGGGAACAAAGCTTTCTTCCGCAGTTTCGCCCGCCTCCCCATCGTCTTCGCCCATGCCTGGCAAACCAGCACCGAGAAACCACAGGGTGCCCACGACAGACAGCGCAATCGCCAGAATAATGCCAACCACCAGCATGATGATCAGCTTCAGTTTGCCTTTTTTGGCGGGAGCCGTTTCAGATGCGTTATTGTCAGCCATAGTGTTCGCTTTGCCAGAAATTCGTCAGAGGGAGGGTTTTTCCGTGACTTTTTCAGATTGGATGCAAAGGATGGGCCAGAAACCCTAACCTTCCCGTTCAGGACAGCAGTTTAGCGTTGCCGGGAAGGATGGGCAAAAGAGATTGGAAGGGAATGTCGGGAGCCGTCAGGCAAAGATGTCCACTTCGCCTTTCCAGCTCAGGTCAAGGTTAACCGAGTTCAGGCTGTCGTCATCCTGTTCGGTATCGGTACGTGGCGACGCCATGGCCGTACCGGAGGCATGGCTGTCGCCGGTTCCCTGGTCACCGGTCTGCTGCCGGGGCGAGTCAGAAACATCGAATCCGGCCAGAGACAGGCCCTGCTCTCCCAGCATGTCCCGCAACCGGTGGGAATGCAGTTCCAACTGGTCACGCACCACAGGGTTGGCAGAAAGAACGGTGATGTTCGCCTGCTCATTCTGAACCCGGACCTTGACCTCCATCGGCCCCATGTCGGGCGGAGTCAGGTAAATTTCCGCCACCGACATGTTCCGGGCAGTCAGCCAACTGAGTTTGCCGACCAGTTTGTCACCCCATTCAGCGCTGCCAACCGGTACATCAATGGAGGTGGCGTAACTCCTCAGCGGGCCTGCCGTCTCGGCAGCCAGCTTCGCAGCGGCACTGGTGCCGCTTGCCCCTTGCTGCGACACCAGGTCAAGGGCCGACTGGAAACGACCGGAGGTAAGTGCGGTACCCGGATCCGCGCTCCGGCCAGGGTCCGTGAGCGCCGCAGCTTTCATGGCTTCTGTCATCGTTGCATCCGATGCAGCACCGGCAGGAATCTTGCCTTTCTGACCGGGAACGTTCGACAGGAGCCCGTTGAACGGTCCATTGCCCGGTGTCAGTTGGCCCGCCACTCCGGCCGACGCCCCGGACCCGGTTTGGGGTGCGGCTGTATACGGACCGGCCTCGCCCGAACGACCGGATTGTGGGCTCAGCCAGGCCTGCAATTCGGCAAAGGTAAGCGGCAGCGCGGGAGCCTCCAGGTTTGTTCCATCCTCGTCGACTTCAGCCTCAGCAGAGGTTGAGCTCGCCGCCTCAGAGGACCCGACGGCTTCTTCATCACCTTTCACGACAGTGTCTTTGGCGCCGGAAGCCTCACGCTGGCCGGCGTCAGATTGGGCAGTCTGTTGCACATCGGTGGAATCTGCCTTGTCGTTTGGCTCCGCCTTCTGGCGATTCAGACGTTTTTGCTCCGCCTGTGACACCGACTCAAAATCGCGTTTTCTTTCAGCCGTATCGCCAGGGTTGGCGGATCTGGAAGGACCGGACTCCTTCTGAATCCCGGGCGCGGGAGTTTGGGGAAGAACCATTTGGGCCATGGCAACCTCTTGCCGCTTTTGTCTCGTTGGCGCCCTCACCTTGCCGGACTCTGGCCGATGCGCGGGCGATTGTTCCACTATTGCAAAAGGCTAAGCAAATGCGGTGCCAGGGCACTCTTGTTTTATAAAGCCAGGTTGTAAAAAGCCGGGGTTGATAAAGCGGACGCCGATTAACCTACCAGCAGACTCTCCAGCCTTTGGGTTACCTGACGAAATTCCTCATCAATGGCATCCAGCAATGCCTGAGCCTCTTCCAGACGAGACTCTTTTCCGGCCATTTCAGCATTCAGGCTCAGTTCGCCGAGCCGGGGAGCACCGATATTGACACAACTGCCCTTGAAACTATGGGCCGTCTTGATGAAGGCATCGCTGTCATTGGCCTTCAGCGCCTCCCGCAAACTCCGGATCCTGTCCCGGGAATCCGCAAGATAGGTCTGTATCAAGACGTCAAATTCGTCTTCCATGACATCCTGAAGCTCAGCCAGCGCTTCCTCGTCAAGGTGTGGCTTATCACTCATGACCAACCCCCTGGTACGTTTGATGACATTTAACTAACGGGCCACATCGCCCGGGTTTGCTGCGGCGCCACTGACGTGCCAATCATAGACAATTTCAACATGATTACCCCGCTCATGAAAGCTGACGGACTCAGAAAGGCGCTTCAACAGCAGCAGACCCCGCCCGGCATATCGCTTACGCCCCTCGGGGTGAGCGCCGGATGTGGCACCCGGATGGCATTGGACATCAAATCCCTGTCCGCTGTCCTCACATTCCACACGCAGCCGGCCGCCACCCGGTTTCAGGGAATGATGAAGGGTGAAACGAATATAATGGCCCTCGACATTGCCCAGACGCCGCTTACGCTCGAGATAGTAGCGGCCAAACCCTTCCGGGGAACGCTTCCACTCCGACGGCAACTCCAGCACCCCATGTTCGAGGGCGTTGTTGTAGAGCTCCGCCAGCAGCGTATAGATCTCCCCGCTTCGCCGGCGAAGGCCCGGGACCTCCATGCAGATATGCAGAAGCAGCGGCAGCGGATTGAACTCCCCAAGGGTCTGCTCCCGGATTTCATAACTGCAACGCCACTCCGCAGGACCGGCAAGCGAGGAAGGCACCGCCCGGTCCGGCAAAGCGGAAAAGCCTGCCTGGTTGCTCATTTCCAGGCAACAGAGCGTCAGATCGTCGCCATCTTTGACCCCCCCGGTAAACCGGTAAACCGCCGACATCATGGCATCAAACGGGTGCTCACAGTTGCCGGGATGTGCCAGAGCATCCGCCACACCCTGCTCGCCAAACACATTTCCGCTGCTGTCCGCGGCTTCCAGAAACCCGTCGGTCATCATCATCAGGCAGTCGCCGGGGCCGGCACCAAATCTCTGGAATTCCGCATTGAACCGGTCCGACACGAGGATACCGAGGGGCAGGTGCTGGGATGGCAGCGCCAGCCGGTCACCCGAAGAGCGAATCAGCCAGCCGTCCGGCAAACCGCCGTTCCAGACCTGAATCTGATTGCGCTTGAAATCCGCCTCTATCATGGCACCGCAACAGAACATACCGGTGGGAAGAATGCGCCTGAGTTTCTGGTTGATCTCCCGCAACACATCCTGGCCGTTGAAGCCTTTGCTGGCCATGCCGTAAAAGATTTCCGCAACCGGCATGGCGCCAATGGCGGCCGGCAAGCCATGGCCGGTAAAGTCTCCCATGAAAATGAGCATGCCGCCGGCCGGTCTCGGAGACGCAAACAACACGTCGCCATTAAAAATGGAGTGCGGCGACGCATGGTAGCGAATGTTGCTCGCGTCCAGGCAACCGGAGTGGGCAACGTTGTCGAATACCCGCTTGGCAATTTCCTGCTCTTCGGTCAATTGCCGGTTTCGCTCCCGGATCAGGTCCCGCTGGTCAGACAGGGCCTGGTGCATCAGCCGCATCCGGTTGAATGCGTTGATCTTCGCTTCGATAATGGTCCGGTTGTAGGGTTTTTCCAGAAAGTCATCGCCGCCGGCCTCCAGGCACCGGGCCAGCGCCCCGGCCTCCGACAGGGACGTCAGGAAGATCAGCGGAACCAGCCGTTCGCCAGCCAGGGATTTGATCTGCCGGGCAGCCTCCATACCATCCATCACCGGCATCAAGGCATCCAGTAGCACGAGATCCGGCGCATCCTGCCGGAACAGGGACACGGCATCGAGGCCATTCGAGGCATCCAGGACTTCGTGGCCCAGGCGCTTCAGAAGGGTTTTAAGGATGAGGCGATCACTGTCCGAATCATCGGCGATCAGGATTCTGAGTGGGCGGTGTTCTGCAACGGCATCATCCATGAGAGCTCCGGCGGTTCGCACGCATCAGCGAATATTGAACAGTTGCTCGAAATTGGAGATGGAGAGGATTCGCCGGACGTCGTTATTGCAGTTCTCAATTACAATGCGGGCGCTGTCGCCGCCGGCGTAATCCCTGAGCAACAACAGCATACCCAGCGCCGAGCTATCCAGGTAGGTTGTATCCGACAGGTCTACGACATAACTCCGGATGTCTGGGTCGCCGTGCTCGTAGGCATTCCGGAACGCCTGGTGGGTACTGAAGTCAAAGCGCCCCTCAATTCTGATAACAAGGGTCCGGCCGCTTTGATCGCGGCGCGTCTGAATCGACATTCCAAAACCTCCAAAGGCGTCAAGAGCAGCATTTAACCGGCCCTACCCACCGGATCTTCCTCGATTAAGGATAGCTGAGTAACCTGAAATTGCATCCGCATTTGCTTGATGCAGGACAAAATTCAGCGCTGCCGCCGGCTAAAGGCCCGGCCTGCCGCCTCATCCGAGAGCTTCTGGTCACGAAGGTCCTGTTCTGCGCGTTCCTGTTGTCGGCAGGTGTCGATGTATTTTTCCATGCCCCGGCGCCGTTCCCAGGCTTGCCGCCATTCCTGCCTGCGCACTTCAAACACTTTCTCCGCTTGATCCAACTGCACCTGCTGCTGCCGGATCACCTGGTCAAGTTGCGCAATGAAGGCCTGCCAGGCCTGCAGGCGAGCCACCTGCACCACCCCTTGCTGGCTGTTCCTGATCTGCTGGCGATACTCCTGCTGGTAGCGGTTCAGGTTTTCCACCCGTTCGCGCTGCTGGTCAACCAGCTTGCGGGCTTCACCCATCCGCTCCAGCGCCTCCTGCTCTTTGCGCGCCTCGAGGGAAAGAACCACTGCCAGCCGCTGTGACCTCAGCATCAGCCGTCACCTGCACCGCTGGCGGGATTCGGTACGGCAGATTTGCGCCGCTCAGGTGACCGGCGCTCCGGCACAACCGCCAGCAACTGTTCGATACTGTCTTTCAGCGGTGCGCTCTCGTTCAGCCCCTGCTGCAGAAACTGTCGCATATTGCCGATGTGGGTAATGGCAAAATCGGTTTCCGGATCGGAACCTTTGACGTAGGCACCAACGGATATAAGGTCCCTGGCCTGCTGATAGCGGGAATACACCTGTTTGAAGCGCTGGGCCCGGGCAAAATGCTCGGTGTCTGTGACCTGGGGCATCACCCGGCTGATCGAGGCTTCCACATCGATTGCCGGGTAATGGCCCTCTTCCGCCAGCCGGCGGGACAGCACAATATGGCCATCGAGAATTGCACGGGCGGCATCGGCGATCGGGTCCTGCTGGTCGTCGCCTTCGGTCAGTACGGTATAGAACGCGGTGATGGACCCACCACCGGGGCGGCCATTACCGGTTCGTTCCACGAGCTGCGGTAATTTGGCAAACACGGATGGCGGGTAACCCTTGGTCGCAGGGGGCTCACCAACGGCCAGCGCGATTTCCCGCTGCGCCTGGGCGTACCGGGTCAGGGAATCCATCAAAAGAAGCACTCGTTTGCCCTGATCCCGGTAATACTCGGCAATCCGCGTGGTCAGCATGGCCGCGCGCAGGCGCATCAGCGGCGAATCGTCCGCCGGCGAGGCCACCACCACCGAGCGCAAAAGCCCTTCCTCGCCAAGGATGTCCTCCATGAACTCCTTGACCTCACGACCCCGCTCGCCAATCAGGCCGACCACCGTGATGTCGGCATCGGTAAACCGGGTCATCATGCCCAGCAGCATACTCTTGCCCACGCCACTGCCGGCAAACAGGCCCAAACGCTGCCCCTGGCCAACGGTCAGCAAGGCATTGACGGCGCGAATACCGACATCCATGGACTGGCGCACCGGCGCACGGTTCAGGGGGTTGATAATATCGCCAGCCAGGGGTACCCGCGCTTCCGCCTGTAAGGGCCCCTTTCCGTCAAGGGGCTCACCGCTGCCATCGACCACCCGGCCCAGCAGTTGCGGGCCCACCGGTACGCGGCTTGCCGCCGACAGGGGCACCACCCTTGCTCCCGGCCTGAGGCCCTCAATCGCGGTCAGGGGCATCAGGTAAACCCGGTCGTCCTCAAACCCCACAACTTCGGCTTCAACATTGCCGGTACCCTGGCCAAAAATCACACATCGGTCACCCACCACCATGGGACAACCAACGCATTCGAGGGTCAGGCCGACCATCCGGGTCAGCCGCCCGGATAACTCGGGTTCGGGCTCATTGCCCAGAAAGCCCTTGAAGCGGCTCAGGCGGTCAGCGAGGTTCGAGGTCATCGTCTTCATCTTCATTCTGCGCCGGCTTCGGGCCTTCCCCGGAGTCCTCCGGCTCCCGCGAATCCAGGACATCGCGATGGAAACCGGTCAGATCCTCCATCAGCGAATCCAGTTCTTCGGTTTCTCCGCTTTCGCTCTCGCTCATCTGTTGGTCCAGCATGCTCTGAACGGCTCGCTGGAATCGCTTCTCCACGGTGAAATCAACCAGGCTATGGCGAGTCTCCACCCTGCAGCCACCGGGCAGGATGTTGTCATCTTCAATCACCGAGGCGGATGTTTCGAGGCGTGCAGTAACTTCCCGGACCATTTCGCAATCTTCCGGATGAATATGGATGCGGATGTTTTCTGCCGTGGAAGGAAGGGCATCCAGTGCCCGGCGAACCACATGCCGAATCTGGGAGGAATCGATGGTAAGCTCCCGGTAGACTACCGCCCGCGCCAGCACCGTGGTGAGATTAACCAGAACGGTTTCCAGCTCGTCTTCGTGGCGCCGGATGGGCAGCAACAGCTCGCCCAGCAGGTGCTCAAGCCGGTCGAGTTTGGTATCAATTTCCTTACGGGTATCGTCGTAGCCCTGGCGCCTGCCCTGCTCCCGACCTTCTGCCAGCCCGGTTTCCGTGCCTTCCTGGCGACCCTCTTTGCGTCCTTCCGTGAGCCCGGCCTGATAGCCCTGCTCCCGGCCTTCGTTATAGCCATCTTCCCGCGCGGCCTGGCGGATCTCGTCAATGTCGGCCGCCGTCAGGGGTTTGACGTCCCTCTCCTCTTCCCTGGCCACTTCGTTGCCACCTGCATCCAGCAAGGGCAGCTCCCAGCGCTCATAGGCTGTCAGCTGCTCTTTCGGAATCCGGTTGAGGTCACGGGCGGAATCTTTCATCACATCATTTCTTCGCCAGCGCCACCGAGGGAGATTTCACCGGCCTCCGCCATGCGGCGTGCGATGGTAATGATGTCTTTCTGCGCGGATTCAACGTCGCTGACCTTGACCGGCCCCTTGGCCTCCAGATCATCCTGAAGCAGCTCCGCAGCACGCTTGGACATGTTCTTGAAGATCTTTTCCTGCACCT
Organism: Halomonas sp.; assembly: GCA_002707215.1. Classification (GTDB taxonomy): domain Bacteria; phylum Pseudomonadota; class Gammaproteobacteria; order Pseudomonadales; family Oleiphilaceae; genus Marinobacter. The sequence continues at coordinate 10,289 of PAKW01000068.1, forward strand.
GGTCGTCGGCACCCTTGAGCGCCACCACCAGAACCTCCGAAGACACTTCCCGCAGCAGCGCCTGGATACCGCGATCATCGACCTCCTTGAGGTTGTCGAACACGAACATAAGATCTTCGATGGTGCTGGCAAGGTCCGGATCCATGTCCTTGATGGAGTCCATCAGGTTGCCTTCGATGCTCCGGTCCATGAAGTTCATGATATCCGCCGCCCGTTTGACGCCACCGATCCGGCTGGTCTGCGAGGCCGCGCCACCGGAGAACTGCTTCTCCAGAATATCGTTCAGTTCCTGCAACGCCTGGGGCTGGATGCTCTCCAGCGACGCCACTCGCATCATTACGTCAAGGCGGACTTTTTCATCAAGGGTACCAAGAATTTCCGCTGCCTGATCGGGATCCAGATAGGAGATAACAATGGCCTGGATCTGGGGGTGCTCGTAACGAATGATGTCACCCACGGCCCGCGGCTCCATCCATTTGAGGGTATCCAGCCCGGTGGTGTTGCCGCCGATCAGGATGCGGTCAATCAGGCTGGCGGCCTTATCGTCACCCAGAGCCTGGGTCAGCATCGCCCGGATGTAATCGTCATTGCCCACGCCCAGACCGGTCTGGCCGCCCACCGCATCGACAAACTGATTCAGTACAAAGGTCACGTCGTCCTTGCTGACGTCTTTCATCTGGGCCATGGCAACGCCGACACGCTGCACCTCTTTGGGACCCATATGCTTCAGAACCTCAGCGGCATCGGTCTCGCCCAGGGACATCAGCAAAATGGCCGCCTGCTCAACCCTAGGAATCTTCCGCTGGGGTTTCTGCGGTGCGCTCGCACCCTGCTGATTGGCTTGCTCAGTCATCGACGTTCACCCACTGGCGCATTACCTGCGCGACCCTTGCCGGGTCTTCCGCGATCAGGCCCTTAAGTGCATTCAGTTGCCTATCATAACTGTCGGTTGCGCCCGGCAAAAGCAGGTCATCCTGTGAGGACATGGCCCGGCGCAGCTCATCGCCACCTTCAATCCGGTCCAGGCCACCATAGCCGCCGTCACCGGACTCCATGCCCCGCCCCCGCTGGCCACCGCCAGACAGGCTCTTGAGGGTCGGGCGCAGCAGGCCGAGCACCAGAACCAGAATAACCAGCCCGGCCAGCACCTGTTTCATCAGATCCCAGAACCAGGGCTGCTCCCAGAATCCCGGGGCTTCGACGAATTCTACGGCCTCTTCCGGCGCGAATGCGGTATTCATTACGGTAACACTGTCGCCCCTTGCCGCTGAATAGCCAACCGCATCCCGCACCAGCATGCTCAGGCGCTGCAACTCCTGCTCAGGCCAGGGCTCATAGCTGACCTCACCGGTCTGGGGATCGACTACTCTCATGTCGTCCACGGCCAGCGCTACGGTAATTCGTTTAATCCGGCCGAGCTCCTGGCGCATATAGCTGACCGTGCGGTCCATTTCATAATTCCGGGTCGACTCGCGGCGAACATTCACCGGTGGGGGCGCAGCGCCTTCGCCATTTCCAGCGACCACCTGCTCTGGCACCGTCACATCTGCCGGAGGCTGGTTGGCCAGCGCACCCGGAACCCCGCCCGAGGCCCCGGCTGCGCGCTGCTCGGTAAGCTCCCGTTCACTCCGTACGGCTTGCTGCTCCGGATTGAAAAGTTCTTCAGCCTGCTCTACAGAAGAGAAATCAAGATCCGCGGAAACCTCTGCCCGATACCGGCCATCGCCGACAATCGGTGAGATCAGCGAGGCGACACTGCGCGTCAGCCGTTCTTCAACCCTGGAGGTGTAGTCATACTGTTCTGCCATCTTGTCAGCATCAGTCTGGTGGCTTTTCTTGCCGGTGAGCAGGTTGCCGTTCTGATCCACGACAGTCACGTGTTCCTTGCTCATCATAGGAATGCTGCCAGCAACCAGATTCATGATCGCGCTGATCTGCTCCTGCTCCGGCCGGCGACCGGCGACCACTTCGAGAAACACCGAGGCAGAGGGTTCTCGTGCATCACGGACGAAAACCGAACGCTCGGGGATGGCCAGGTGAACCCGGGCATTGCGCACACCTCGCATGCTGGCAATGGTGCGCGCCAGCTCACCCTCGAGACCCCTGCGGTAGCTGATGGTTTCCATGAACTGGGAGGTGCCCAGGCCACGCTCCTGATCAAGCAACTCGTAGCCCATGGTTTTTCGGTCGGTCACACCCTCGGCCGCCAGCTTCAGCCGCGCGTTGTAGACCTGGTCCGACGGTACCAGCAAAGCGCCGGTCCGCGGGTCCATTTTGTATTCGATGCCATTGCTTTCAAGGATAGAGGTAACGTCCTGCGGGTTGTAGGAGGACAGATCCCCCACCACGGGCTGGTAATTTGGCTCCTGAGCCCAGAGCACCACGGCCAGCCCCAGTGCCACGCTGGCAGCAAGACCAACCATCAGGCCAATCTGGCGCAGCAGGTTCAGCCGGTTGAACCCGAGGAGCAGATCACTCCGGCTCTCCGGCGCATCGCCGTCCCGGGCTGCCGGAACATTGGAGGCATTGGTTTCTGCGGGTACGCTGGCCATGACTCTGCTCCGTTATCAGATCGGCATGTTCATAATGTCTTCGTAGGCCCGGACCACCCGATTGCGTACCTGGGTCAGTGCTTCGAAGGAGACAGAGGATTTCTGGGCGGCAATCATAACACGGGTTATGTCCACATTCGGGTCACCCATATCGTAAGCAGTGCGAAGACTACCCGCGGTTTGCTGGAGTTCATTCACGTTGTTCACTGCCTTGCCCAGCATATCGCTGAAGCTGGGAGTTTCCTGGGTTTCCTGAACCTGGCGGGGGCCGTCGACGCGGCCGCGAACCGATTGATCCTGCTCGACTCGCTGGTTCTGCATCATTTGCGAACGCAGGGACCGGATATCGGACAAAACGCTGTTGATGTCGGCGCGCTGAACCATCACTCTCTCCTGGCTCCGTCCTGCCACGGACGGAATTGCTCTCGGGACTCTGTTGCTCTGATTTAAGCAATACGCACGCCAACTGAAATTTATTATTTTACGTCATACAGTTACGATATATTCCCTGGGTGACAGGGGGATCAATGACGGACTTTTGACGACACCGCGCGTTACCTGGACCCATGGCACAAAGGATAAAAAAACGGCACCCAAGGGGGTGCCAGTGAAGGGGTTAGTTTTGCAGTGGGTCAGGCCATGGCCATCTCGGCATCCAGATCAATCCCGGCATCACGCATCTGGGCCAGTTTGTACCGGAGTGTTCTGGGGCTGATCCCCAGTTGCTCCGCGGCCCGGTTGCGTCGCCCATGCTCTTTCCGGAGAGTCTGGATGATAATACGGAATTCCTGCTGTCGCAGATCATCGCCCAGAGACCCCGCTGCCTCAGAGGCTTCATCATGCCGCGGCTGCGCTGCTGCAGCCACGCAATGACTGGCAGCCTCCTCCCCCGGCCGGGATTGGGAGGTGTCAACCGGTGCTGCGCTGTGCATATCCGGCCGGCCGGTAATACCAAGCTCCAGACACAGATCACCGGCGTGAATCACGTTGCCCTGATGCAACACCAGGGCACGCTGAATGGCATTATCCAGCTCCCGGACATTCCCGGGCCACCGATGATTCACCAGAGCGTTCCTTGCATCCGGTGCAAAGGTGATCCCGGCAAGCTTCATCTTCCGGCAATGCTTTTTCAGTAGCGACGCGGCCAGTGGCATGATGTCCAATGGCCGCTCCCGCAGGGGCTGCCAATGCATGGGGAAGACCGTCAGCCGGTAGTAAAGGTCTTCCCGAAACCTGCCTTCGCGAACACAATCTGCCAGATCCCGGTTGGTTGTAGCCACCACCCGCACATCCAGGCTGATGGTCTTGCGACCGCCCACACGCTCCACTTCCCGCTCCTGCAACACGCGCAGCAGTTTGGACTGAAGCCCCAGATCCATTTCCGAGATTTCATCCAGAAGAAGTGTGCCGCCGTTGGCCTGCTCAAACTTGCCCGGTGAAGAAGCCACCGCTCCGGTAAAGGCGCCCTTCTCGTGGCCAAACAGAATCGCTTCCAGCATATTCTCGGGAATTGCCGCGCAATTGATGGCCACAAATGACTGGTCGGCCCTGGGGGACTGTTGGTGGATAAAGCGGGCAAGCACTTCCTTACCGGTTCCGCTTTCGCCGGAGATCATCACCGTGGAATCACTGCCGGCCACTTTCGTGGCGAGCTGGAACATGCGCTTGCTGATCGGGTCTTCCGCCACCGGCTCATCGCCGGATTTCTGGCGTCCGCCGCCTACAACCTTGGTGACCGCATCCACCAGGAACTGCGGCTCGAACGGTTTGACCAGATAATCAGTGGCGCCCGCCTGCATGGCAGACACCGCATCGCTGATCTGGCCATAGGCGGTGATCAGCATCATCGGCAAACCGGGATACAGACGCAGCACCTCAGCCAGCAGCTGATGCCCGGACAAACCCGGCATGTTGACGTCACTGACCACCATATCGACCGGGGACTCCGCCAGCCGCTCCAGTGCCTCACTGGCGCTCGACGCTTCCCGGACGCGGAACTTCGCCAGCTCAAGCGTGGTGACCAGTGCTTCCCGCAGGTCATGGTCATCCTCAACAATCAGAATCTGGGCCTTGGCCATGGTTGCCTCCGGTCAGTATTTGCTATGCAGTTGCGGTAAGTGCAGAGTGGCGACAGCACCGCCCTGCTCCGGCGATTCAAGAGAAAACCGCCCCTGATGAGCCTTGATAACTGCCTGCACTACCGCAAGCCCGAGACCGGTGCCATGGGGTTTAGTGGTGTAGAAGGCCTCTGTCAGCCGGTTTGCTTCAGCGGACCGAAAACCCGGACCGTTATCCCGAACCCGGATCACCAGTTCTCCGGCTTCCTCCGCTACCTGCACAGCAACGCGGCTGGCGCCGGCTTCAAGACTGTTATTGACAAGATTGGTGCAGGCGCCAACCAAAGCGTCGCGGTTACACATCAGTCGGCACTCATCTGAAACCTCAGGCTGGAGGGTCACCTCCGCACCGGGAACCGGCCTTATCCCTTCGACCGCTGAGGCCAATGCCGAAACCAGTTTGCCGGCAGAGAGCTCCTCGGCCAGCCGGGTTTCACCACGGGCGAAAATCAGCATATCCCGCACCTGTTGCTCAAGATGAGTCAGGCGGGACATTAAACGGGACGCACAACGCTGGCGCATCTCTTCATCCAGGTCTTCCTGGCCGAGATGGCCACCGTAAAGGATGGCGGCTGACAATGGCGTGCGAATCTGGTGAGCAAGCGAGGCCACCATCCTGCCCATGGCAGACAGTCGCTGGGCGTGGGCCAGCTGTGCCTGCAAATGGCGGGTTTCAGTCAGGTCGGTGAGCAGAATCAGTTGCCCGGGCTGGTTTTCCATGGTCCGGATTTCGATGCTGACCCGGCGGCCATCCTTCAGCGACACCTCGTGACCGTCATCCCGGCGCGGCGCAAAGCAGCGCCGGATCACGTCAACCCAGCGAGCACCGCCCAGGGGCTCTCCCAGCAAGGCGATGGCAGCGGGATTGGCCTGGGTCACCACGCCCTGACTGTCGAGCACAACCACACCAGCGGGCAGCGCATTGAGCAGGGTCGCTAGCCGGTCTGCAAGCTGCTCCTTTTCCTCCAGCTCCTGCTGGCGCTGCAGCGATTCCTGGGTCAGCTCACCGGACAACTGGTTAACCCGGGACTCCAGAGTGCGGTAGGAGTCGGTGATCTGGCGTGACATCCGGTTAAACAGTTCCAGAGCGGAATCCACCGCCTCATGGCCCTGCTGCGGAAACAACGCTGTAACCTTGTCGTTAACGTCCGCCGCCGCGTTGGCCTTTGCGCCCGCTTGGGACTGAATAACAAACTGTGCCTGACTCATAACCTGACTCCCCGATCAGCCCATCCGCCTGGGCCCTAGTGGTCGGATGCTTCGTTTGCAGGCTATTAAGCCAGCACTGTGCCAACTTAATTTTTTTTATATATTTCAGATAGAAAGAGAATCACCTGAAAAGGGGATGCCAATTTTACGTCGGCCAGAAACGAGAACGGCGCCTCAGGTTACGAACCTTTGGCGCCAATCCCGGAAACGCGGTCACCCCAAAAAAAGTTTCAGGACTCTTCGGACTCTTCCTCCCGAAGCCCGTACTTGCGCACTTTCTCCACCAGAGTGGTACGACGGATCCGGAGCTTCTCAGCGGCCCGTGCGACCACTCCGCCCGCCTCATCAAGCGCCTGCTGGATCAATTGCCTCTCAAGGTTGGAAAGGTAGTCCTTCAGGTCGATTCCGTTCACCGGCAGTAACGCCGGGGCGTCCAGCCCCACCAGCCCGGGAACACCGGAGGGCATTCCCGTGTCCTCCACCGGCCGGTTTTCGTCGTAATCGTCGACATAGCGGAATTTCTTGGGCAGCTCCTGGACACCAATCACACCGTAGGGGTGCATAATCGACAGGCGCTCGACCAGGTTAGCGAGCTCACGCACATTGCCGGGCCAGTCATGGCGACAGAGACTCATGATCGCTGCCGAATTCATCCGCAGGGATCCGCGTTTCTCCTTCTCCATCCGGGAGATCAGCTCGTTAATCAACAGCGGGATGTCCTCTACCCGTTCACGCAACGACGGCATTTCGATTGGAAACACGTTCAGCCGGTAATACAGATCTTCCCGGAAATCGCCGGATTCGATCATGTCTTCCAGATGCTTGTGGGTGGCGGCAATGACCCGGACATCCGCCGACTGAGTGCGATTGCTGCCTACCCGCTCGAACGTGCGCTCCTGCAGAACCCGCAGAATTTTCACCTGCATATTGAGCGGCATATCCCCGATTTCATCCAAAAACAGGGTGCCGCCCTCTGCCAGCTCAAAACGCCCCACCCGCGCGGTAATCGCCCCGGTGAAAGCGCCTTTCTCATGGCCGAATAATTCACTTTCCAGCAACTCGGCCGGAATGGCGCCACAGTTAACCGGTACGAACGGTTTGTCACGGCGGGAAGAATGATAATGAAGGTTGCGGGCCACCACTTCCTTGCCGGTACCAGATTCACCGGTAATCAGGACACTCACATCCTTATCGGCCACCTGCTCCATCAGTTGCCGTACATGCTGAACCTTGCGACTGGTGCCCACAAGGCTTCGGAAAAGCTGCAGGCCTCGCTGCTGACCGCGCTCCCGGGAGCGGCTGAACTGATCCCGGTAGACCTGCGCACGGTAAAGCGAATCCACGAACTTGGTGTAGTTCAGCGGCCATTCTATGCGGGCAATAATACGGGCGCTGTCATCATCGGCCACACCTCTGAGCTCCGGATGACCGAGCAAGAGCAGAGGAACCCCCTTAACCGCCTTGCACAGAGCTGTGATGTTGTCGGCGGCGCCGGCATCTTCGCCGTTCACCACCGCCGTGGAAATATCCGACAGGCTCTCCTCGTCGCCACTTCTTAAAAGCGCCTTTGCCTCCTCGCCGGCAAGGACCTGCTCCTCACCAATAAACTCAAGAATGGTGACCATGTCCCGCAATCTTGAATCATCCTCGCTCAGCACCAGCACTTTGTTATTTTTAGACATTCAACAGAATCTCTTGAGGGATTTGTGCGGTATTTAAGACTGTAAGAACGACTGAGTCAATTTTATGACGCTATTTTGACGGATTTGAGGAAATATTTCGATAGGCCCTGGCTGCGCTGCGGTTCCGGTTGACACCTTTGAGGCCCGCTTCCGCTTCCTTGCGGGCAATGCGGGCGGATTCATCCGCAGCGTCAATAAACTGCTGCAGCTGCTCCAGCCGGAGCCGCACCGGCTCCGGCTGGAGCTCTCCAGTCTCCAGGGCAGCCATCAGAGGCTCAACCACCGGCCGAACCTTGTTATTCAACTGTGCCATGGCGTCCCAATCCCTGTCCGCCAGCGCGCGACCAAGATCTGCCATCAGCCGGTCAAGGTGTTCCAGTTGAGCCTGAGGGTCTGCCATTGAACTCTCCTTTCAAATCAAGGTCCCGCCAGGCCGTCGGTGCAGTACCGCTCCGCCGTGAGGTCGTATGTTGTTTCTATGGTAGTCCAGAATACCGGCTCACGGTAACAACTGAATATTGCAAATCCTCTCTGCTGCCTTTTTCGCCACCATTTTTCGAAAGACAGCTGCAGAAATTTTCTGCCAGAAATGGTAAGGTGGAAGATTAATTTTCCAGGGTTAGGCCCAGCTACTGGGATTGCAGGTATTTCATGGCCTCACAATGGCATTCACTGGTTTCGCAGAAACTGTTCCTTGCCCGGACATTGCTCGGTCAACTTGACCGCGCAACGGCTCCGAACAATGAGCCCGCACCCAACGAAGCAGAACAGGCGTTACGTCGCGAAGCGGCGATACAGGGGGCCACGGAGTTACTCTTGAGGTCCAGAGGCCTGCTGCTGGTAATGATTGCCCGGCTATACCAGAAAAAGTCTGAAGTGCCTTCAACACTGGGCGAGCTGGCCAAGGCAATCGGAGAGGAGTCCAACGAAGTAAACCGGCTGCGGGAGATTGAGCACAGCGCCGGAAGCTGGTGGAACCATCTGGATCAGCTGGAAATGGCCCAGGGCCGGCCGCCGGCAACCCGAAAAACAGTCAGTACGGAAAATATCATTGCGGTATCGGCCGACTCAGGCCCGGACCGGTCTGTCCCGGCGCTGCTGAAAACACTCAATGCCCTCAAACACTTTGCCGACGATCTGGAAGAACAGCATAGCGAGTGGTAAGCGCAGAAGCCTGGCCATTATCCGGATCTCAACAACTGAAAGGTTTACTGAATGTCACCATCGTTTTTTGAAATCGTACAATTGACCAATGGCGACTATGCCCTGCGCCGCATCGACGATGACAGCGTACCGCTGGTAAAGATCTCGTTCTCGGAAGAGGCGCGGGAAATGATGGAAGACCGCGACCTGTCCGTTGCCAAGGCAATGATCGCCGCGGGCATTGAAGCTGTCGGCAACATTGCACAGGATATCGACTGGGAAGACGACGAACCGGACACCCCGGACCCCCGACCCTCCTACACCCTGCACTGAGCGATTAACGCTGCCTTAACACCACACCGTGGCTGTTACCCTGTGCGGACGCCTTTTGCAGGGAATCGTAGGCAGCACGGCCCAGTTTCCGGGTCCACATGACAACCGCATGGCAGGTACCTGCGCTCAGGGCGCGCTCAGCCAGTTCCTGCGCAGGGTAATCCGGGGTTGAGCGGAGCACCAGCAGCTCGCCGGCAACAATCCCGTGCATTTTCTGCCATTTGCTGACCAGTGCCTGAGGTGGATCAATCCACGCCAGCCAGCGGTTCTCCTGGTTCAGTTGGGTCAGCATAGGCAGCAGCAACTGGAAGTTTTCCACCTGCCCCTGCGGCAGGATGATTTCAGTCACATTTCCGGTAGCAGGCGCTTCCATGGCCTCCGGGGCGCGTTTGGCGCGAACGCCGGAACGTCGCTCGCGGGCGACAGTTGCCGGCACTGAACAGGGCAGAGCGTTGTGTTGGTATGCCGGATTCTGGTTAAAGCTCAGTTGTTCCATATGTCACCCGCTTCTCAATAAATCCGTGGCTATCCGGCCCGATCAGTGAAGATCAGAGCGGCGGATAACCCCCACACCCAGACCTTCAATGAACAGTTCCTGCTTTTTCAGGTCCACTTCGATGGGCGCGAACTCGTCATTCTCTGCGATCAGGTAGACTTTCGAGCCTTCCTTGCGAAAACGCTTGACCGTGACCTCATCACCCACCCGGGCAACCACCACCTGGCCGTTATGGACATCCCGGGTACTGTGAACCGCCAGCAGATCGCCGTCCAGAATACCGATGTCCTTCATGCTCATGCCTCTAACCCGAAGCAGGTAATCAGCCGGGGGTGAAAAGAACTCCGGCCGAAGAGCGCAGTGATCCTCAACGTGCTCCTGCGCCAGTATCGGACTACCAGCGGCCACCTGGCCAATCACCGGCAACCCCAGATCCTCTTCTGCCTCGGGCAGACGGATGCCCCGGCTGGCGCCGGGCACCATTTCTATGGCGCCCTTGCGAGCAAGTGCCCGCAGGTGCTCTTCGGCGGCATTTGCGGAACGAAAACCCAGCTCGGCTGCGATTTCGGCCCGGGTGGGCGGATAGCCGGTCTCATCAACGTATCGGCGGATGATGTCCAGTACCTGGGATTGCCTTGCTGTAAGCTTCATTGAGCGACTCCGCTTGATCAGGGCCGGTATGTCCGTTCTGAAACGGAAACCCCGAGGGGCGCCGGCCAGCCTGTTTTTATATACAGTCATTCGACTATATACAGTGTTTTATCCAGTGTAAAGCCAGCACCCTGATTTTGTTGCCAGTGCTTAAAGATGACGATCAGCACCGGTGTGATATGGTGAGACCATGACTCACTACCTACCAGGGAGCACCATGACACGGACCAAGGCCTGCAGGATGCCCGACGTTCTGAAAACCGCAGATGGAAAGGAGCGCAGGGTTGGCGTTGAAATTGAAATGTCCGGTCTGGGCTACGACCAACTGGTCACTCTTGCGGCAAGGCTTCTGGGAGGAGTACCGGTCCTCCGGTCACGGTACGTCACATCGCTGAAGACAGAGCTGGGTGAATTTACGATTGAACTGGATTCCGCCCCCATCAAGGATCTTGACCTGGCCGATGAGCGGCTTCCCCGTTCGATCCGCGAATTGGGCGGCCAGGCCATGGATGTGATCGACGCTGCTGCGGAAAGGATCGTGCCGCTGGAAATCGTCAGCCCACCGTTACCATTTACCCGCCTGGAAGCAGTCGAATCCCTGGTTGATAATCTCCGGGAGGCCGGCGCCCTTGGCAGCCGTGAAGCGATCTACTTCGCCTTCGGCCTCCAGCTCAATCCCGAATTGCCGGACCTAAGGCCGGCAACGCTGGTGCGTTATTTCCAGGCCTTCACCCTGCTGTACGACTGGCTCAAGGCCAGGCACCAGCTGGATGTCAGCCGCAAGTTCACGACCTATATCGAACCCTGGCACAGCCGGTATACCGAAAGGCTCATGGCAGACGACTACCAGCCGGAACTGCCGCAGCTGATGGAGGATTACCTGGAGTTCAATCCAACCCGGAACAGGGCCCTGGACCTCCTGCCCCTGTTTGCCCATCTCGATCATGAACGGCTGGATCACCACGTCCGGGACCCGAGAATCAAAAGCCGGCCAACCCTGCATTACCGGCTGCCGGATTGCGATATCAACAACCCGGACTGGCATTTCTCATCCGTCTGGAATGACTGGGTGGTGCTCGAGCAATTAGCCAGTAATCCGGACGATCTGTCGGAGATGCGCGCGCTGTTCCGTGAAAGCGGTAAACTCAACCTGCATAATCTGACCCACAGCTGGCAGGAAACCACCGGAAACTGGCTGGCCAGGAAGGGCTATGTCTGGGCCGCCTGACAACCCCGGCAGGGAACCGGAAATACCGGGGCTGACCATCGGCATCAGCGGCCCCGCAAGAAAGAGCCTGGCACACCGGCTGATCAGCCTCGGCCTGAGACTGCACGGGGCCCGGACCTACTACATTCGTCCAGGCTCCCGGGTGGATGTCTCGCTCCTGGACGGGCTGGTGCTCTCCGGCGGCACCCATGTTCATCCGGAGCGCTATGGCCAGGAGCCGCAGGTAACCGCGCGCTATGATCGCAAGCGGGATACCACCGACCAGGCGCTGCTGGAGCAGGCGGAAGAAATTGGCATACCTGTGCTCGGTATCTGCCGCGGCGCCCAGTTCATCAACGTTTTCCACAACGGGTCCCTGTGCCAGAACGTGACACCTCTGCGAGTGAACACACGGCATCGCCCGCTGTTGTTACCACTACAGACGGTTCGCCTGGTGGAACCCAGCCGGCTGCGGCGGATGATGGATTCCCCGGTGATCGGTGCCAACCGGATTCACAGCCAGGCCATTAAGCGCCTGGGGTGCAACCTGCGCGTTACCGCCGTCGACAACGATCTGTTTGTTCAGGCCATTGAAAATACCCGCGGCCAGTGGCTGATGGGCATTCAGTGGCACCCGGAGTATTTGCTTTACCACAGCGGGCACAGGCGCATCTTCCGCAATTTTGTGGACGCCGCCCGCCGGTTCAAACTGGCACGCCTGGAACCGGATACCGGCGAGGCGTGATATCAATGCGGCATGCACAGGAGGAGCTTCCATGGCCGAACAGAACCAAGCGTCCCGTTTTCTTCTTACCCTGGCACTGATGGTGCCGACTCTGACCCTGGCGGGGGAAGTCACCCTTTCCGGCGAGGGCAGTGTTCGCTACGAGCCGGACAGTGCACGGCTTCAGTTTACCGCCAGCGCCGAACATGCACTTGCGCAGAAGGCCACGGAACAGGTAGCGGCTCTGGTGACTCAATGGCGAGAGGGCATCAGCCGCTATCGGGACCGGCTCGGGGAATATTCCGACTCCACCGTCAACCTTTATACCCGCGCCCTGCCCCCCGGAGTACGGGGCGAAGAACCGCAAAAGCAGGCCGTGGCCTCCCAGACCATCAGCTTCAGCATCAATGACCTGACGCTGCTTAACCCTTTGTTGCAGCAGGCCCAGGCTCTGGGACTGGACTATAGCCTGGGACCCCACCAGTTTTTCCACTCGGATGAAACGGGCCTGGAACAGGAGGCACTGGCCAGGGCCATTGCCGACGCCAAAGCCCGCTGCAGTTTCGTGGCAGGCCAGCTGGACCAGGCCTGCGGGGATGTCGTGACCATCAACGTCAATGGCGGCCACCGCCCCGCGCCAATGATGATGGCGGAAGCCAAGGCAATGTCCGATACCGTATCCAGCGTGGGTGAACGGGAAATCCGGGCTTCGGTCAGCGCCACTTTCGAGCTGGACTGAGCTCAGAAATCCCGGGTATAGAAGATATCCAGAGAAGCCGCCAGGCCACTGGCGGCTTCCATGTAAATATTCTTGCCAAGGTTATACCGCAGCGCGATGGTCGTGATTGGCTCGAAAATCCCCACACCATAGCGGACACTCAGTTCGTCGGTCAGATAGCCACTGGCCACCACCGATGTCTGCTCACCCGAACCCGCTGCCTCGAGCGTCAGTTGCCGAATGCCAAATTCCTCACCAATCCGCCCTGTAACCTTGTTCGCCTGGGTCAGGCCCAGCGACAGCGCCGCCCGGCTCATCTGCCCCTCATCGCCCCGGCTCTGGGGTGCCCTGCCCAGGATGACATAGGACAGCGCGTCTGTCTGCGGCATATCGGGATTGGAGAAGACTTCCGTTTCAGGCGACTGCACGGGGCCGCTCAGGCGAATACCGGCAACAACCGTATCAACGGTCCGTACGGCTTCAATGTCCAGGTAAGGCTGGGTCAGATTACCGACAAACAGCAGCCGGGCCCGCCTCAGCTCAAGCTCCTGGCCGTATGCTTGGTACTGGCCATTAACCAACTGAAGTGTCCCGCGTGTGTCCATGTCATTACCGATCCGCAGAGTCCCCTGAAGATCACCGGTTACCCCGAATGCCGCGAAGGTGACCTTGTCTTCGCCCACCACAACCTTGACATCCATGTTCAGGGAGCGAACAACGGGCTCCTCTCGTTCAACACCCACAATGACTTCATCCTCCGACACCGAAACCGCCTGCTCCGGCAACCCCTTGATTTCAATAGCACCTCTCGGAACCCCAATGGCTCCGGATACCTGAAGGGATCCCTCCCGGAACTCAAGAGTGAGGTCAGGCTCCACCTCCAGTTGGGCATAGGGCTCCAGGTTAAACGGCAAACGGCTGCCGGAAATGGTGATTTCACCCCGGGGTGCCTGCTGCCAGTCGAACTCACCATCGATGATCGTCCGGCTTCTGGAATTACTTTGAATCCGGCCGCTGAGCCTGGCGGAATAGCCCGCAAACTCAAGGCTGGCAACCACCTCTTCCATTGGCACGGGTAGCCGGGGATCCGACACCCTGCCGTTGGTCAGGTTCAGCGCCCCGTTTACAGCGGGTCCCATCAGGGGACCGGAGATACGGCCTCTCCCATCCACCCGGCCGGCAACGTCCTGGAGTCCGGAGAGCAGACCGGCGAGGGCAATATCGAGTCCGTCGAGCTGGAAGGTTCCGTCAACAATACGATCTTCCGAGTCTGGATCCAGCCCCATGTCAAGGGCAACGTCACCCAGCTTCGGGCCGGAGAGACGGGCCGCCAGACTGGCCTGCCCGGGCTTGAGACCAACTTCAGTTGTCAGCGCATCATAGGAAAGGGACGCCCATTCACCATCCACCAGCAACTGAAACTCGCCGTCTCCGGCATCAAGGAAGATCCGCCCATCAGGCCCGGCACCGGTGGTCGTAAAATTGACTTCGCCGTTTATCCGGGCATTCCAGCGCAGGGTCTCCGGCAGCAGGGGCGCCAGCGCCTGCGCCGGGAACCGGTCTATACGATAGCCAAGACGGGGCACGGGAAGCAGTGTCTGATCGTCAGCACAGACCGCGCTCTGCTGCCAGCGCCAGCAGTGATTGCCAAAGGCAAGCTCTCCTCCTGTGCTGTAGTCCAGGGCCGCCGGCGACTCCAGTTGCCAGCGCTGGGATTGCCCCGGAAGGGCGATAACACCCGTGGACAGCGCCCCCTGCCAGGTCCTCCAATCCGCCCCGGCGCCACCCTCAAATCCGAGCTCCAGATTTGCCTCGGTGTGGCTGGCGCCGATGGTCAGCCTGTGCTGTTGCTGTGTGCCACTCGCGTCCAGGACAAGCGCTTCCAGTTCCTGCCCGAACGCGTGGATGTTGCCCGCCTCTAACTGGCTCATGAGGCGAAGGCCAGATTCCAGGCGCGCCTCCAGATTCAGGTTTTCCACAGAGAGTTCATTCCGCCAGCGCAGATCACGGACATTTGCCGTCAGCTCGCCGGTCGGGTCTTCCAGCGTACCTTCTGCCTTTAGCTTTGCCTCCAGACGACCCGCCAGGCCGGACAGCAATGCTTCGGGCTCTGGCATGCTCAGGGCCAGGTCACCGCGGATGTTGTTGCCCCAGGTTCCACTCCCTTCCAACTGGTTATCCCCCACTGACAGTTCCAGACCCGACAACTCCCAGCTTCCCGAGGAGGTATCGAGGCGGCCTGCCAGGACAGCCGGGTGGGAGCGCCAGTCACCTTCCAGATTCCAGCCCGCATTCATGGCGGGAATCGAACCGTCCCGGAGCTGCCCTTCGGTTGTTACATCACCGCTGAGACTGGCTTCGAGAACCGGCACCCAGTACCCCGGATTGAACCCCTGAAGCCGAAGCGCCGCCTGCCAGGCAAGGGGCCCGGAAAAATTCACCGACCCATTGCCGGTCAGGGAGCCTGCGCCGGTGCTGACCATCAGATCGGTCAGTGTGGTTTGTTGCCTGTCGCCGTCTACGGTCGTCGATATTTCGGCGCTGCCCTGAGGGCCATCCACACCTGCGGTCAGTTCCGCGTGGTAGCTTCCCTCGCGCCAGGACGCCGAGCCATCCAGCGAGCGAAGCAAAACCGCTGGTGGTTCAAGGCCGGGAACCAGGGTATACCAGGGAAACCCGCGCAATCGTAAATCCGCATTGGCAGCCAGGCCCTCGCGCCAGCCCACAGTGCCTGTCGCCACTGCGGTATCCTGACCTGTCCCGGCCTCCCGGTCAGTGGCCAGCTCAATACGGATATTCCTTGCACCCTGAGCAGTCACCAGGCCTTCCAGAGAAAGCTGAACCGGTCCGGTTGTACCTGGCAGTCTGGCCTGCCCCCGGGTACGGAAGCCTTTCTGCAGACTGCCATTGGCTTCGACAAACCAGTCCTTGAGGGTGAGGGTCGCGGGCAGCGCCTCAACCGCCAGGAACTGCTTCGAAGTCACCCTGAGCCGCACTGGCAGCGCCGGATCGAGTGGCTCGACTTTGCCCGACAGTTTGGCAGCCAGATAACCACGACTGCTGCCCGTGACTGTCAAATCCCGGACGCTGCCCGAAAGCGTGGCATCCAGGGTCCAGTCGTCACCGTAGGGCGGGGGCAGATCTGCCGTGACCTGCAGGTTGACGGGCCACTCCCTGCGGGTTTCGATCCGGCCCGACACAGCAACGGTGTAGTCATCAAGCTGATACCAGGCATGGTCAATGTTCCAGTCGGCCCCGGAACCACCGGCATCCAGTTCAAACCGGTCCCATATCCTGGTGCCATTGAAGTTAAACGGACCCATTCTTACGTTGCTGATTTTCAGGCCCAGAGGCAGATCAACTCCAGGCAGGGTTATTACCCCACCAGTCCCGGATTTTTCGGCCGGAGGCAGTTGGCTAAGCTCGAGCTTTTCCGCCTGCAGCGTTTCCAGACACAACTGCTTACTGAGCAGGCACGAGGGCGACCAGCCCACCAGCGGCCCCTCGACAATCAGCTCAACCCCATAACCCCGCCATTCCAGGTGGTCGGCCTGCCATTGGCCGAACAGCGAGCCGCGGTCATTTTCGGCCTGCAAGCCCGGAATCTGGTCAATCACCCAGGCGGTACCCGTCTCGGATCGCAGGGCAAACAGGACAGCCGCCAGCAGCAACACCGGCACCAGCAGCAAGATGCCCAGCCCTGGAAGCAGCCAGGACCGGAAGCGACGGGGCCTGGCCTGCGGCGCCTGATTGTTGCCATCCGATGTCTCCGGTGTCTGCGTCACAGCTCGGGCCCCATGGAAAAGTGAATGCGCCAGTCCCCGCCAAACTCGGGATTCAGCCCCTTGGCGATATCCAGCCGCAGCGGTCCGACCGGACTGATCCAGCGAATGCCAGCACCGGCGCCGGTCGCCAGTGGGTCGCTTAAGTTGTTGATCGCGTTACCATGATCCACAAACAGGGCGGCGCGCCACTTGTCGGCAAACTGGTACTGGTACTCGCCACTGCCTACCAGCAGGTAACGCCCGCCCACCGGCACACCATTGTCGTTTTCCGGCGACAGGGTTTCATAGCCATAGCCACGGACACTCTGGTCCCCCCCCGCGAAGAACCGCAACGATGGCGGCACATCCTCGAACCGGCTGGTAGCCACCAGGCCTGCCTGAAACCGGGCGAGGAATCTGTGCTTGTCCGCCAGGGTATACAACCCCTTTGCCAGAGTATTTACGTGCAGGATATCCACATCGGACAGTGCTGCCCGGTGGGAACCCGTGACATCGAACTGCAACCGGTATCCCCGGGACGGATCCAGCGGCGAGTCGGTATGAATTCTGGAGTACCCGGCCCCCGGCAGAAGAAGCGTGCTCGTGCCCGTCTCATCGTTTCCGATGTTGAAACGCTCACCCTCCCAGCGCAAAGACAACACCTGCAACCAGCCGTTATCAAGCTGGTGCTGCCACTGCTGCCCCAGGGTCAGAAGTTCCGATTGGACATTCTCGATATCCTCCCGCTGATAGCCAGCGGTGAGTCGGATCAGATCGGTCATCGGCGGGTCCAGCGGCAATTCATACCAGGTGCTCAGGTTCTGTCTCGGCACGGAAAACTCGGTCTCGGCACCGCGCTTGTGGCCCATGGGATTGACCCAGTGCTCCCTCAAGGTACCCCGGAAACGGGGGCCCACATCGGTCGAAAAACCGACACCCGCCGCCACCGAGCGAGCCTCCCGCCTGGTGAGCGCAACACGCACTGGAATGGTACCGTTTTCGGCACGGGCCGGAGAGGCGTCAATATCCACACCACTGAAGTAGCCGCTGTTCTGCAGGTTGCTGTTGAGTCTGGCAATTTCGTCGGAATGGTAGGGGGTACCCGGCTCGAAGGTGACGAACCGCCTCAGAAGACCGGTTTCAAACCAGTGGTCTTCCTCAAACGTAACCTCGCCGAGACGGTACCGCTCGCCGCTGTCATAAATCAGGGTAATCGCGGCGCTCCGGGTTGCCGGGTCCACTTCCAGGGTGCGGGTGACAAACCTGCCATCAAAATACCCCCGGCGGCGGGCCCGTGCCTGGAGGGTATCCCGGAGGGTTGCGTACTGGCCGTGATTGAGAATATCGCCTTCTGCGGGGTTAACCGGGAGATCGGCACCAAACCGCTCATCAGACGCCGCCGCACCCCTGATTTCAACCGTCCGGGAGGTCACCCTAACGGGCTCTCCGGGACGAATGGTCAATACAAGCTTTGCGGCCGTGTCTGCGTCACCTTCCTTATACTGCCAGTCAACCGTCGGGCTGTAATAGCCCAGGGCCCGCAATGCCTGCCGCGCCTGACTGACCGCCGTGGGAGCATACCGGCGAAGGTTTTCGGCACTGCGGCCTTTCACGTCACCGATAAAAGCCTCTGCATTTTTCCTGAGGTCCGGGTAATCTCCTTCCATCCGCACGTCCACCTGTTGCCCGGACGCCCACGCAGGCATCCAGAAAAGCAGAACCACGAAAAGCCGGATCCGGCGCGAATTCACAGCTTGGCAGATTGATAGCATCCGGCTATTTCAGTGTTGGTGGTAACAAGAAGGATTTCCGTTCAAGCGTGGGAGTTTAATGGCAGACGGTCAAGTTAATCCATGGTTGGCCTTTCGGACTGCCTTGAGCGGCTCAAGGGCGAGTCGTTTGTGGCGTTGAAATAAGCTAACCTGTCAGATACTTAGCAACAGACCGGACCCTGGCGAATGCTGAAGATAAATCGAGAAAACCTGAAATCCAGCCACCAGCTTGTCTGGTTCATCATTGATTTCCTGATGCTGGGCCTGCTGATCATCAACCTGGCGTTCATCATCTGGGACTCGATCTATAACTTTGTAGCCGTTCAGAATCTGCTGAAAGAGCATGC
>PAKW01000069.1 GCA_002707215.1 Halomonas sp.
AGCTTGAGCCGGGAATACAGCCGGATCAGAGCTTAACTGCACCTTCAGGCTGTCCAACTGATGGGGTCCACCTCAAACTACAGTAACCTTGATCCAGCGCCATTGGAGTAATAACGACGTTTCTGATAGGGCTTGGTTAAGCTTATCTTGGTCAGAATAATGCCCATTTATTTTTGAGGGGACACTATTCTAAAGTCAGCAGCGCCGGGCCAGGGGAGGGATTGCTTGACGGTTACGTTAAGCGGAGTGTTGATGCTGTTCCGCCCGAGCCAGAGGTGAAGTCTGGTGCCTAGCAGTCTGCAAATGACCAGCTAGTGTGCCTTAACAGATGTTCGACGAACTTTTGTTAAGGCACGCTAGCTGGTTAATTAGTTAGTCTAGTTTCAGAATGTCCGGGCTTGGCTGATCGCTGTAGAGTTCATCAACCAGAGCTGCCCGGTTCTCCAGCACGGCACGCTGGTTGATGCTGCCTTTGTCCGTTACCTCGTGGTTGTCGATTTCCGGTGGTTCAATCAGAAGGCGCAGACGCTGAACGCGAGTGGAGCTTCCAGTGCTGTGGGCGGCCATTTCTTCGAGTCTTCTCTGGAACGTTTCCCTGACATGCGGGTGTTCAGCAAGCTCTGTTTCAGTCATGTTGGAGCTGTTGTTGGCCAGCTCACGACAATGCTGCCAGTCCGGAAATACCATTGCAGAAACAAAGCTCTTGTTGTGGCCTGCTATCACGACGTCTTGCACATAGGGCGCGAAGAAATGGATCACATGAGCCCGAAGAGTGCCAGCGCTCACCCAGGTACCGGTATCGAGCTTGAAGTCTTCTGATACGCGGCCATCAAAGCGGAATCCACGGTCAGGCTGCTCCGGGTCGATATACTTGAAGGCATCACCAAGGCAGTAATAGCCCTCCTCATCAAAAGCCTTCTCGGTAAGCCCAGGCTCTCGCCAGTACCCTGGCGTGATGGTTGGCGCCTTGATGCGGGCTTCGAGTTTGCCGCCATTAGGAACCAGTTTGAGTTCAATGCCCGGTGCAGGTGTGCCGATCACACCCGATGCACATTCCTCAATGGATGCAAACAACGCCGCAGGGGCAGTCTCGGTTGAGCCGAGGCCTGTCAGCATGGGTACTTTTTTACCAGTATGCTCAATCGCCAGCTCATCCAGTGCATCCCAAATATGCTGGGAAAGGCCGGCAGCTGCGAAATACATCAGTTTCACATGAGAGAAGAATGACCTGGCTACGTCCGGATTTTCCCGAAGCTTTTTGACCAGCAGTTCATAGCCCTTCGGGACATTGAAATACACAGTAGGGGCAACATCTCTCAGGTTATTGAGTGTGATTCCAATTGCGCCGTCGGTGGGTTTGCCATGGTCGATGTACAGCGTCCCGCCGTTGTACATAACAATCCCGGCATTATGATTACCGCCAAACGTATGATTCCATGGTAGCCAGTCGAGCATGACGGGTGGTTCGTCCGCGAGAAAGGCGAGAACCGAGCGCAGCATAGCCTGATTGGCGCAGAGCATACGCTGGGTGTTGATAACCGCTTTCGGCATGCCTGTGGAGCCTGAGGTAAACAAGAACTTGGCGATGGTGTCTCCACTGACCGCCTCGTTTGCCCGGGCTACTGCTGCGTCATCGGTTTCTTCAAGCAATTCGTCGTAACGAGTAATTGGGTTACAGCAGCCATCCATTGCGTGATCGGCGGTAATTGCGACCACAGGAGTATTTGGAGCCACGGTATCAATCGCATCCCGGTAGGGTCCAAGATTATCGACGAAGATTAGCCCCGGGGTAATGGTATCGAATACATGGCGAAGTTTGCCAAAATCGGTAGAAACCAGCGAATAGGCAGTGGATATCGGAGAGTAGGGCACACCTATGTACAGTGCCGCCAATGCCATCATGAAGTGCTCAGTGCTGTTACCGGATAGTATGACCAGTGGCCGGTCTTCACTGAGGTTCTGTGTGAGTAGCCAGGTAGCGATGGCTTTCATCTGTCGAACAGTGTCAGCGTAAGTCAGCTTCTCCCATTCCTCATTTGCGCCGCGTTGAGCAAGAAATACCCTGTCAGGGGTTGTGTCTGCCCAGTATTCAAGACGGTCAGTCAGGGTACGGGCGTATTCCCCGAGGCCTGACTTGCATCTCACAATCTGGCAGCCGTCGTCGCGGTACTGCACATCAATAGGGTGATTTACCACGTTTACGGGGTGGAAGTCGGACAACATGATCGCTTCTCCTTTACGCCCCTTTATTAGCTTTTATGGGGCGCGTAAGTTCATGCATTTTCGTTGTTGTTAGCCGCGTGCGATAACCAGTCTCACGGCTCGAAACGGTATTCAGCAACGCCTCGGTCTGCATGCCTGAACGTTGTCAGGTGTGCAGCAATATGCGGTACTGTAAAAGCAAAATAGTAGTCGGCCAGAGCCCGTAAATTACGGTAGTACTGAGGGTTTTCATGCTCCCTCTTAATGGCCGTGTTGGCGGTACACGCAAGTTGCCAGGCACAGCATAGTTTGCCAAGAGCTTCCAGAAATGGAACGCCACCAGCATTCAGGGCAAGGCTGTGGTTAGCTGCAGAGTTTATAATTTCAACGGCTTGGCGGACGGCACTCGCGTTTTGCCGTAGGTGCGGGCCAAAGGGATTGTCGGCATGGAACTGTTCCGTGTCCTGATCGATCTCCGCCAACAAATGCAAGAGCGCTTCACCACCATCTGCTTTGATCTTTCGAAAGACCAGATCGCGGGCCTGGATGCCCGTGGTTCCTTCATAGATTGTGGTTATTCGGGCATCCCGCATTAATTGTGCGACGCCGGTTTCCTCCACAAATCCCATACCACCGAAAACCTGTATGGTCGTCCCTGCCATCAGGTTTGCTTTCTCGGTCGCATAGGCCTTGAACACTGGTGTCAGCAGTGCAATACGTGCCTGAAGTGTTTTGCGCTCGTCTGCATGGTCTGTGTGCTCGGCTTTATCGATCAAGGCGGCAATGAGATACCCCAAACCACGAAGGCCCATCACTTCAGAGCGGATGGACAGTAGCATGCGGGCCACGTCCGGGTGATGGGCGATCGCAGTTCTGCCTCCGCCATTGACGGCGTCGGTGCCTTGAATACGTTCCAGGGCATAGGCCTGCGCTCGCTGAAAACCTGCCTCGCCCAGGCCGACGCCTTGCATGCCGCAACTTAGCCGGGCTTCGTTCATCAGAACAAACATAGCCTCGAGGCCCCGGTTTTCATGGCCGATCAGCTCACCATAGCAATTGTCATTATCGCCATAGCTGATGGAGCAGGTCGGGCTGCCGTGGAGGCCGGTTTTGTGCTCGATACCGGTGCAGACCAGATCATTGCTTTCTCCCGGCCTGCCATCATTGCCGATGCGGAACTTTGGCACCGCGAACAGCGAAATACCACGGCTTCCGGCAGGTGCATCAGGGGTGCGCGCCAGCACCAGATGCACAATATTCTCCGCCATATCGTGGTCGCCGTAGGTAATGTAAATTTTCTGGCCTTTGATCAGGTAGCTCCCATCGCGTCCGGGTATGGCCTTGGTGGTCAATGCGCCGAGATCTGACCCTGCGCCGGGTTCTGTCAGCGCCATGGCGA
The DNA here is from genome assembly GCA_002707215.1 of Halomonas sp. Classification (GTDB taxonomy): domain Bacteria; phylum Pseudomonadota; class Gammaproteobacteria; order Pseudomonadales; family Oleiphilaceae; genus Marinobacter. The sequence goes on from PAKW01000069.1 coordinate 3,602, forward strand.
CAGTCCAGCGACCGGTGATGATCGGCTCAAGATAGCGCTGCTTCTGCTCGTCGGTTCCGAAATGAAGGAGAATTTCACTGCCGCCCTGAGCGAGGGCGTGAAACATCACGAACGCCAGGTTGGCTGACAACCACATTTCGTTAACGGGTTGAGCGATAAACTTGGGTAATGACTGGCCGCCGTATTCCGCTGGCAGGGCCAGGCCCATCCAGCCGGCTTCGCAGAACTGGCGATAGGCGTCTTTCCAGCCCGGCGGCGTAGTCACACGACCGTTCTCGAATCGACAACCTTCGGCATCGCCTACGGTATTAAGCGGTGCAAGTTCGCCTGACGCGAATTTGCCCGCTTCTTCCAGCACGGCCGAGACCAGGTCTGAGTCGAACTCTTCAAGGCCGCTGCAATTGGCCAGACCGGATTTATGCAGTGCTTGTTCTACCAGTAGCTGCATATCCCTTAGTGGAGCCTGGTATACACTCATCGCTCACCCCTGTGTTTATTTCGCTGCCATTCGGATAGCACCATCCAGACGAATGGTTTCTCCGTTAAGCATGGTGTTCTCGATAATCTGCTGGGCGAGAGATGCGTACTCGTCCGGGTTACCGAGCCGTTGCGGGAAGGGTACGGATTCTCCCAGCGACTTTTGAACTTCTTCCGGGAGAACGTCCATCATCGGGGTTTTAAACAGGCCTGGTGCGATAGTCATCACGCGAATGCCAAAGCGTGCCAGCTCGCGGGCAATGGGAAGTGTCATGGACACAATCCCGCCCTTAGACGCAGCATAGCCAGCCTGACCAATCTGGCCATCAAAGGCTGCAACCGATGCAGTGTTAATGATCACACCCCGTTCGTTATCGGGGCCTGGCTCGTTATGTTGCATCTTGTCGGCGGCGAGGCGAATCATGTTGAAGGTGCCCAGAAGGTTCACATTCAGCGCGCGCTGAAAGGATTCCAGGCGATGCGGCCCCTCACGTCCGACGACTCGTTCGGCTCCAGGGATACCAGCACAGTTGACTACCCCGCTGATAGCGCCAAAGTGTTTCTCGGCGGCATCCACGCAGGCCTGTACAGATGCTTCATCGCTGATGTCTGTGCGGCAGAACTGGGTGTTCTGGCCCAGCTCTGCGGCGATTGTGTGGCCTTTATCGTCATTGATATCGGCCATGGTGACCCTTGCCCCCAGAGCAACAAGGCGGCGGGATACGGCCTCGCCAATACCGGAGCTGGCACCGGTCACAATAAAATGATGATCCTGAATTTTCATAGGTTCGCTCCTCGATTCTTGTTGGTGGTCAGGATGGCTTTTTACGGTTCAGGAACTTACCGATACGTTCTTTAACTTCGCCGCTGCTTTGTGTGATTCCGGTAATCAGCGATTCAGTGTACAAACCGTCATCGCTTGCCATGTTCTCAATTCGTGACAGGCCGGTGGTCATAGCCCAATTGGAATAGCGCGAGTTAGTGGCAATGGTGGTAGCAAGCTCCCTGGCCTTGGCGATAGCTTCGCCCTTCGGGACGACATAGTGAGCCAGGCCAAGACGTTCGCCTTCCTGGGCACTGAGGGTTCGACCGGTCAGCATCATTTCGGTCATCCGGCTGGAACCGATAATGCGTGCCACCGTCACCGAGGCGCCGCCACCTACAAAGATTCCGTGACGGCCCTCGGGCAGGCGATAGAATGTGCTTTCATCGGAAACCCGCACATGCGCGCAGGCCGCCAGTTCCAGTCCACCTCCGATTACCGCGCCGTGCAGGGCGGCCACGACTGGTATTCCAGAGTTCCGGATATAGCTGAATACCCGGTGCCACATGCGAGAGTGTTCTACTACTTCGAATGGCTCGCGGGCGGTATGCTCAGACAGATCCAGTCCTGAGCAAAACTCAGGTCCGTTACCGGTGAGCATGATGACGCCGAGATCAGACGGCAGGTTGCGGAAGACATCTTCGATCTCCAGACACAGGTGATCGTTGATTGCGTTCTTCTTTTCCGGGCGATTGAGTGCCAGGTGCCCTATGCCGTCCGTCACAGTGAACGTCAGGTAACGGTAGTCGGTCATCGTGATACCTCTTCTTGTTCTTTCGGTTCCCCTTTACGTATACGGGAACGGTTTTGATGAAAAATAATGGTAGACCACAACAAAGTTACAGTAAAACTATTATTGAGGCTACCCAGTACTGATCTAGCGGTCTGAAACCCGGATTACGACAGCCATGGCCTGATCGCCGCCGGCACATCCGGTGAACAGGCCGTAGCCACCACCAAGCAGAACCAATTCCTCGATCAACTCGATGATTGAGCGCATACCGGTTGGGCCTTGGGGATGGCCCCAGATCATGGAACAGCCGTAGTTGTTCATCGTCATCACATCCACGCCGGTTGCTTTGGCAAAGGCAACGTCGTTTACGGCAAACGGGTTGTGGGTCTTGATCGCTTTGATATCTGTGTAATCGATGCCGGCGCTGGCAAGTGCCCTTGCTGCGGCATCGATAGGCGCTGCCGGCATGTGGGCAAGCTCGGTACGGGCCTGACCAAATCCGCATAGTTCAATACGAATCTGATCGTCTTTGCTGAGCTCCCGGGCCTTTTCCGGTGTGGTGACAATCATCGAGGCATTGCCATCGGCTGGGTGTGTCATGTTGCCGAAGGTAACTACCCCGCCTTCCGTAACCGGTTTGAGTCTGGCCAATCCTTCCGCGGTGGTAGGGAACACGCCTTCGTCGCCTGAGAGGGTGCTAACCTCTTTTCGAAAAGATGGGTTCGGGATGCTGAAGGGCAGTGTCATGTAGCGCTTCTGAAAGGCCTGGTCGTCCTTCATGGCCTCCTGGTATTGCTCGAAGCGGCGCAGCGCGACCTCATCCAGCTCCTCCCGGGTAATGCCAAACTGTCTGGCAACGTTCTCCCCGGTATCGATCATGGAGTGGCCGCCGATCGGGTCATGCTGCATGTTGTAGGGCACCTGGTCTTCTGACTGGCCGTTGCCGCCGGGGCCGGATGGTGCCGGGTAATAGATGTGGGGGCCGTTGGAGCAACGGTCCGCTGTCATAAGAAGGGAGGTTGTGGCCAGTCCCATGACAATTTCTGAGGCGCTTGCGAACAAACCGCGTACGCCCGTTGCACACACCTGGCTCAGCATGTGGCCGGGCGTGCGCTTTGCACCGGCTTCATACAGTGGCCATGGAGCACCGTAGAACGATTGGAACTGGTTGTTGGTCATCCCGAAAACGCCTGAATCAAAGATGCCCGGGTCGATTTCCCGCTTTGCCAGCTCGCTTTTGGTTACCCAGGCGGCAAACTTCACGGCATGTAAATGCTGAAGGGAGCCTTGCCACTTGGTAAAGGGTGTGGACCAGTAGGCACCGTAAGGAATTTCGACATTGTTGATAGCCATGCTGAGCTCCTGTTATCTGGTTGTTGGTGAGCTGTCCGGGTCAGTTCTGCTTGCTCATGATGTCGGCCAGGCCGCCCCACTGCTCTTGGAACAGTTCTTTAGGCATTTCCTTTAGGTCGTCTGCAATATGAGGACGGAAATCCATGGCGCCGAGGACATCTTTCTCGAGATCAAGACCCGGTGCGATTTCGATCAGGGTGATGCCGTTTTCCCGGAGCTCAAACACGGCTCGCTCGGTTATGTACAGCACGGGCTGCCGATTTTGCCGGGCAATGTCTCCGCTGAAGGTAATCTGGTCTACAGCTTCTACAAATTTCCTGGCTTTGCCTTCCTGAGCGATGCGGATGCCGTTTTCGCTGAACTCGTACTTGGCGCCTGCAGTGAGTGTGCCGCAGAACACCACCTTCTTGGCGCTCTGGGTAATGTTGATAAACCCGCCGGGGCCAACGACTTTTGGCCCGAATTTGCTGACGTTCAGGTTCCCTTTGGCGTCTGCCTGGGCCAGGCCAAGGAAAGCGATATCCAGCCCGCCGCCGTCGTAGAAATCGAATTGGGCATGGTGCTCAATGATGGCATCTGCATTCCAGGCCGCCCCAAAATCACCACCGGATGCAGGGATGCCACCGTAGGTTCCCAACTCTGTGGTGAGGGTGAACTGTTTGACGACGCCCTCTTCAGCGGCTACGGACGCCACGCCGTCTGGCACACCAATCCCGAGGTTAACGAGCTTGCCGGCCCGTAATTCCATGGCAGCCCGCCGTGCAATCAGTTTTCGCTCGCTGAAAGGCCTTGGTGGGATGGCGCCAAGAGGTACCCGTGTGTTACCGGCAAGGCCCGGGTTGTAAAGTGTTGCAATGGTTTGCTTGTGGTTCTCCGGCTCGGCAACTACGACGTAGTCCACCAGGGCGCCAGGTATCCGAACGTCTTTCGGATGAAGGGTGTGAGCTTCGGCCAGGTATTTCACCTGGGCGATAACAATGCCGCCGGTGTTGTGGGCGGCTTGTGCCATTGGCAGCGCCTCGCTGATCTGGGCTTCTTCCTCGACGGTAAGATTGCCGTTCTCATCCGCGGTTGTAGCGCGAATAACGGCTACGTTTACAGGAAAGCTCTTGTAAAGCAGCCACTCTTCATCCTCGATGCTGATCAACTTGACCAGGTCCTCTTTGGTCTGGGGAGTAACCTTGCCACCGGAAATCCGCGGGTCGACATAGGTGCCCATGCCCACTTTGGTTATAACCCCGGGCTTGTGCCCGGCAATCTGGCGCCAGAGCGTGGCCAGTACACCCTGCGGCAAAAGGTAAGCTTCAATTTTATTGTCGGCCACCATTTGCGCCATTTTGGGAGCCTGGCCGGTGTGCCCCGAGATCAGTCTTCTGACCAGGCCGTCGTGGGCCAGGTGAGCCATGCCAGCGTCTTTTCCGTCACCGCACCCGCAATCGTGAACCGGGGTCAGGTTGCGGGGACTACCCGTTTCCAGAAACCGCTTCTCCAGAGCTTGAGCAATCTGTTCCGCAAAATAGGACATCCCGATTGTCGTCCATGCGACTGTGTCGCCATCCTTGATCAGTCCCGCAGCCTGATCGGCGCTAATGATCTTGCTCATCCCCTTAACCTCTTGTTTTTAGGTTTATCCAAGGCTCTTTTCTGGCCGTGATCCGTCGTTCTGTTTATCCGCGCCACACGGCATCGGACACAAATTACGTTGGTTGTGTTGAACAGTATACATCCCAGATAGTTTGCCAAGTCAACAGTTATCATCTAGGGTTTTTAGGTGCTCCGACGTTGGGCTAATGTTTATGCGTACATATGTTGTGCACTAAAACAATTTATGCGATAAATGGATTGGCGGTCGCCGGAAGACCGGCGCATCGTCAAACATTGCAATCCAACACCACAACAACAAACAGGGTGTGATCATGCGCAGAAAAATGCTTGCTGCAGTTATGTCGATGTCTCTGGCCGGTGTGGGCGTTTCGTCCCAGGCCTTGGCCGCAGATCCCGAGTTCACCTTCAAGCTTCACCACTTCCTGCCGCCAATGTCTATGGCACACCAGGAGTTCCTGACTCCTTGGGCTGAGAAGATCGAAGAAGAGTCAGACGGCCGCATCGAGATTGAAATTTATCCCGCGATGCAACTCGGTGGCACTGCGCCACGGCTATACGACCAGGCGCGTTCCGGTGTTGTGGATATCTCATGGACGGTGGGTGGTTACACACCAGGCCGTCACCCGGCCGCGACAGTATTTGAGCTGCCGTTTATGCCCGCAAACGCCGAGATCACCAGCATGGCTGTTCAGCAGTATGCTGAAGAGGAAATGGCCGAGGAGTTGAAGGATGTTCATCTGTTGGCGATGCATACCCATGCCCCAGGGTCGCTGCATAATCGCAATCAGGAAGTAAAAAGCCTTGAGGACCTGGATGGCTTGAAGGTTCGCACGCCCAACAAGGTAATGGGTGAAGCTTTTGACCGCATGGGTTCAAATCCGATTTTCATGCCCGTGCCGCAAATGCCAAGTGCCCTGTCCAAGGGGGTAATGGATGTAGCGGTATTGCCGTTTGAAGTGACCGCACCGCTGAAGATTCACGAGTTGGTGGAGTACCACACCGAGATCAAGGGCGATCGCGGCCTTTACGCCCAGTTTTTCCTGTTCAGTATGAACAAGGAAGCCTATGAGTCATTGCCGGAAGATTTGCAGAAGGTCATCGATGACAACTCCGGTATTGAACTGGCAGGCCATATTGGCCGCCTGTTTGATAAATCTGAAGCGACCGGCCGCCAGGCTGCAGTCGATGAAGGGAATTCGTTCTACACCCTGACAGAGGAAGAAACCCGGCGTTGGAAAGAGGCGACCCGCCCGGTTGTCCAGAAGTGGATCGAAGACATGAACGATGACGGATACGACGGTGAGCGTCTGTTCAAGAAGGCTAATGATCTGATCTCAAAGTACGAAGCCCAGGTGAATGGTGAGTCATGAGTGAAGCGCAGCTGGATCAATCCACCGCACCGTCAGCGGTCGTGAGTAAAGGGTTGGCCTGGCTGTCCCGCCAGTTTGCGCTGGCGGGAGGTCTCATCATGATGGCGCTGGCAATCATGCAGGTTGTCAGCATCATCGGCCGCTCAGCCGCCGGAATGGCCGTTCAAGGCGATTATGAACTGGTAGAAATGGGACTTGCCATGGCTGTTTTTTTGTTCCTTCCCGAGTGTTATCTCAGACAGGGCCATGTAGTCGTAGATTTGTTTACCGCGCACTGCCGGCAAAGCACTATCCGATTTTTGGAGGGAGTTGGAGATCTGTTGTTTTTGGTCGTCTCGGCAGTATTGGTTTGGCGTCTGACCTTGGCCGGTATTGAATCCCGGGATTATTGGGAGCAGTCCATGATACTGGGATTACCCCACTGGTGGATGTATGCCATTGGTGTGGTGTGTTGTGCGGTCATGGCGATGTGCGCGATGGACCAGTTGTATTTGCGTGCCCGGAGGTTGTTTAAATGACGGATGTTCAGCTGGCTTTTGCGATGATGGGCGTGTTGCTTGTGTTAATGGCATTGCGCATTCCGATAGCACTGGCAATGCTTGGAAGCGGCGCCCTGGGTTATGTCTTAATCGCTGATGTTTCCGCACTACTGCAATATTTGGGTACCGCACCGGTCACGAAATTTTCGACTTATGACCTTTCGGTTGTGCCCTTGTTCTTGCTGATGGGAGAGCTTGCGACCCGGGCTGGTATTACTTCAGAACTCTTCCGCACCTGTAACAAGTGGGTTGGCCAGATGCGAGGAGGTCTCGCGATGGCATCGGTAACTGCCTGTGCCGCATTCGGTGCGATCTGTGGCTCATCCTTGGCAACTGCATCAACTATGGGGAAAGTGGCGCTGCCCGAGATGAAGAGGATGAATTACTCCGGTGGCCTCTCAATTGGTTCCCTGGCTGCTGGGGGAACCCTTGGAATCTTGATTCCACCGTCTATGGTGCTGATTATTTATGCCGTTCTGACGGAGCAGAATATATCCAAGATGTTCATGGCTGCCTTTATTCCAGGCTTCCTTGCAGCCTTTGGCTATTTGCTTGCCATAGCCATTTATGTACGCCTCTTTCCGGAAGCAGGCCCGAGAGGGGAGAAAACCACCTGGGCAGAGAAGCTCCGATCTACCGCTAATGTCTGGCACATCACCATTATATTTCTGATCGTGCTCGGCGGCATCTATCTGGGGTTCTTTACCCCGACTGAAGCGGCAGCCGTAGGTGTTGTCCTGACTGCGATCCTTGCATTCTGGCACGGCAACATGGGGCTGGCCATGTTCCGGGAAAGCCTGGTGCGAACGGCGATTTCTTCCGGCATGATTTTTTTTATTGTCTTCGGAGCTGATATGTTCAGCGTCTTTATCGCCTTGTCCAGATTGCCGGACGTTGGCGTTGACCTGATCCAGAATTCCGGCCTTTCGCCCTACGTGATACTGATACTGATGCTGATGACCTATCTTGTGATGGGTTGTTTTCTGGATAGCCTTGCAATGATCTTGCTGACCATTCCAATCTACTTTCCGATAATAATGGCGATGGATTTCGGGATACCGGCTGCAGATGTAGGAATCTGGTTTGGTATACTCGCGCTCGTTGTGGTGGAAGTTGGACTTATTACACCCCCTGTGGGCATGAATGTCTTTATCATAAAGTCCTTTGACCCCACGATTTCATTGAAAGAAGGCTTTAAAGGTGTGTTGCCGTTCCTGATGTCTGACGTTGTGCGAGTTGGACTTTTGGTAGCATTTCCACCACTTTCTTTGTGGTTGGTTCATGTTCTTTCCTGACCACACAACTGAAAAATAAAGAACGATGGGAGGTGTGATGGGCAGCGCTGCCAATAATCTGGTTTCGACCGAGGAAGACCCGGTGAATTACGGAGTGCTTGACCATATGCTGGGGTACAAGCTCCGGCGAGCACAGTTGACGTTCTTCAACAGCTTTTCTGCGGCCTGTTCTGACCTGGGCGTAAGCCCGGGTCTTTTTGGTGTGTTGGTGGTTGTGAAGGAAAACCCGGGTCTGACCCAGACCGCGGTTGCCAAAGCTCTGGCTAACGACCGCTCTGCGATGGTGGGAGTAGTCGACAAGCTGGAAAAAATGGATCTGATTGAGCGCAGACTGTCAAAAAAGGATCGTCGGTCTTATGCTCTTTTCATGACGCCATACGGATTGAAGTTTTACGAGAAACTTATCAAACGGGTGTCTGATCAGGAAGAAGAGCTATATAAGCTTTTGAAACCCGGTGAGAAAGAAATGCTTCTGGCTATTTTGGATAAGTTTGACTGATCTTGCCCAAAGCTGACTTGTTTCAAGGGGCGGGCGAGTTGTGCCGAAATCAGAAAAAGAGGCGGCCCAGACGGGCCGCCCAGATGGAGAGCAACAACGATGCTAACCTGTAATCAGTGTGACGGGTTTGAGGCTCTTTTAATAATTGATTGTGGGCTTTTTCTATTCAAAAAAAGTATAGGTTAGTATTTGTTCGGCTTCAGTCCGATGTCATCTGATCGCGAAGTGGTCGCGTTTTCCAGACGCCAGCTGGCTTTTCTTTGTTGGGCCTTCAGGGCGCATCTGTGAACCTCAATAAGAGCGAACAAAGAAACGTGATTGCCCAACCTTCCAGTGTTTCCCAAATTGCCCGGAAAGTTCCTGCCGATGTTGTCGTGCTGCTGGCAGGAATTACGGCGGCTTTACATGTGGGCAAATTGCCGCCGGCCATTCCTGTATTGCAGCAGGAGCTTGGTATAACACTGGTGCAGTCAGGATTTCTGTTATCTCTGGTACAGCTGGCGGGGATGCTGGGGGGCTTGTAATCAGTGCATTTTCCGATGCCTTTGGTTTACGCCGTAGCATTCTGACGGGCCTGCTTCTATTGGTGTTGGCAAGCATTGTGGGGGGATTAGCTCGCAGCGCTGAAGCACTGCTGTGGCTTCGGGGCATAGAGGGGCTTGGTTTTCTGATGGTGACGTTGTCAGCCCCTGCGCTGATTCGCAAGCTGGTAAGACCGGAAAACCTGAATTTGCGGCTGGGCTGGTGGAGTTGCTACATGGGCCTGGGTATTGGCTCGGCGCTGCTTCTGGCTCCCTGGGTGTTAGCCGGCGTGGGTTGGCAGGGTTGGTGGTGGGTGCTTGCTGCAATCTCCATACTGATGCTGTTTGCGGTCTTGCTATACGTACCTGCAGATCGGGCCCAACAGCAGGAAGGGCATGCGGCGGTTCCCGGTTTGGGGCCAATCTTCCGTCGTTTGTGGAAAACGCTCAGCCATGCGGGCCCTTGGTGGATTGCACTGACTTTTGCCATGTACTCCAGCCAGTGGCTGGCTGTTATAGGGTTCCTCCCTTCAATCTATGTGGATGCAGGCTTTAGCGGAACCATCCTGGGGGTGCTGACCGCGCTGGTTGCACTGGTTAATGCCTTGGGCAATGCGGTGGCAGGGCGCCTGATGCATTCAGGTGTGCGGCCGGTGGGCCTGGTTTATGCCGGGTTCAGCGCAATGGGGTTGAGTGCCGTTGTGGCGTTTTCCGGCTGGACCGCAGAATGGCCGGTGCTGCGTTACCTGGCAGTACTGGCTTTCTCAGGGATTGGCGGCATTATCCCGGCAAGCCTGTTTGCGTTGTCTGTTCAGGTTGCCCCGGACAAAAACACGATTTCCACTTCGGTAGGCTGGATGTTACAGCTGTCCGCCATCGGCCAGTTTGTCGGACCGCCAGTGGTTGCTGCAGTTGGAACACTGGTGGGTGGCTGGCAGCTCACATGGGTCGTCACGATGACTTGTTCTATTGCTGGTGTGGTGTTTGTTCATTCAGTGAGGAGGGTTGTTGGTGCTAAATCCGTGTAGCATAGGTGAGTTGATTTCAGCTGGCTTTTGTCTTAATGGAGTTTCATTCGACCTTCTGATCGTTTTGTCTTTAGTTGGCTTCCTATATTCTTTGTTGCTCACCAAAGTCATGAGTGTATGTGGCATCTGACGCCCGTACACGAGGAGCTTTTTAGTGCCTCACAAGATTCTGATGCTCGGTGCCGGCGGCATCGGCGGCTATTACGCCGCAAGGTTGGCTGAAGCCGGCCACCAGGTTGTGCTGACCGCCCGTGGAGATCACCTCGCGGCCCTTTAAGCGAATGGTCTGACTGTTGATTATGAAGGGCAGGTTTTCCACCACTCCCTCCCGGCTTGCCACCACCAAGACCTTATTCATAACTATCAGGCGGATGATTTTGACCTGATCGTTATAGCCCTTAAATCGACAGCCACTAGCGCAGTGATGACGGAGCTTTCTGAATGGCTGAGGGCTGGTTCGGTTCCGGTACTGTCTCTTCAAAACGGCGTAGATAACGAACCCCTCATTTCAGAAGTGGTCGGAGAGGGCCGTGTTTTAGGTGGCCTTGCGGTGCGTATTGGCGGCCATATTACCGAGGCGGGCAAGGTGTTCGCCGAAGGTGTTGCCCAGATAGTGGTGGGGGCCTGGCCTCAGCAACAGCCTGATGACTCACGGATGGCCTTGCTGAAGAAGCTGGAGGTTGCCTTTAACGAGGCGGGCATTCCGGCCACCGTGACGGAAGACATCCGCTACGAACTCTGGCGCAAGCTGGTGATCAATAACGGGGTTAATCCGTTGTCTGCGCTCACCCTTCTGGACACCCGAAGCCTCACCCGCCATCCGGAATTCGGCAAAATGGTCTACGGGATGATGGCTGAAACCGTGGAGGCCTCCAGAGCCGATGGTGTGAACCTGACGCAGCGGGATCTCGATGACGTGTTCGAGCTGATCAGCAGCTTCAATGCCATAAAAACCTCCATGCTGGTGGATAAAGAAAAAGGCCGGCCGCTGGAGCTGGACAGTAGTGCCGGGGCGGTATTGCGTCAGGCTCAACGCCAGGAATGTCTATCCAGAAACTAGTCATAGGCCGTAATTCCGTGTGCTGTTATTGGTTGTGCGCCTGACCATATTCGTAAACAGCAACGATAGTGTCCAGAGCCATTTCCATGTTCTATACTTAGCCGCCTACCATGTCTGATACATCACCTGCTTCTCAAAACGCTGTTGCTTATCCACAGGCCTACCGGGATCTTGTGGTGGTCAGTGTGTCCCTTACGCTGGCCATGCTGGCTAATACCATGCTGCTGCTGACCGTGCCTTTCGCGGCGCTGGACCTGGATATCAGCCCGTCGATGATTGGCCTGGTGGTGTCTGCGCCTTATATCCTGCCCTTGCTGGTGGCTATTCCGATTGGCGGATTTGTCGGACAGGTTGGCGCCAGGAAGACCATCATCGCCGGGGGGCTGGGCATGGCCCTCGGACCGGTGTGCTCGTTACTGTTTCCCAATCTGTTGGGGCTGCTGGTGAACCAGGTGATTGCCGGCCTTTCGAACATGGTGCTGATTATTGCAGCCCAGGCGCTGATTTCCGGTTTGGGGCAGGGCAAGGTACTGGAAAAGAGCTTTGGTTGGTACACCACCTGTATGTCTGGCGGGCAGCTGCTCGGCCCGCTGATCGCGGGCTACCTTATTGAACACTACTCTGTTCGTGCGTCCTTTCTGGCGATTGCCGTGATCCCGCTGTTCTCCAGTCTTGCCGCGCTGTTCTTTTCCAGCCATGCCAATCGCGGCACGCCTTCTACCCGGTCCAGCGCCAGCTACCGGGCTCAATGGGGGCTGCTCAGAAACAACCGTGGGGTTCAGTTGTCACTGATTATGTCCAGCGTTTCGCTGTTCATTATGAGTGTACATTCGGGGTTTATTCCGGTGTACCTGGAAGGTCTGGCCATCACGGCCAGTGTGGTGGGGGTGCTGTTGAGCCTCAGGGCGCTGACCTCCATGCTGGTTCGGCTGGTGATGTCGCAAATGATTGGTTGGCTGGGCGGCCGAACCCGCACAATTCAGATAGGCGTGGTATGTGTAACCTTCTCGCTGATGCTCACCGGCCTGATGGGGGATCAGGTAATACTGCTCGGCCTGCTGGCGGTGGGGATTGGTATCGCTGGTGGGATTTCCCAGCCGTTGTCGATGGTAATCATTTCCGAGACTGTCTCCCGGAAGCAGCGAGCGCCCAGTCTGGCGATGCGCCTGATGGGCAACCGCCTTGCTCAGTCTTTGGCCCCGCTGGTGGTAGGGCTGCTGGCAGAGCTTTATGGCTTTCCTGCAGCCTTTGCCCTGTCCTCCATGCTGTTGCTGGTACTTTTCTTTTTCTGGGCCTGGCGTACCGGCTTCGGTGGGCGGTTCCGGGCAGAACACCTAGGTAGTGCCCGTCCATAAATGGCTGTTTTTCCAAGAGAGGCTGCCTGCGTAAGCTTTACATTTTCGGGACACCGCCCAATGTCTTGAGACGTGACAACTGCCACGGCGTCACTGTGCATTTTTTGATCAAACAAGCCATCTCGGCGCGAGCGCCCCTGTGCCAGAACATCTCCTGGCATGATTTTGTCGTCGCTAGCGCAGTGCCGCCATCACTATCCGCTATCGAGCCTGACCAGCCGCGTCAGGTTGTAACTGATCACCGACGCCCAGACATAAGCCTTGAAGCCGTTTTCACCTTTCCACAACGCCTTGCCTGCCCCAAACGCACGTTTCAACTCCGAGATATTCCCTTCTATCCCTGCCCGGAATGACCGAAGCGTTTTCAGTGTCTTTTCCTTCATGCCCATCGTACTTGTCGCAATCCCTTTCTTTTTGTGGAACCCGACTCGTTTGATTCCCAGGGCTCTGCCCTCTTTGATGTTGTCCAGACTGGCATAACCGCCATCGGCAATCGTCGTCTCCGGCAGACAACCATACAACTCCTGATGCCTTGCAACGATCGGCATAAAGCGTTCCGTATCGGCGGGGTTGCCTTTTTCTATCATCAGCGCCGTGATCAAACCCTGTTTGTCGGTGGCCAGGTTGATCTTGTGGCCATACTCAATGTCCCGAGGGCCTTTAATGATGATGTCCGTATGGGGTTCGAACAGGCTGACAAGCTTTTCCGACGCCGGGACCTTCTCACCGTTCAACACCCGCCGCTCTGCCTGGTCAATCACCTGTGCCAGTAATTGCCGATAATGTGTCACCTGGTCTATCCAGGGTTGGCACAGCTCACGTTGGCCGCACCGTTGTTGCACCTGCGCTATGGCCCGCTCGCTTTGCTTGACCACCCGTTTGGCCAGGGGGATCAGCTCTCTATACAATGCCTCCTTCTCGGCTTTCTTACCGTAAAATATCCGCGCCGCCAGGGATTTCGACAGCTTCCGGTAGTCGGTGAGCCGCAACTTGACACCCGTGCAGTCTCGGCTTTTGGCAAACAGGCGACTCAACACCCGAATGCCGTCATCGAGTAGTCGGCTGTCCGACGGCGGCGCGATATTGCTCTTCACCACAGTGCTGTCAACGCGCAACCAAGCCATATCCAGCAAGCCCTGCTCAAGCGCGCCGATACCCAGTTGCTCAAAGAGCCGCTGCAGGGTGTCTGGGCGGATGCGACGGATATTCATGCTCAACGCCGATTTGCCCGGGTAACAATCCCGCCCCAACCGGGCAAAGGAACGGTAACTGGACGAGTCCGCCAAATGAAACGCCAGCATCTCGTAGCTCACCCCGGTGATCTGCTTGAGCACCAGGCAGCGAAAGATGCTTTCCACCGAGAGCCCCTTGCGACCTGTGGCTCGGGCACCCCCAGACAGCAAATCCGCCTCCAGGGTGACCAGCAGCCCCGGGTGGGCATCCAACTGCGCGGACAGATCACTGAGAAAATCGCCAAACTTGTGTCGGGAAAAAACATCAAATAGACTCGTTTGTGCTGTGCGGGTTTCTCGCATGGCAAGGCCCTTTGGTTTGGTGATTATTTTCTTGGTCGAAAACAATTCTACGAAACCCTGGGGCCTTTTTTAAGGTTCATCGCGGGTTAGCGTGAAAAAGTAGGAGACGGCGGTAAAACCGGTTAGTTTTGAGTTCGCCAAAACAACACACCTGACCGACTCACCGCCGTCCCTATGAATGCTAATCCTCTTGCCATGTTCTGGGA
>PAKW01000070.1 GCA_002707215.1 Halomonas sp.
TGCCTCAGCGGATGATCTGGTGGTTGTTTTCGGTTCGTTCCATACCGCCGCGCAGGCTCGGGAAATTCTGCTTCGCTGTGGTTTACAAAAGCGGGCCCCGGGGCCGACCTGAGTGCCTTAAACTTTGTCCATGGCAGCGGGGCTGCCTTTGAGTTCCGGCTGCCGGGCGGTTAGTATCTGCGGGTAGGCGTCTCTTGCGGCGCAGTCACAACAGCGCGGTCACAACAGCGCGGTCACAACAGATGGGAGCCTGGCAAAGTGGATGGATTGAAACAGAGAATAATCGGGGCGTTGGTGCTCGTTTCCCTGGCGGTTATCTTTGTTCCCATGCTTTTTGACGAGCCTCACCCGGAGCGTAGTTCCACAACCATCAAAATCCCGGAAGAACCCCCTTTCCCTGAGGTTGAGGCGCCTGAAACCGAGGTGCCACCGGCGCCTTCCTATGAGCTCAGGGAGAAGGCACCTGATGTGCCTGAATCCGGCGCAGGGGAGGGCGAGGACTCGCCCGCGTACCGAATTCTTGAACAAGGCTCCGATGCCGCGCCCGCTGAGCCGGAAACGGCCGAGTATGAGCGCTCCCTTGAGGGTGCCTGGGTGGTCCAGTTGGGAAGTTTTGGCAATGAAGACAATGCCCGCCGGTTGCGGGACAAGGTTCGGGAGAAGGGCTATGGCTCTCATCTCCAGGCCGTTGTCCGTGGTGATACCACGCTTACCCGGGTTTTCAGCGGTCCGTTTGCCACCAGGTCGGAAGCCGAAGCAGCAAAGCGAGCCGTGGATGAGGCGTTTGGCGTGAACAGCCTGGTTACGTCCGGCGGAAAATAGCCACGCTCAGCCGGTTTTATGTGGGTCAGGCGGTTTGGCGAACCGGGGTTTCCTGATAGAATTCGCGCTTCCTTTTCTCCACCGGGTTTTCCATGGAAGCGCTGATCTGGATTGACTGGGTCATTATCGCCCTGATTACAGTTTCCACGCTCATCAGTCTGAAGCGGGGTTTCGTAAAAGAAGCCCTGTCTCTGGTGACCTGGGTTGGTGCGTTCATCCTTGCCAGAACCTTCCATCCTCAAATGCAAGGCCTGCTGGAAAGCACGGTAGAAACACCCCTGGTCAGGCTCATTGCCGCCTTCGCCATACTCTTCTTTGGAACGCTCATTGTCGGAGCCATCATTAACAACATGATTGGTCACCTGGTCAGGGTCACAGGGCTTTCAGCCACGGACCGGGTGCTTGGCATGGGGTTTGGGCTCTTGCGAGGTGTTGTCGTCGTGATTGTCGCCATTGCCTTTACCCGATACACCCCGCTGGCACAGGATACCTGGTGGCGAACGTCCATTATCATTGACCGCCTTGCGGTGGTTGAAGACTGGTCCCGGCGGACCCTGGGCGATGAATTTGCGCGTTTTCTGGGGCCTGCGCCCGAGGGTGCGCGAGCCCCGGAACCCGTTACACTGCAGGAAGGCGTGGAACCAGCCTCTGCGTCCCGCTAACATTCAGTTTTAACACTCGGAGAACCCCTTATCC
Source organism: Halomonas sp. (assembly GCA_002707215.1). GTDB lineage: Bacteria > Pseudomonadota > Gammaproteobacteria > Pseudomonadales > Oleiphilaceae > Marinobacter. The sequence continues at coordinate 1,519 of PAKW01000070.1, forward strand.
ATGTGTGGCATTGTCGGCATCGTCAGTACTTCCAACGTCAACCAGTCGCTCTATGATGCGTTGACTGTACTTCAGCACCGGGGCCAGGACGCGGCGGGCATTGTTACTTTTCAGGATGATCGTTTTTACCTTCGCAAGGATAACGGACTGGTGCGGGACGTGTTCCACACCCGGCATATGCGCCGCCTGGTGGGTAACGTGGGTATCGGGCATGTGCGTTACCCGACAGCCGGCAGTTCCAGTTCCGCCGAAGCCCAGCCGTTCTATGTAAACAGTCCCTACGGCATTACCCTGGCCCATAACGGCAACCTGACCAATGCCGATGATCTCAGCAAGGACCTGTTCCGGACCGATCTTCGCCACATCAACACCAATTCGGATTCGGAAGTGCTGTTGAACGTGTTCGCCCATGAACTGCAGAAGCTGGGTAAGCTCGATCCCACCAAGGACGAAATTTTTTCAGCGGTAAGCGCCGTGCACAAGCGCTGCCGGGGTGCCTATGCCGTGATTGCCATGATCACCGGTTACGGCATTGTCGGCTTCCGGGACCCGAACGGAATCCGGCCGGCCTGCTACGGCGAGCGTACCACTGAGGATGGCCGGAAGGAATACATGATCGCTTCGGAAAGCGTGGCTCTGAGTGCCGCGGGTTATACCCTGGTTCGTGATATTGCGCCGGGCGAGGCCGTCTATATCGAAACCGACGGTACCCTGTACACCCGTCAGTGCGCCGAAGACCCCCATCTTTTCCCGTGTATTTTCGAGCATGTGTATTTTGCCCGCCCGGACTCCATCCTTGACAAGGTGTCGGTCTACAAGGCGCGCCTGCGGATGGGGGAGACCCTGGCCGAGAAAGTCCTGCGGGAATGTCCCGACCATGATATCGATGTGGTGATACCGATTCCGGACACCAGCCGGACCTCCGCCATGCAGATGGCCCACCGCCTTGGGGTCAAATTCCGGGAAGGCTTTATCAAGAACCGCTACATCGGCCGGACGTTCATCATGCCTGGCCAGAAAATGCGGAAGAAGTCCGTTCGCCAGAAGCTGAACCCGATCGATCTGGAGTTCCGGGGCAAGAATGTGATGCTGGTGGACGACTCGATCGTGCGCGGGACCACCTGTAAGGAGATTGTCCAGATGGCGCGGGATGCGGGTGCCCGCAAAGTCTATTTTGCGTCGGCGGCCCCCCCTGTTCGCTACCCGAATGTGTACGGGATCGACATGCCCTCTGCCAGCGAGCTGATAGCCCACGACTGCACCGTTGAAGAAATCCGGGAGCTGATTGGTGCAGACTGGCTGCTCTATCAGGACCTGGATGATCTGGTAACCTGCGTCAGTGATGTGAATGACGATATTGAGGGCTGGGAGTGCTCGGTCTTCACCGGTAAATATGTGACCGGAGATGTTGATGCGGCCTACCTTAACCGGCTGGAAGAACTGCGCAACGATGGCAAACGTTTCGAGAATACCGGAGCCACATCCAGTGATAACGGTATTATTGACCTGTACAACGACGAAGACTGAAACAGCCGTACCTGGCAGGAGACGTTGATGACCTTACGCCGCGAAGAAACTGTCTGGATTCCGGAATCGGATCTTGAGGGTATGTCCGTTGATACCCTGGCGGTGAGGGCGGGGCAGATCCGCACCGGCCAGCTCGAGCACAGCGACGCTATTTTCCCCACGTCCAGTTTTGTCTACGGCAGCGCCGCCCAGGCGGCCGCCCGCTTTGGCGGAGATGAGCCGGGCAACATCTACTCCCGCTTCACCAATCCGACGGTTCAGGCCTTCGAGGCCCGGATTGCGGCCATGGAAGGGGGCGAGCGGGCGGTGGCAACCGCCTCCGGCATGGCCGCAATCCTGAGCACCTGCATGGCGCTGCTGCACAGCGGCGATCATGTTGTCTGCTCTCGGGGCGTATTCGGCACCACCAATGTGCTGTTCCAGAAGTACATGGCAAGGTTTGGGGTGGAAACCTCGTTTGTCAGCCTGACGGACATGGAAGAATGGCGAGCATCGGTTCGTCCGGAAACCCGTATGCTGTTCATAGAGACTCCGTCCAATCCGTTGTGCGAAGTGGCGGATATGGCCAGGCTGGCTCAACTGGCCTGCGACAGCGATGCGCTGTTCGTGGTGGATAACTGCTTCTGCACTCCGGTCCTCCAGAGGCCATTGGAGCAGGGGGCGGATATCGTGATCCATTCCGCCACCAAATATCTGGACGGCCAGGGCCGGTGCGTCGGTGGCGTCGTGGTGGGCTCTGAAAAAATGATGGAAGAGGTCTATGGCTTCCTGCGGTCCGCGGGCCCTACCATGAGCCCTTTCAACGCCTGGGTTTTCCAGAAGGGCCTGGAAACCTTACCGATTCGTATGCGCGCCCATTGCGACAATGCGTTAGAGTTGGCCCTGTGGCTGGAGCAACAACCGGCGGTGGAATGTGTGTTCTATGCCGGTCTTGAGAGCCACCCCCAGCACGACCTGGCAAAAAAACAGCAGAAGGGTTTCGGAGGGGTGTTGTCTTTCCGGCTCAAAGGCGCCCGAGAAGAGGCGTGGGAATTCATTGACGCCACCCGGATGATTTCCATCACCGCGAACCTGGGTGATGTCAAAACCACTATTACTCACCCGGCTACCACGACTCACGGGCGATTGTCGCCGGAGGACAAGGAGCGTGCCGGCATCACGGAAAACCTGATTCGTATTTCCGTTGGGATTGAAGCAGTTGAAGACCTGAAAACCGACCTTGCAAGGGGCTTTCAGGCGCTTCGGAACGCAAGCACCAGCAACGTCTGAGCATTCATGGCCGAATCTGCGAAAGCGAAGAGAGCATCACAGGAACAGGAACTGACAGAGAAGCAGCTGCGCTTTCGCAGGCTGGCTGCACAGGGCGCCCGTGAAGGCGCTGTGATTGCGTTAATCTCTCTGTGCATCTACCTGTCCATGGCACTGGTGACCTTCAGCCCTTCAGACCCGGGCTGGGCCAGCATCGGCCACGACACCAGCGTCCAGAACTACGCCGGTCGCACCGGCGCCTGGCTGGCCAGTCTGTTCATGGATTTTTTCGGCCAGGTGGCTTACCTGTTCCCCCTGATGATTGCTGGTTACGCCCTGATGCTTATCCGCCGTCGCAATGATTCCCTGGATCTGCACTGGCCGCTGTTTCTGATGCGTTTCGGCGGGTTTCTTCTGATTCTGCTCTCGGCAACCAGCCTTTTGTCGCTGTACTCGGTGTTCGGTCTTGGCGTATCGTCCGGCGGAGTGCTTGGAACGACGGTGGCGGATGCCATGGTGCGCTTCTTCAACCTTCCGGCAACCACTCTGCTTCTGATTGCTATTTTCCTGTTTGCCCTGACCGTCACTACGGGGTTGTCCTGGTTCTGGCTGATGGATCAGGTAGGTAGCCTGACCCTGAAAACCGGATTGGCGATCAAGGGTTTGTTCAGCGGTGGCCACACACCGGCCAGGCCGGATTCCCAAGAAGGGCCTGCACCAGGACCTTCACCGAAGGCGGAACCACCGGTTATCAGGGATCGAATACCCCCGACCGAAAAAACCGGGACTAAAGACAAGGCAACGGGCCGGCGATGGTGGCAGCACATCCCTGGTTTCGGTCCGAAAAAACCGAAAAAGCCCAGGGCAACTGCGAACTCCTCCGGGGACCGCCTTGAACCGGGTCTGGACGGACTGTCTGCGGCTGTTGAACCGGAGCCGGCGCGGCTCGAGAGCTTCAGTTCGCGGGACGAGGCGCCTGCCAGTGCCATCAAGCCTGAAAAGTCGCAAAACGCAGCGCCCCTTCAGCCGGCAGGCCGCTCACTGAAGATTTCACCGTTCAAGAAAGACGAACAGCCGTCCCGGTTAAACGGCAAGAGCAACAAGCAGCCATCGTTGCTGGAAGATATTGAAAGCCCGATCCCGCCCATTTCCCTGCTTGATCCCCCCGAGGAGCATCAGGAGAAGGGCTATTCTGAAGAATCCCTCGAGCATATGTCCCGATTGCTGGAAGAGAAACTGGCGGACTTCGGGGTTTCCGTGGAAGTGGTCGAGGTTAACCCCGGCCCCGTTATCACCCGATTTGAAATCAAGCCTGCGGCCGGGGTAAAGGTCAGCAAAATCTCTAACCTTGCCAAGGATCTGGCCCGGTCACTGGCGGTGCTGAGTGTTCGGGTTGTTGAGGTTATTCCCGGCAAATCCGTGGTTGGTATCGAGATTCCCAATGAAGAGCGGGAAATGGTCCGTCTCAGTGAAGTGTTGGGCGCGCGGGTATTCCAGGAGTCCAGCTCACCGCTGACCCTGGCGCTGGGTAACGACATCGGCGGCAATCCCATGGTGGCCAACCTGGCAAAGATGCCGCACCTGCTGGTAGCCGGCACCACCGGTTCCGGTAAATCCGTTGGCGTTAACGCCATGCTGCTGAGCATGCTGCTCAAGGCCGGCCCCGAAGATGTCCGCTTCATCATGGTTGACCCGAAGATGCTTGAGCTCAGCATCTACGATGGCATTCCCCACTTGCTGGCGCCGGTGGTCACCGACATGAAGGAAGCGGCCAATGCCCTGCGCTGGTGCGTTGCCGAAATGGAGCGGCGGTACAAGCTGATGGCCAGCCTCGGGGTTCGTAACCTCGCCGGTTACAACCGCAAGGTAAAGGATGCGGTGGCGGCGGGTGAGCCGCTTCCGGATCCGTTCTGGAAGCCGGACGAATACCTTGCCAATGACGAGCAGGAACGGCCGGAACTCGAAACGCTGCCGTTCATTGTGGTGGTGATCGACGAATTTGCCGACATGATGATGATTGTTGGTAAAAAGGTTGAGGAGCTGATTGCCCGGATTGCGCAAAAGGCACGGGCGGCCGGTATTCACCTTATCCTGGCGACACAGCGCCCGTCCGTTGACGTGATCACCGGCCTGATCAAGGCCAACATTCCAACCCGGATGTCCTTCCAGGTCTCCTCCAAGATCGATTCCCGGACCGTGCTGGATCAGGGCGGCGCTGAACAACTGCTGGGCCACGGTGACATGCTTTACCTGCCTCCGGGCTCCGGGTTGCCGGTACGGGTGCACGGGGCGTTTGTGGATGATGACGAGGTTCACCGTGTGGTCAGCGCCTGGAAGGCCCGGGGTGAACCTGTGTACGTGGACGATGTGCTGAGCGGTGCCGAGGGCGAGAGCCTGCCGGGGGTGCCGAACCTGTCCGAAGGTGGCGACAATGAGGGAGATGCCCTGTTTGACGAGGCCGTTGCCTTCGTTACCGAAGGTCGCCGTGTCTCGATTTCATCCGTGCAGCGGAAATTCAAGATCGGTTACAACCGGGCCGCAAACCTGGTTGATGCCATGGAAGCATCGGGCGTAGTGAGCGCGGCGGGCCATAATGGCGCCCGTGAAGTTCTGGCTCCGCCTCCACCAAGAGATCAGGAGTAAGTTGTAATGCGACAGTCATTCCTGAACCGCCTGCTAACGCTGGCGTTTATCGGCTTCTTCGCCAGTGCTGCCGTGGCTGACGAAACCAATTCCAGCGCCGGGGCCGATGAACTGGCCTCCCTGCTGGAAAGCTACGAATCCTACCAGGCGGATTTTATCCAGATCGTGGTCAGCGGAAACGGCAACAAGGTGCAGGAAACCCGCGGGTCCCTGAAAGCCAAGCGTCCGGGCCTGTTCTACTGGGAAACCAGTGCCCCACTTTCCCAATACATCGTGAGCAACGGCGAAACTGTTGAAGTCTACGATCCGGACCTGGAGCAGGTAACCATCCATAAACTGGATGACCGGGTGCAATCCACGCCGGCCCTTTTGCTCAGCGGTGAAGTGGCCAACCTGAAAGAAACCTACCGGGTGTCCGGTCGCCAGATTGGTGACCATACCCGCGAGTTTACCCTGGCGCCACGAAGCCCGGATTCCCTGTTCACCTCCCTGAGGCTGACCTTTTTCAAGGGGGAGTTGCAGGAAATGCGAATGCAGGATTCCCTGTCCCAGATCAGCATCCTGAGCTTTGACCGGGTCAGGCTGAATGAGCCGGTTGAAGCCAGCGCCTTTACCCTCGAATACCCGGAGGGCGTCGATATTATCCGGGACGGGGCCTGATGCAGGACAACCTGTTCATGGAAGCCGGAGGTTTCCGGCCTCTCGCCGCGAGAATGCGGCCGGCAACCCTGGACGACTATGTCGGCCAGGCCCACCTGGTCGGTCCCGGCAGGCCCCTCAGGCGTGCGGTGGAGCAGGGGCAACTCCACTCGATGATCCTCTGGGGGCCTCCCGGTGTTGGTAAAACCACCTTTGCCCAACTGCTAGCCAACGTCGGTGACCTGAGTTTCGAGACAGTTTCAGCCGTTCTGAGCGGCGTAAAGGAGATTCGCGCTGTTGTCGAGCGGGCTCGCAACCGAAAGCAGTCCCAGGGGCGGGACACTCTGTTGTTCGTGGACGAGGTCCACCGGTTCAACAAGAGCCAGCAGGATGCCTTCCTGCCGCACATCGAAGACGGCACTTTCATTTTTGTCGGTGCCACCACCGAAAACCCGTCCTTTGAACTGAACAGCGCACTGCTGTCGCGCACACGTGTCTACGTACTCAAGAATCTCGGGGAAGAGGATATTCTCCGGCTGTTGCGACGTGCGCTGGTAGCCGGGGAGGGGTTTGGCGGCCGCCTGATGGTCGAAGACGATGTGTTAACCCTGATGGCTTCAGCCTCCGGAGGAGATGCACGTCGCGCGCTGAATATTCTGGAGGTGGCTGCCGATCTTGCCGAGCCGGACGAGGCAGGAAACGACCGGATAACGGCGGATCAGCTTGAGCAGGTCATGCAGACCAGCCTGCGCCGGTTCGATAAGGGCGGTGATGTGTTCTACGATCAGATTTCGGCACTGCATAAGTCGGTTCGCGGTTCCGACCCGGACGGTTCGCTTTACTGGCTGTGCCGGATGCTGGATGGTGGCTGTGACCCGCTGTACCTGGCCCGGCGACTGGTTCGTATTGCCAGCGAAGACATCGGCAATGCCGACCCCCGCGCCTTGCAATTGAGCCTGGACGCCTGGGATACCCAGGAGAGGCTCGGCTCACCGGAGGGTGAACTGGCTCTTGCCCAGGCCGTTACCTACCTGGCGCTGGCGCCCAAGAGTAATGCCGTATACACGGCCTTTAACCAGTGCATGGCAGACATAAGGCAGGACCCGGACTATGAGGTGCCGGTTCACCTTCGGAACGCACCCACCAAGCTTCTGAAAAGCATGGGCCACGGTGATTCCTACCGGTATGCCCACGATGAACCCGAGGGGTTTGCAGCCGGGGAGTGCTACCTTCCCGAAGCCATCCATCAGCGCCGGTATTACGAGCCTGTCAATCGCGGCCTGGAAATCAAGCTGGCTGAGAAACGCCAGCGGCTTGATTCCCGCAACACTGAAAGTCCCCGTAAACGCTACCGCTGAGCCTTTCACTGCGGTAGCCAGCAGCGCCAGTGCGGGTATAATGGCCAGTCAATCATTACATCGCTAACCGGAAGACTCAGGATAATCATGCTCGATCCCAAACATGTCCGTGCCCAGACAGAAGAGATCGCCCGTCGGCTGGCCATCAGGAATTTCGAATTCGATACTGCCACCTTCGATCAGCTTGAAGAGCGCCGTCGTGCCATGCAGGTACGTACGGAAACTCTGCAGGGCGAGCAGAACAAACGGTCCAGATTGATCGGTAAGGCCAAGGCCGCCGGTGAGGATATCCAGCCGTTGCTGGACGAAGTGGAAAACCTGAAGACGCAGAAATCCGGGGCGGAAGATGAGCTGCGCGCACTTCAGGAAGAGCTGAACGCCTTCCTGGCCGGCATTCCCAATCTTCCGGATGAAGACGTTCCCGCCGGCGAGAGCGAAGCGGATAATGTTGAGGTTCGGACCTGGGGCACCCCGAAGCACTTCGAGTTCGAGCCCAAAGACCACGTCGCCCTGGGTGAGGGCCTGAACGGCCTCGACTTCGAGACCGCAACCCGTCTTGCCCATTCCCGGTTTGCGGTGATGCGCGGCCCTGTGGCCCGTCTTCATCGCGCCCTGGCCCAGTTCATGCTGGATCTGCACACCGGCGAGCACGGTTACCTGGAGACCTATGTTCCCTATCTGGTGAATGCCGATACGCTCTATGGCACTGGCCAGCTGCCGAAATTCGAGGAAGACCTCTTCAAGACAGAAGGGGAAAAACCACTTTACCTGATCCCGACCGCCGAAGTGCCGGCCACAAACCTGGTGTCTGACAGCATTCTGGACGCCAGAGAGCTGCCACTGAAGATGGTCTGCCATACCCCGTGTTTCCGCAGTGAAGCCGGTTCCTACGGCCGTGACACCCGCGGCATGATCCGCCAGCACCAGTTCGACAAGGTCGAGCTGGTGCAGGTGGTGCGCCCGCAGGATTCCGAGGCCGCTCTGGAAACGCTGACCGGCCACGCCGAGAAGGTGCTTCAGTTGCTGGAGCTGCCTTATCGCGTCGTCGCTCTCTGTGGCGGCGATATGGGCTTTTCCGCCGCCAGGACCTACGACCTGGAAGTCTGGCTGCCGGGGCAGGACAAGTTCCGTGAGATCTCCTCCTGTTCCAATACCCGCGATTTTCAGGCACGACGCATGCGTGCACGTTGGCGAAATCCGGAAACCGGGAAGCCTGAACCTGTTCATACCCTGAACGGTTCCGGTCTTGCTGTTGGCCGTGCCCTTATTGCGGTTATGGAGAACTATCAGCAGGTCGATGGCAGCATCCTGGTTCCGGAAGTTCTGAAACCGTACATGGGAGGCATTGGCCGAATCCAATGAGTGATCAGCCAGAAAGCGCACCAGGAAAGGGCGTTGGTGCACGCCCTGCACCGGCCCGGTACAGGGTTAATCCGGTTACCTCGAATCCGAACACATCCGCAGGTGAGGTGGCCCTTGTCGGGGCCGGCCCTGGTGACCCTGAACTGCTGACTCTCAAGGCCTGGCGGCTGATCACCTCGGCGGAGGTCGTACTCTACGACCGCCTGGTCTCACCGGAAATACTGGCTTTGATTCCCGAATCGGCGGAGATGATCCACGTCGGGAAGCAACGGGCCAATCACACCTTGCCCCAGGATCAGATTAACCAGCGCTTGGTGGATCTGGCCAGGCAGGGCCGCAGAGTGGTTCGCCTGAAGGGCGGTGATCCGTTCATTTTCGGCCGGGGTGGGGAAGAGATTGAAACCCTGGCGGAGGCAGGGGTGCGCTTCCAGGTAGTGCCGGGTATTACCGCGGCCTCTGGCTGCGCCGCCTATGCCGGCATACCGCTGACCCATCGGGATTACGCCCAGTCTGTCCGGTTCGTTACCGGCCACCTCAAGAACGATACCTGCGATCTGCCCTGGCAGGACTTTGTCCAGAATAACCAGACTCTGGTGTTCTACATGGGGCTGGTGGGTCTGCCCATTATCTGCCGGCAGCTGATCGACCATGGTATGCCTGAAGACATGCCTGTGGCGCTGGTATCAAGGGGAACCACGAAAGAGCAACGTGTGGTGACTGGCAATCTCTGCAATATTGTCGACAGGGTGGAGGCGGGCGCGGTTCAGGCACCGACACTGGTGATTGTCGGCCAGGTTGTGGCGCTCAGGGACCGGCTGGACTGGGTAGGTGCTGTGACGGGGAGCTGAGGCTCCCCGTTCTGATGCTGATAAGCGCCTAGCCGATCTTGCGTTTCGGCAGCACATCCTTCAGCTTCTCGCGCATATCCCGGACGGCTTTCTCCGTGGTTGGCCAGTCAATACAGGCGTCGGTCACGGAGACGCCGTATTTCAGGTCGGCCAGATTCCCGGAGAGAGGCTGGTTGCCCCAGTTGATGTTGCTCTCAACCATCAGGCTCTGGATTGAGGAGTTACCCTCAAGAATCTGGTGGGTCACATCCTGCATAACCAGCGGCTGGATAGCCGGATCCTTGCTGGAATTGGCGTGACTGCAATCGATCATCACGGACTTGCGCAGGCCGGCCTTGTCCAAGGCCTGCTCGCACAGGGCTACACTGACGGAATCGTAGTTGGGCTTGCCGCCACCGCCACGCAGAACAACGTGGCCGTAGTGATTACCCCGGGTACGAATGATGGCCACCTGGCCTTGCTGGTCAATGCCCAGGAAGCTGTGGGGGTGTGAGACAGACTTCATGGCGTTGACCGCCACATCGAGGCTGCCATCGGTGCCGTTCTTGAAGCCGATCGCCATGGACAGGCCACTGCTCATTTCCCGGTGGGTCTGGGATTCCGTGGTACGTGCGCCGATGGCGGACCAGGCGATGGTGTCCTGGAGATACTGGGGGGAAATCGGATCGAGTGCCTCGGTGGCTGCCGGCAGGCCGAGCTCGTTGATGTCCAGCAGCAAACGGCGGCCAATATGCAGCCCCTGCTCAATATCAAAGGTGTCGTTCAGGTGCGGATCGTTGATCAGGCCCTTCCAGCCAACGGTAGTACGGGGCTTTTCAAAATAGACGCGCATGACGATCAGCAGGGTGTCACTGACTTCGTCGGCCAGTTTCTTCAGTCGCGTGGCATAATCCCGGGCGGCTTCAACGTCGTGAATGGAGCAGGGGCCAATGACGACGAACAGCCGGTGGTCTTTGCCGTCCATAATGTCGTAGATAGCCTGGCGTCCCCTGGATACGGTCTCAGCGGCCTTCCCGGAGAGTGGCATCTCCTTTTTCAGCGCTTCAGGAGTGATCAGCGTTTCCTGGCTCGCCACGTTCAAATTCTCTAGTCTGTTGCCCGACATGTTGTTCTGTTTCCCCGATTCTGATCCTTGCAACCCTGATGTGCGATCAATGGTGCCAGCAGAGTTACAGTTTGACGCAAATAACACCGGTGCAAGGTTGCGGTAAATCCCGGCGAGTTGGTTATACTGCGTCATTTACAGGGTCTTTTCAACGCTTCTTGAGTACGGGGAACGGATGTCACCACACAGGCAGAGACCGAAGGATGTGCCTTCCCGCCGGGCTGTTTCGGGCAAAATAGACGACATCCTGGCCGGTATCCGGGTTCCTGACCTTCCCTACCCCGCAGGCAAGCTTGAGCCGGGTGCTGTAAGCGACTGGCGCCCGTTGCTGCTCTCCTGCTGGTCTGAACAACGGGATGAGCGCGTTACCCAGGTTATCTGCTCGGTACATCTGGAATGGTCGGCCCGCCAGATCAACGCTGCCTACGTTGCTGATCGCATCATGGATGTTTTCCTGAAAACCAGCGGCTTGCACCCGGGCCTCGCTCGCAGGATTGCACGGCTCCGGTTTTACCTGGCCTGGCGAATGCACCTTGATGGGAAAAAAACATTCAGCGAAACCCTGCTGGCATGGCTGGACAGTTTGCAGGAGTGGCGTGGCTGGAACGATTCCGGAGGTCGTTCCGGCAAGGTTCTGCTTGATCAGCTTGATGCCCTTGTAATTGCCGTGTCGGCAAGTTTCGAATCCGGCAGCGTGGAATCCCTGGAAGCCTTTTGCCGGCAGTGGCGGGAAGACGCGGCGAAACGAAATGCCCAGGCCGGAAAGCTCAGGCAGCGGCTGCTGGAGACAGAACAAGGGGCGGCCAGACAACGCAAGGCGGACCAGATTGCAAGGGCGCTGATCGGGCGTGCATTACAGGGGCGCCGGGTGCCTGCAGCCATCGTCCGGTTTATCCTGGATTACTGGCAGGGCCTGCTGAAACAGTCGGTGTGGAATTCCGGCCTGGAGGATGAAACCTTCCGGCACGCCAGCAAGCTCCTTGAATGGCTGGTCTGGATTGGCGACCCTTCGCTCTCGGATAAAGACCGGAACCGGCTCTATCATGTGGGGGAGCAAATCGGAGACCGGATTCTCGACGTCTGGGGCAGGGTGCACAACAGGCCCTTACCAGCAGATGCGCTGTCCGGCATTGAGGCCGTTATGGTGTCCCGGCTTCGGGGTGAGGTGCCGGACCTGGTTGATGCCCTTCCGGCGGCCGGCAGCTTTCAATGGGATCCGGCCTGGCTGGGGTTCGAAACGCCGCCGAAAGAAGCATTCGAATCCTTTGAGGGCCAGTGGTTTGTCGAAGGTGAAGGTTTGGGCGAGCAACGCCGCTTTTTCTATGCGTTTCTGGGCGAATCGGCAGAAATTCTCTGGACAAACGGTGCCGGCGTAAAA
>PAKW01000071.1 GCA_002707215.1 Halomonas sp.
AGAACGACAATCCGGCACAGGATGTATACCCGGACGCCAGGCTCAGGGCGGGCCTGCCGCCGGAACTGGGCATGATCCCACCCACACTCTGAGCCATCGACTGCAAACGGCTACGGTGAACGGGCCTCCAGGGCTCTCTCCACTTGACTGGCCGAAAACCCGCGCCGGTTAAGAAAACGTGCCTGGCGAAGCTTCTCGTCCCGGTCTTCACTGAGATCCGCCAGACCAAACCGCTTCTCCCTGAGACCGATGGCCTTCTGACACCAGTCCTCCTCTGCCATGTCATCCAGGCATACCGGGCTGCGGTGGACCCCGCGTTGCTGGAGCTCCCCAAGAATTCGCAAGGGCCCATAGCCAAGGTCCATTCGCTGGCGGGCATAGACATCGGCAAAGCGGTTATCGTCGAGCCAGCCTTCGCTCTCATATTCGTCGAGTACAGACTCGATAATGTCGCCCGGAACATTCCTCTGGCGGAGTTTCAGATGCAATTCCAGACGGCTTTGCTCCCTCCTGGCCAGCAGCCTGAGGGCCGTTGCCCGAGCCTTGTACTCCTGATCGTCCTGATTTTCCTGTTTTGCCATACAGACCCTTTTCGCATACGCATACAAAACGCTAGACTAGCCGCGAATTTCTCCAACTGGCCAGGCAGACTGGCCGGTGAAACTACCCGGCATCCGAACCCGGGCGCCGATGGCCGGTGGTGGCTTAACTTTGCCCGACACCGTGAACTGGTTTCAATACCAAAGGATACTCTTATGGCCGCGTTCATCCAGAAACTGTTCAGATCCCGCAAGACAGCGAATGCTGCCCCGAAAAGCCGGAAAGCCCCTCAACCTGCCCAGGTCGAGCAGGAAGACACGCGAGCCAGCCAGAGAGAGGAGCAGCTCAGAACGATGGAAGGCTCCCCGTCACAGGATGTGCTGGCGAAAATCGCGATTGAGGGCGCAACGGCTGATATCCGCCAGACTGCTGCCAGCCGGTTGACCGAAGAAAGCAGCCTGCAACAGGTTCAGAAGCGGGCCAGGGGCAAAGACAAAGGGGTGTATCAGACCGTCAAACTGACACTCCAGAAACTGCGGGAGGAACAGGCCCGGCAGCAAGGTATCACCCAGACCATTGGCATGCTCATCAGCCACGCCCGGGACCAGGCGCAGAGTAACGACACCAAACTCTACAAAGCCCGACTGGATTCCTTGCTGAAGCAATGGTCAGAGGTGGAAAACCACGCCTCCCCCGAGCAGGCTCAGACGTTCCTGGAGGCGGTTCATCGTTGCAAGGAGAGGATAGCAGCCATCCAGTCCGCTGCCGAGGATGAAAAGCGCCAGCGCGAGCAGACATTGCAGCGCCGGGAAACCCTGAACATGCTAACCAGCACTCTGGACGAGCTCAAGGCACAGCCGCCGGAAACCCTGCCCTCACAGGCGTCCCTGGATGCCTTGCAGAAGACCCAGGAAAACCGATGGCTTGAGGCAACCCGGGATACCGCCGTCGAAAAGCAGGAGCAGAAAACTTACGAGACCGCCATGCTCGCCTTGCGCAACTATCTGAGTGCGGTGAGGCGTATCAACCAGGAGCGGGAAACGATTGCCGAGCTAAGCGCGGCCCTCGACAACAAGCAGGACACATCCGAGGATCAGCGTGCCCTGGCAAGAACACTGATCCAGGAAATCCGTTGGCCCGAAGGCTACCCCAGTCCGACACTGCTTGAGCCACTTCGCAAGCTGGCTGGAAAGCGCAAGTCCCCCGTTGAGGCGCCGGCGGACCAGGAACGACAAAAAGCCCTGGCGGCCCGCCTGCACACTGATCTGCAAAGACTGGAAGAGGCCCTCGAGGCAAAGCAGCTTAAAGAATCGAAACAACTGTTCAAGACTGCCCAGCAGCACCTGAGAGACCTTGACCATCGCCACGGCAAACCCCTCCAGACCCGGATGCAGCTACTAACCGCACAACTGAAAGAGCTTACCGACTGGCAGGGCTTTGCCACAGAGCCAAAGCAGATCGCCCTGTGCGAGCAGATGGAATACCTGGCCGACCAGCCCATGGAACCGGAAGCCAAGGCGGAACGGATCAGGGAATTACAGAACGAATGGCGGGATCTGGGCGGATCTTCAGACCGAAGCCTCTGGTCCCGTTTCAAGACCGCTTCGGACAAAGCCTACGAACCCTGCAAAGCGTATTTCTCCGCAAAATCCGGGTTGAAGCAGGCGAATCTGGAGAAGCGATCCGCCATTTGCGAGCAACTGGAAACCTTCCTGGACAATGCCGACTGGTCTTCCATCGACTGGAAAGCCGCCGAACGCATTCACCAGGCCGCCCGCCAGGAATGGAAGGAAGCCTGGCCAGTGGAGTTCCGGGACAACCGGCAGGTTCAGAAGCGGTTCGATGATCTGCTTAAAAGACTGGAAGCGCCGCTGGATGAGGAACGCCGTAAAAACGAGGGCCTGAAGCAGGAGATCGTCCAGACAGCCCAGGCGCTGGTGGATCACGAACCTCTGCAGGATGCCATGAATAAAGCCAAGGCACTGCAAACTGACTGGCAAGCCATTGGCATTACCCGTCACCGGGAAGATCGCAAACTCTGGCAGGCCTTCCGCAAGGCCTGCGATCAGATATTCGCCCGCCGGGATACCGAACGCAGCGAACAGCAACAGGCTTACCGTGCCGCTGACGAGTCTGCGAAAGCCAGCCTGCGGCTATCGTCCGAGGTAACTGGCGACAGCGACGAGGAGGCAATAACGGCAGCGCTCTCCGCCCTCCGGGACATTGATGCCGCTGTCCTTTCCAAGGGTGTCAGGGAGCAGGTCCAGCAGGAAAAGCAGCGCCTGGCCCAACTTCTGTCCAGCCTGCAATTGCGGTCAAAAATGGCGTCCTGGCAGTCGCTTGTGCTCGCAGCCGCGACCGGTGAGACTGTGACCGATGCGGCCCCGGAGCACTGGCCTGAACTGGCAGGCGCTTCAGAAGGCCAGGACCCGGCTGAGCTGGTGATCCGCGCCGAAATCCTGTGCGGCGTGTCGTCACCGGATTCGGATCAGCAACGCCGGATGGAAATCCAGGTGCAGCGCCTGGCCGATGGAATGGGGTCCCCGCATACCAGTGGCGATCAACTCAGGGACGTGGAAAAGCTGGTAGCGAACTGGTGCCTGGGCGCGACCGGCGAAGCCGCAAATCGCGAACTGGCAGAGCGCCTGAATGGTGCACTTTCCAACCTGATCAACGCCTAAGCCGATAAGCGGATCACTGCCGCTGGTGCTCCCGGACAAATTCCCTGGCGTCTTGCACGACAGCCAGGGATTTTTGTTTCATTTCCTTCAGTTCCTCGTCTGCCAGGTAGAACATCATATCGATGGAGTGGCGGTAATAGCGCGTGGGCAGACGGTTGAGGGCCACACACATGACGTCGGCCAGATAGTCTGCAGTGTCGGACTCTTCCCGGGTCGCATCAATCGCATCCACCACCAGCCGTTCGTAGAAATTGTCGATTGCATCTCGCAGAGACATGGCAAACGCCTCCTGATTTCGTCTGCGGTTCCTAACACCATAGAAGCCACACCATGGCTTGTCATGGTGCATGAGCAATTTCGCCAATGCGATTGGCAGCCGGCGTCATTACCCCCCGGTGCTGCAACCGGCTATGGTTGTATCAACGGTAAAACAATCCCGAAACGAACATCACCAGAGGACATGCAATGACCACTGAGGCGTATATCTTCGATGCAGTCCGCACCCCGAGAGGGCGTGGAAAAAAAGACGGATCACTCCACAGCGTCAAACCCATCACGCTGCTGACCACGGTGCTCCACGCGCTGCAGGAGAGAAACAGCCTGGATACCGCTCAGGTGGATGACATTGTCATGGGTTGCGTCACTGCGGTTGGCGATCAGGGTGCGGATATCGCCAAGACCGCAGCCCTCGCGGCAAACTGGGACGAAAAGGTGGCGGGCGTTACTCTGAACCGCTTCTGCGCTTCCGGGCTCGAAGCCGTCAATCTGGCCGCCATGAAAGTACGTTCCGGCTGGGAAGACATGGTGGTGGCCGGTGGCGTGGAAGCCATGTCACGGGTGCCCATGGGTTCCGATGGCGGGGCCTGGGCCACGGACCCGGAAACCAACCTGCATACCGGCTTTATGCCTCAGGGCATCGGCGCTGATCTGATTGCCACCCTGGAGGGCTTCAGCCGGGAGGACGTCGATGGTTTCGCCGTAAGGTCCCAGCAGAAAGCAGCCAATGCCTGGCAGCAAGGCTACTTCGGCAAATCCATCATTCCAGTCACTGACCAGAACGGTGTGGTGATCCTGGATCGTGACGAACATGTCCGCGGCAATACCACAGTCGAATCCCTGGCGGGCCTGAAACCCTCGTTCCAGATGATGGGTGAAATGGGCTTCGACGGCGTGGCCCGGGAAAAATACCACTACGTGGAAAGGATTAATCACGTACATCACGCCGGCAACTCCTCCGGTATTGTCGATGGTGCCACCGCCATGCTGATCGGCAGCGAGGCCAAGGGCAAGGCCATGGGCATGACACCCCGCGCCCGTATTGTTGCAACAGCGGTCACCAGCACCGATCCGACCATCATGCTGACCGGGCCGGCACCGGCCGCCCGCAAGGCGCTGGAAAAGGCGGGCATGACGGCCGGCCAGATCGACCTGTTTGAAGTGAATGAAGCCTTCGCCTCGGTGGTGATGCGCTTCCAGCGGGAACTCTCAGTTCCCGATGAAAAAGTGAACGTGAACGGCGGCGCCATCGCCATGGGCCACCCGCTGGGTGCCACCGGTGCCATGATTCTCGGCACCCTGCTGGATGAGCTGGAGCGGCGAGAATTACGCTACGGCCTGGCCACCCTGTGCGTCGGTGGTGGCATGGGCATTGCCACCATCATCGAGCGCGTCTGAACCCGTCCACTTTTTAAAGGAGAACCGATTATGAGTGCCATCCGTTATGAACTGGATTCAGACCAGATCCTGACCCTCACCATCGATATGCCCGGCCAGTCCGCCAACACCCTGAATGCAGCCTTCCGGGAAGGCCTCTCGGAAACCGCTGTAAAGGTCAAAAGTGATCTGGACAACATCCGGGGCGTGATCATTGCCTCGGCCAAGAAAACCTTTTTCGCCGGCGGCGACCTGAAAGAGCTCCATAAGGTCACCCGGGAAGACGCCAAGACCTTTGAGGATACGGTCAACGGCCTGAAAGCCGACATGCGTTTCCTGGAGACCAGCGGCAAACCCGTGGTTGCGGCCATCAACGGCACCGCCCTGGGCGGTGGGCTGGAGATCGCCCTGGCCTGCCATCACCGTGTTGCCATTGACGATGACAGCATCCAACTGGGCCTGCCGGAAGTAACCCTGGGGCTGCTGCCCGGCGGTGGCGGTACCCAGCGGCTTCCGCGGATGATTGGCCTGGAGGCCGCTTTCCCGTTCCTGATGGAAGGTAAGAAGGTGAACCCGAAAGCCGCCCTGAAGGCCGGCATTGTCGACGAGCTGGCAAATTCCGCCGACGACATGATCGCCAAGGCCCGGGCCTTCATCGACGCCAATCCCAAATGCCAGCAACCCTGGGACCAGAAAGGCTTCAAGTTCCCCGGCGGCGCCCCGCACCATCCGGCCATGGCCCAGAAACTGGCCATCGCCCCGGCCATGCTGAAACAGAAAACCAAAGGCTGCTACCCGGCCCCCGAGCGCATCCTCTGCGCTGCGGTGGAAGGCGCCCAGGTGGATTTCGATAACGGCAGCCTGATCGAGACCCGGTATTTTGCCGAACTGGTGACTGGCCAGGTCGCCAAGAACATGACCGGGGCCTTCTGGTTCCAACTGAACGCGATCAAGGCTGGCGGCAGCCGTCCCGACGGTGTTGGGAAGGAAACATTCCGCAAGGTAGGCGTGCTTGGTGCTGGCATGATGGGCGCAGGCATTGCCTATTCCACCGCCACGCGGGGGATTGACGTGGTGTTGAAAGACGTCTCCCTGGAGAATGCCGAAAAAGGCAAAAGCTACTCAGAAAAGCTGCTGGCCAGGAAAGTCAGCCGTGGACGGATGACCGAAGAACAGAAGGCTAAGATCCTCGGTCGAATCAAGGCCACGGAGTCGGCGGACGACCTGGAAGGCTGCGACCTGGTGATTGAGGCGGTGTTCGAGGACAGCGAGCTGAAGGCCAGGGTAACCCGGGAAGCGGAACCCAAGCTCGTGGCGAACGGGATTTTCGCCTCCAACACCTCCACTATTCCCATTACCCAGCTTGCCGGAGCCTCCCGAAAGCCGGAAAACTTTATCGGCCTGCACTTCTTCTCACCAGTGGACAGGATGCAGCTGGTGGAAATCATCGTTGGAGAGCAAACCGCCAACGAAACCCTTGCACGCGCCTTCGATTACGTTCAGCAGATTGGCAAGATCCCGGTAGTGGTGAACGACAGCCGGGGCTTCTTCACCTCCCGGGTCTTTGGAACCTTCGTCAACGAGGGCATCGGCATGCTCGGCGAGGGCATCCACCCCTCCAGCATTGAAAACGCCGCGCTGCTGGCGGGCATGCCTGTGGGGCCGCTGGCGATATCCGATGAAGTCAGCATGACCCTGATTCAGCACATCCGGAACCAGAGCAAAAAAGACACCGAAGCCGCAGGCGGCACCTGGAACGCCCACCCGGCGGAAGCGGTGATTGATACGATGGTTTACGAGCATGGCCGCAAAGGCAAAGCAGCAGGCGCCGGATTCTACGACTACCCCGCCAACGGCAAGAAACACTTGTGGCCAGAGCTGGAGGCCCTGTTCGTGGATGCACAGAAGGCCCGAAATATCAGGCTGCAGGAACTGAAGGACCGGATCCTGTTCATCCAGGCCATCGAAACCGTCCGTTGCCTGGAAGAAGGTGTTCTGCGCACGGTGGAAGACGCCAACATCGGCAGCATTTTCGGTATTGGCTATGCGCCCTGGACTGGCGGCACCCTACAATTCATTAATCAGTATGGCGTGAGAGCGTTCACAGAGCGGGCGACAGAACTTGCCCGCGCTTATGGCGAGCGCTTTGCTCCTCCCAGACTGCTGCTGGAGAGAGCCGAGAGCAACTCACCCCTCGCCTGAGGCCACCGCGCCGGGGGAGGATGGCAGCCCCCTCCCGGCAGTCTCACGGCAAGATTTCTCTCCTTATCTGCGCACCGCCAAAGGCTTTCCGGTTACTAACCTGCCGGTTTCATGGACAGATTGTCACGAACCGATACGTGCTACCTATGGCAACGGGTGTAGCGCTTGCCTACAATAAATTTATTCGCTCACGGTCAGGCAAGCGTCTTTACTGCGCTTTTCTGGCCAACACCGTCAGGTATACATTTATGACCATTGCGGAAAGAATTCCGGCCCGTCGCTCTCCGGCACAGAACATCCGGACAAGAGTATGCAGGGCAGTCACGGTTGCACTGCTGCTCTCGACGCCACTGGGACTGCAGGCGAAAGTCGACACTCCGTCGATCTACGAGCCGGTCGCGCCCACTATTGAGCAGGCGCGGGCAAACATCCTGATTGCCCGCCAGCTGCAGTTTACCCATTTCCGCGATCTGGGCATCAGCGATGAGCTGTCCGGCGATGTGTTTGATGCCTATCTGGCTTACCTGGACGGCCAGCGAATCTACCTTACCAAAGGGGACATCCAGAAGTTCGACCGGATTAAAGGTCAATTG
Organism: Halomonas sp.; assembly: GCA_002707215.1. GTDB lineage: Bacteria > Pseudomonadota > Gammaproteobacteria > Pseudomonadales > Oleiphilaceae > Marinobacter. The sequence goes on from PAKW01000071.1 coordinate 7,670, forward strand.
GGTTCAGCCCTGAAAACCGGCCAGTTGCAGCCCGGCTTCGATATCTACAACCGGGTCCAGCAGCGCATCATTGAGCGACTGCAGTTTGCCATTGGCCTAATCGAAAGTGGCATCGACACTCTGGATTTCTCGAAAAACGAGCGCATTCTCGTTGATCGTTCCGAAGCGGACTGGGTGCCTGATACCCAGGCCCTGGACGAACTCTGGCGCAAGCGAATCAAGAACGCCGTCCTGGCACAACGACTCAGTGGCAGTGAGGACGATGCTATTAAAGAAACGCTGCTGCGTCGCTACAAAGGTCAATTGAAACGCGCCTACCAGGCCCGCAGCGAAGATGCCTTCCAGGCCTATATGAACGCGTTTACCGGTATGTGGGACCCACACACCTCATATTTTTCGCCGCGCACATCCGAAAACTTCAACATTAACATGAGCCTCTCTCTCGAAGGGATCGGTGCGGTTCTGCAGTCAGACAACGAATACACCAAGGTGGTCCGGCTGGTTCCCGGCGGGCCGGCGTCCAAGCAGGGCCAGTTGCAACCGGCAGACCGGATCGTCGCGGTGTCCCAGGAAGACGGAAAACCCGTGAATGTCATTGGCTGGCGCCTTGATGAAGTCGTGGACCTGATCCGCGGCCCAAGGAACTCAACGGTGGCCCTGGAAGTTATTCCGGCCACCGCCTCTGATGAAACCATGACCAAAACCATCGCCATCAAACGGGATGAGGTGAAACTGGAAGAGCAAAGCGCCAGCAAAGACACCCTCCAACTGGAGCAGGGCGGCAAGGAATACACCATCGGCGTTGTCACGATCCCCACCTTCTACGCTGACTTCCAGGCCATGCAGGCAGGTGACCCCAATTACAAGAGCACAACCCGGGATGTTCGCAAGCTGATTGCCGAGCTTCAGGCGGAAGGCGTCGACGGGCTGGTGATTGACTTGCGCAATAATGGTGGTGGCGCCCTGCACGAGGCCAATGAGCTGGTCGGCCTGTTTATCGACCAAGGCCCAACGGTGCAGATCCGCAACGCCAACAACGACGTGCAGGTGCTCAAAGATGAGGACCCGTCCGTAGCTTATGACGGCCCCCTGGTGGTTCTGACCAACCGCATGAGTGCGTCCGCCTCAGAGATCTTCGCAGGGGCCATTCAGGACTATGGCCGCGGGCTGGTCGTCGGCTCGCAGACGTTCGGTAAAGGCACCGTGCAGGCCGTTCGCCCACTGAACCATGGCCAGCTCAAGATTACCCAGTCGAAATTCTACCGGGTATCCGGCGGTTCGACCCAGCACAAGGGAGTTATCCCGGATATCGAGATTCCGTCGCGTATTGACAAGACCCGGATCGGTGAAGATGCCCTCGATCAAGCCCTTCCCTGGGACCAGATCGAGGCCGTGCCCCACACCCGCTATTACGATTTCAGCGGAATTATCGATGAGCTTCGCAAGCGTCATGAGGAGCGTTTCTCAACAAGCCCCGAGTTCCGTCTCCTGCAACAGGAAATCGACTTTCTGGCCCAACAGCGGGCGACAGACAGCGTCAGCCTTAACCAGGAGGAACGCCGCGAGCAACACGAACGGGTTGAGCGTACCCGCCTGGCGATTGCCAATGCCCGCCGGGAGCTCAAGGGAGAGCAGCCGTTCGATTCGCTGGACGATCTTGAAGACTGGCAGGACCAACAAGCCGCGGACCTGAACTCAACCGACGACGAACTCGATTTCGTCATTCGGGAAGGTGGGCACATCATGGCGGACATGCTGGGTCTGGATAGCCGCATGGCTTCTATTCTGACCCCACAGCAGTTTGCGGCCCAGGCTCCGGTCAGGTAAGTGGCCCCGAAGCCACCAGCCCCCATGACTGAAAACGGCGACGGCGGACAGGATAGCCGGCAAAAGGCGCGAGTGCTTCGGGACATGCTCCTGGACGCCCTCCATGCCATGCGCTCTCTGGAAGAGGTTGACGGTCTTGAAAAACCGACGGCCCGGGAACGAACGCAAGAGGGCCTGATTGACCGCCTGGCCAGCCTGACCGGCTCAGCGCTTCGTTTTGGGGTCAAGGCCACCGACACCTCTCTCCGGGTTGGCCGGGCCCTGATCAACTCCCAGGATCAACTGCGGGCCATGCTAACCGCTGGCCAGTCCCTGAAAGATATCCGGGAAGTGGCCGGGCTGACCCTGTCGGAAATGAGCGAGGCCCTGAATCTCCGGGATAAATCGGTCCTGGAGGCCATTGAAAACGGTACCGCCACCCTCTCCTTCGAACTGATTCTCCGGCTTGCTGCCCTTATCGCCCGGAACGACCCCATTCCATTCATCATGCGCACCACGCGCAACTACAACCCCGAGGTGTGGCAGCTCCTGAATGACTGGGGTGTGGCAAGACTGCCGCTGCAGTTCGAGCGAGAGCGCGAGTTCATCAACATCTTCCGCCGGCATGACGATGCCCGCACGCTTTCAGACGAAGGTTTCCAGAAGGTACTGGAGTTCACCCGCCACAGTTTCGAAATGTCCCTGCACTTTGTCGAAGAACAGGAAAGGCAGGTAGAGGAACTGCGTGCGGCTTATGAGGGAAAGCAGCCCGCTGAGCCAGGCAAGCCCGAAAAGCCGCCGGCTGCCAGGAAGCGACCAGCGGGCAAAAACCCCTCAGTCAAATAGCGCCCGCATACCGGTAATATTCGGGTTATGCACCACCCCCTTTTCCGTAACAATGGCATCAATCAGGCTGGCCGGCGTTACATCAAACACCGGGTTAAACACCTTTACGCCTTCCGGCGCCAGCGGAATTCCCCGAATCTCCCGCACTTCCATGCCTTCACGCTCTTCAATGGGGATGTCCGAGCCCGAGGCCAGGGACATATCCACAGTGCTGGAAGGGGCCACCACCATAAATCCAACCTTATGATGGCGTGCCAGAACCGCCAGGCCGTAGGTGCCGATCTTGTTCGCGACATCGCCATTGGCGGTAATGCGATCCGCACCCACAATGACCCATCGAACCTCACCCCGGGCCAGGATCGCCGCCGCCGCGCCATCGGCATTGAGGGTAACTGGAATGCCGTCGCGGGACAGCTCCCAGGCGGTCAGGCGACTGCCCTGGAGCCAGGGCCGGGTTTCATCGGCAAAGACTTCCCTCAGCAGCTTTTCCTCGTTCAGCCGGCGGATAACACCCAGCGCAGTCCCATAACCGCCAGTGGCCAGCGCACCGGTATTGCAGTGGGTAAGCACAGACATGGGTTTGTCTGGCGCCATGAATTCCAGGGCATGGTCCGCCATGGCAACATTGGCGGCGAGATCTTCCTCGTGAATCGCCACCGCCTCTTTGGCCAGCCGCTTTGCCGCCTCGTCCAGGGAATGGCATTGGTGAAACACCTGTTCCATGCGCTGCAACGCCCAGAACAGGTTGACCGCCGTGGGTCGGGACGCTGCAAGCTCGCGGATAGACTGTTTTATTTCCGCCTTCCAGTCGCCGCCACCTGCATGCCGTGCCGCCAGAGCGACCCCGTAAGCGGCGCTGATACCAATGGCCGGGGCACCGCGAACCACCATATCCCGAATGCCCTGCGCCACACCAACTGCGCCTTCGAGCGTAATCCAGTGCTCTTCCCCGGGCAGCAGGCGCTGGTCCAGCAGTTCAAGACTGCTGCCGTGCCATCTTATGGCAACGGCGCCAATGCCACGTTCAGAAGGCGGTTTCGGGGTTTGTGCCATAAAAATGCTCCGGTTTGCAGCGCTGAAAAGTGCCAGTATAACGGTTATACTTCCGAGCTACATTTCCAAAGCGCGGCCGCACCGCGCCAACCGCTGTAAGGCAGGGTTAATGACGGCAGACACCATCACCGCAGCCGATATCCGCATCAACGCACGCTGGCTGATCCCGGTTGAGCCAGGGGGCATGGTGCTTGAGAACCAGGCAGTGATCATTCAGGGAGCCCGGATTGCCGCGGTTATTCCCCGGCAGCAGGCAGACCGGGAATTCAGAACCCGCGAAACGGTTGACCTGCCGCATCATGTGGTCATGCCGGGCCTGATCAATATGCACGGCCACGCGGCGATGACGCTCTTCAGGGGCATGGCGGATGACCTCCCGCTGATGACCTGGCTGAACGATCATATCTGGCCGGCCGAAGGTCGCTTTATCAGCGAGCAGTTCATTGCCGATGGCACCCAACTGGCCATGGCTGAAATGCTGCGCACAGGCACCACCACTTTCTCGGACATGTACTTCTTCCCCGAGATTGCGGCCCAGGTCGCCCGCGACGCCGGTATCCGCGCCCAGATCTGCTTCCCGTTACTGGATTTCCCCACCCCCTGGGGCTCAGGACCGGAGGAGTATCTGAGCAAGGGGCGCGCGCTTATCGACACCTGGAAGGCCGATGACTGCATCATGCCGGCCATTGGCCCCCATGCGCCCTATACTGTGTCAGACGGCCCCATGGCCAAGGCCGCCCGGCTGTCTGAAGACACCGGCGCACAAATCCAGATACACCTTCACGAAACAGCGTTTGAAGTGGCCGAGGCCAGTGAAAAACTCGGCAAGCGTCCAGCAGCGCGGCTGGCGGAGCTTGGCGTATTGCGCCCGGAAACCCAGTGCGTGCACATGACCCAGATCGACGACACTGATATCCGCCTGCTTCAGCAGTCTGGAGCACAGGTCATCCATTGCCCGGAATCCAACCTGAAACTGGCCAGCGGCCTGTGTCCGGTCCAGAAACTCCTCGATAGCGGAATAAACGTCGCCATCGGTACGGACGGTGCCGCCAGCAACAACGATCTGGACCTGTTCGGTGAAATGCGCACTGCTGCCATGGTGGCCAAGGTTGTGGCCGGCGACGCTGCTGCACTGCCAGCGCACCAGGCCCTGGAAATGGCCACCATCAACGGCGCCCGGGCCCTTGGCCGGGATCACGAGCTGGGCTCCCTGGTTTCGGGCAAGCTGGCCGACATCATAGCCATTGACCTGAGCGACCCGTTCCTGCAGCCGGTTTATGACCCCGCCTCCCACCTCGTGTACAGCAACCACGGACGGTCCGTAAGCCACAGCTGGATAAACGGCGTACCACAACTACAGCATGGCCGGCTTACCCGAATTGATGTCGCCGATCTCATGCTTCGTGTCGATGACTGGGCCGGACGAATCCGCAAACACACTGGCCAACCGATTTTCCATTGATTCACCAGGCAGAACCAATCATGACAAACCAGAACGTAGACCGGAATGAAATCGCCAAGTTTGAAGCCCTGGCCAGCCGCTGGTGGGACCCCACCAGCGAATTCAAGCCGCTGCACGACATCAACCCCCTGCGCCTGAACTACATTGACGAGAGGGTCTCCCTGGCTGGCAAGCGAGCACTGGATGTCGGCTGCGGCGGCGGCCTGCTGTCCGAGGGTATGGCCCAGCGCGGCGCCCACGTAACCGGCATCGACATGGGCGAGGCGCCACTCTCCGTGGCGCGGCTGCACGGCCTGGAAAGCGGGGTTGATGTCGATTATCGCCAGATAACCGTGGAAGAACTGGCTAAGGAAAGCGACCACGCCGGCCAGTACGACGTGGTCACCTGCCTGGAAATGCTGGAACACGTGCCAGACCCCGCATCGGTGATCAGGGCCTGTGCAGCCATGCTCAGGCCCGGTGGCCACCTGTTCGTCTCAACCATCAATCGCAATCCGAAGTCGTTCCTGTTCGCCATTGTCGGTGCCGAATACGTGCTCAGGCTGCTGCCCAAGGGAACCCACGAGTGGAAAAAATTCATCCGGCCTTCGGAGATGTCCGATCACCTGCGTCACGCCGGACTGGATGTCCGTGAACTTACCGGCATGACCTATAACCCGGTCACCAAGGTCTACAAACTGGGCCGGGACGTGGATGTGAACTACCTTATGCATGCCAGGGACACACGTGACGACTGAACCCTCTGCTGTCCTGTTTGATCTGGACGGAACCCTGATCGACACGGCACCGGATTTTATTCGCTGTCTGAACCAGTTGCGGGAACAGCATGGGCTGGCTGCCCTGCCCCCGGAACACATTCGCCGCTTTGTCTCAAACGGGGCCCGGGCGATGATCCGGGTGGGATTCGGGCTGGGACCGGAACATCCGGACTATCTGGAAAAGCACACGGCATTTCTCGATCTCTACGAAACCGGCGTGGCAGTTGAAACCGCACTGTTCGAGGGCATGGATGAGCTCCTCGGAACCCTGGAAGACCGGGGCGTGCCCTGGGGCATTGTTACCAACAAGCCGGCCCGGTTCGCCGTACCGCTGATCCAGGCGCTGGATCTGGCAGACCGCTGTGCGGCGCTGGTCTGCCCGGATCACGTTACCCAACGCAAACCCCACCCCGAAGCCCTGATCCTGGCCTGCCAGCAGATGGGCACGGAGCCCGGCACAGGCATTTATGTGGGCGACCACGAACGTGATATCGAAGCCGGGCGTAATGCCGGCATGAAAACCATTGCGGTGCGCTACGGTTACATCGAGCAACCGGAGAACATTGACCTGTGGCAAGCCGACCTGATCGCCGACACCGTCACCGATCTGGCAAAGCTGTTACAATAGCCAGCCAATTTGACGATCCGGCTTCCAGGCCGGGAACAGCCTGAAACGGAGACAGATTATGCATGATTACCAAGCACCCGCGGATCTTCTGAAAGACCGTATCGTCATGGTTACCGGCGCCGGAAGCGGCATTGGCAGGGCCGCCGCCAAAGCCTATGCCGCCCATGGTGCGACGGTCGTACTCGTGGGCCGCACTGTCAGCAAGCTGGAAACGGTTTACGACGAAATCGAGGCCGCGGGCCACCCGAAACCTGCCATTGTGCCGATGAACTTCGAAGGGGCGGCAGTCAAGGATTACGAAGAACTTGCGATGACCCTGGAAGATAATTTCGGCCAGTTGGACGGCCTGCTGCACAATGCCGCCATCCTGGGTGACCTGTGCCCGGTGGAGCTGTACGACCCGGAAACCTGGAACAAGGTGATGCACGTAAATACCACGGCGCCCTTTCTCCTGAGCCGGGCGATGATTCCCCTGTTGCGCAAATCCGGCGATGCCTCGGTGATCTTCACCTCCTCCAGCGTCGGCCGGAAAGCAAGGGCCTACTGGGGCGCTTACGCGGTCTCCAAGTTTGCGGTAGAGGGCCTCAGCCAGTTGTTGTCCGACGAACTGGATGACGAACGCCACAATGTACGGGTAAACAGTCTTAACCCGGGCGCCACCCGTACCAGCATGAGAGCCCGTGCCTATCCGGCGGAGAATCCACGGAAGAACCCTGCACCGGAAGACCTGATGCCGGCTTACCTGTACCTCATGGGCAGGGACAGCCAGGGCGTTAACGGCCAGAAACTGGACGCACAGCCGAAATAATGGAACTGCTTTTTTACACGACATCTCAATGCCATCTGTGCGAACTGGCCGAAGCCCTGCTTGTAAATACGCCCATGCCGGAACCCATACCGGTAGACGTGGTGGACATTGCCCAGTCCGAGGAGCTGGTGGAACGCTACGGTACCCGGATCCCGGTACTGCGCCGTAACGACACCGGCGAGGAACTGAACTGGCCGTTTACCAGGGATGAATTACTGACATTCCTGCAATGAGGACTGCCTGACATGTTGATGGTTATTTCCCCTGCCAAGACATTGGATTACGAAAGCCCACTGGCGACAGACAAGGTCAGCCAGCCGGATTTTCTTGACCACGCCTGTGAGCTGGTGGACCAGCTCAAGGAACTGGAGCCGCACCAGATCAGCAACCTGATGAACATCAGCGACAAGCTGGGCCAACTGAACGCCGGGCGCTACCGGAACTGGCACACGCCGTTTACGCCCGAGAACGCCCGCCAGGCCCTACTGGCTTTCAAGGGCGACGTGTACACCGGCCTGAACGCCGAAAGCTTCAGTGAGCAGGATTTCGAGTTCGCCCAGCAACACCTGCGCATACTCTCAGGCCTGTACGGGGTACTGAAACCTCTGGACCTGATGCAGCCCTATCGCCTGGAAATGGGTACCCGGTTCGAGAACAGCCGTGGCAAGGATCTCTATACGTTCTGGGGTAGCAGGATCACAGATGAACTCAACCGCCTGCTGGCAGACGACGACAGCGTACTGGTGAACCTTGCCTCCAACGAGTATTTCAAAAGCATAAGGAAAAAAGATCTTGAAGGCCGGCTGATCACCCCCCAATTCAAGGACTGGAAGAATGGTCAGTACAAGATGATCAGCTTCTACGCCAAGAAAGCCCGCGGCCAGATGTGTCGGTTTGCCATCCAGAACCGAATCACACACGCCGACGACCTCAAGGGGTTCAACCTCGAAGGCTACCACTTCAGCGAAGACCAATCCGATAAGAACAACTGGGTTTTCCTGCGGGATGAACAATAGGGAGTCAATCTGAGACTTCCTGATCCACGTTAATATCGGAGTAAACAATGAACGAAGCAGTGTTTTCCCAGATCGCCATGCTGGTGTTTCTGACCGGCCTGATTGTCTGGATGGGTTTCATCGTCTGGGATCTGGCCAAGAAATCACAGGCCGGAAAATTCGGCACCATTGCCCTGTTTACCGTACTGGGCGCCGGTGTTGTGGGCTTTATCGTTAAAACCGTACTCGTAGAGATCGTACAAATATGAAAGACAAGGACCAGCCCTGATGTGGTTTCGCAACGCTCGCGTATTCCGTTTTACCAAACCGTTTGATATCTCCGCCGAAGAGCTGGAAGAAAAGCTCCGGGAGGACGCCTTCAAGCCCTGCGGTCCCCAGGAAACCAGCCGCCAGGGTTGGGTGCCGCCGCTGGGCAAGCATGGTGAGCTGCTGGTTCACAGCGCCAACGGCTACCATCTGATTGCCCTGCGCAAGGAAGAGAAGATTCTGCCCGGCCCGGTGGTCAAGGAAGCGGTTGAAGAAAAAGCAGAAGCCATTGAATTCGAGCAGGGCCGCAAAGTTCGCCGCAAGGAAAAGGACGAGATCAAGGAACAGGTGATGCTGGAGATGCTACCGCAGGCCTTCTCCAGGAATCGCCGCTGTTTTGCCTATCTCGCACCACAGGACGGTGTGCTGGTCGTTGACGCCGGCTCCGCGAAACAGGCCGAAGACCTGGCCTCGGCCCTGCGCAAATGCCTGGGTTCGCTGCCGGTGCGCCCACCGGCCGTGGAGCAGGCACCCGCCTTCACCTTTACCGGCTGGCTGAACGAATCCATTGATTTACCCGGCACAGTGGTTCTGGGCAGTGAATGCGAACTGAAAGATCCGTCCGAGGACGGCGGCGTGGTGCGCTGCAAAGGCCTGGACCTGAAAGCGGACGAAATCCGCAATCATCTGGACGCCGGCATGCAGGTTACCAAACTGTCCCTCACCTGGGATGACAACGTCTCGTTCGTACTGGATGAGGAACTGGGCATCCGCCGCCTGAAATTCGGCGAAACCCTCCAGGATCAGCTCGAAGACGTCGATGCGGACGACTCGGCGGCCAAGTTCGACGCAGCCTTCACCCTGATGACCCTGGAGCTGTCCAGACTGATTCCGGGACTGCTGGAAGCCCTGGGCGGCGAAGACCGCTCCGCGATTGTCGAAGAGTAGAAGCCTGAAAACGGGGTCAGATGAAAACGGGGTCAGATGAAAAGTTCATCTGACCCCGTTTTCATCTGACCCCACCTTCTGGCGCTCTTAGTGGGCGCTCTTTCCCAACCGCTCCCGCTGCCAGTCCTTTTCCGGTTCATTCAGAACCAGCCGCAGATCCATCACTTCCTCTTCCGTGTTGAACTTGATCTCGAAACCCAGATGCTCCGCCAGTTGCAGCATCGGGCGGTTGTCCGGCAGCACGTTCCCCACCATTTCCATGGTGCCCCGGGCTCGGCAGTAGTCGATCATTTTCTGCATCAGAGCAATGCCCAGGCCTTCACCCTTCATTTTGTCGTGCACCATCACCGCAAACTCGCATTGCAGGTTGTCGGCGTCGGTCCATGTTCGCACGGTTCCAAGGGTTTCCTCACCCTCGCCGTCTTCCTTTGGCGCGTTGGCGATGAACACCATTTCCCGGTCGTAATCGATCTGCACCATCTGGGCCACGTCTTCCCGGGAGAAGTGCTTGCGGTACTGGAAGAACCGGTAGCGGATGGATTCAGGCGACTGCAACTCATGGAAGGCCCGGTGAGCAGGCTCATCCTCGGCCAGTACCGGCCGGATAATCACCCGCCGGCCGGATTTCGGCAGCACAATCCACTCTTCAAGCTCTCTGGGGTAAGGCTGGATAATGGGCCGGCCGGGCTTGTCCGCCAGGTCGACGGCGATATTCACGGCTACCGCCCCCTGTTCGTTAAACAGCAAGGGCGCGATCTCCAGGCCCTGAATCTCCGGAATGTCGATCACAATCTGGGACAGTGTCACCAGGGTTTCAGAGACCGCCCGGATATCCTCCTCCGGCTTCAGGCTGTGCTCCTTGAGCAGTTTGTACATATAGGTGCGGCGCAGGAGCTCCCTTGCCAGCACCATGTTCAGGGGCGGCAAAGCGATCTGGCGGTCGGTCATCACGTTGATCTGGGCACCGGCGGCACCACAGACCACCAGTGGACCGAAAAGGGCGTCCCGGGTGATGCCAACACTGAACTCGATACCACCCACATGCTGGTAGGAACGCTGCACCGCAAACCCAAGAAAGCCACTGTCCGGGAAGTGACGCTGATATTCCTCCATCAGGTAGCGGCAGGAATCCATGATGGCCGCTTCGCTGTTAAGCTTTTGCACCGTGCCTTTGTATCGACGCTGGGTAGGGCTCAGGTTCAGAAACGGGTGGCAGGCCTGCTCATGAACGATGGTAATGTCGATAGGGCGCCGCTCAACCGCAAACACCTCCAGTACTTCCTCCATGTCATCGCAGTACATGGTGTCAATGGTGCTGATCCCATAGTCCCGAACAAGATCACGGGCTTCGCGGTTGGACAAGTGGTAGCGCCCCGAACGCAATGCATTCATGACTACCTTGCGGGTATGTGTCCTGTCGGCAAAATGGTCGGTGAACGATTCGGGGGTTTCTGTCAGCAGCCGCTGAACCCGCTGGTGACGAACATGTTGCATGAACGCCACTACGGCTTTTTCCGGGTTGAAGAACGACGGCAGCCCGGCCCGGTAGAACTCTTCCCGGGCGTCCATCACCGTACTCTGGCCCAGCCAGCAGGTGAACACATTCAGGCGGGTACCCTTGCACGCCTGAACCACCGCATCGGCGATCTGAAGACTGTCCTCGGTTAGACTGGGAGCATACATCACCAGCACATTAGCCACTTCCGGATCCTTGGCCAGGATCTTGATGGCCTTGCCGTACAACTCCGGGGAGGCATCGTAGTTGAGGTCGATAGGATTCTTGCGAGTCCAGTAAGGTGGTAGCAGCTTGGCCAGGGCTTCAATACTGGAATCCGATAATTCCGCCAGTTCACCGCCCAGATCCGCCAGCCGGTCCACGGCCAATACACCCGGACCAACACCGTTGGCCATAATGGCCAGACTTTCCCGACGCAAAGGACGCATACGGGTCAGCGTCTCCAGCGCATCAAACATCTGCCCGAGGCCGTCCACCCGAAGCACACCGGCGCGCTGCAGCATGGCATCATAGATCGGGTCACTGCGTTTGAGCCCGGCCGGTAATTCATGGGGGAACCACTCGGATTCCGGCACCCGGCCGGACTTCACCGCAATCACCGGTTTGGTACGCGAAGCCACCCGGACGGCTGACATGAAACGTCGGGCGTTGGGAATATTTTCGATATGCAGGAGAATAGCTCGGGTCAGGGTGTCCTGTGCGAGGTAATCGATCAGATCGTCGTGATCAATGTCCATGCCGTCGCCGAGGGTGAGAAAATAGGAAAACCCGACCCCCCGGGCGAACGCCCAGTCGATGACCGAACTGGCAATGGTGCCGGACTGGCCGACGAAGGCCACCCGGCCCGGGATCACCCCCATGTGGGCATAGGTAGCGTTTAGACTGCGGGCCGGAACCATCAGGCCGATGGTGTTGGGGCCAAGAACCCGGATGCCGGTCTCGCGGGCTGCTTCCCGCACGGAATACATCAGGGGCTGACCGGTTTTGCTGTGGGTGCGGGACATGCCACCGGTCATCACGATGGCGGTGCGTACCCCGGCCTCACCCAGCCGCTTTATGGTCTTGGCGACGGTGTCCGGCGGAGTACAAATGATCGCCAGGTCCGGCGAAAACCCCATTCTCGAGACTTTTTTGACGCACGGCACCCCATGGACGTTCTCGTAATCGTTCTGGTTAACCACCAGCAAGCGCCCGGGATAACCGCCCCCCATCAGGTTCCTTAATACCATGCCGCCAAGGTTGTCCGCCCGCTCCGACGCACCGATCACCGCAATGGATGCGGGGTTGAACAGGTTTTCCAGATACCGGGTGCTCAAGCTGACTCTCCTTCTTGTCCGGCCGCGGCCAGTCGGGTAATAAATGTAATAAAACAGGTTACTTATGAGCGTAGCCCTTATCTTAGGCCGTGATCCGCCGATGTGAAATGACTATCTCCCCTATAAGACCAAAGAAACACGGCACCCTGCGGTTTTCCCTGATAAGCTTGGAAAAAATATAAGCATATTGAAGGCAGCCCGAGACCTATGACCACGGCATTCTTTTCCCACGATGACTTCATGAGGCACAACATGGGGCCCGAGCATCCGGAAAGCCCGGAGCGGCTTGCGGCTATCATCAGCTACCTCGCCGATACCGGCCTGGACCAGAAGCTCGACTGGGTTCGTCCTGAAGAGATTACCCGTGACCAGTTACTGACTGTGCACCCGGAGAACTACCTACACCAGCTTGACCTGATGCAACCTACCCGGGGCCGGGTGTTTACCGACCCGGACACCGCCATGATGCCTGACACTCTTCGAGCCGCCCGCCTGGCAGCCGGCGCCAATGTCCAGGCCGTGGATATGGTGATGAGCAGCCAGGTGACCAATGCCTTTGTCTGCGCCCGCCCGCCTGGCCATCATGCCGAGCGAGCCAAGTCCATGGGATTCTGCTTCTATAACAACATCGCCCTGGCGGCTATGCGCGCCCTCACCTTCCACCATCTCGAACGGGTCGCAATCATCGACTTTGATGTGCACCAGGGCAACGGCACGGTGGACATTGTCAGTGGTGATGAACGGATCCTGATGTGCTCCAGCTTCCAGCACCCCTTCTACCCACACTCCCACGTGCACCGGCAAGCGGAAAATATCGTGAACATTCCGATTGAGGCGAACTGTCCCCCAGAGGAGTACCGGAAGCGGGTGGAAGCCGGCTGGCTGAAGCGGCTGAACGACTTCAAACCCCAGTTGATCCTTATTTCGGCAGGCTTTGACGCCCACCGGCTGGACCCGATGGCAGAACTGAATCTGGATACCGAAGACTACCGCTGGCTGACGGAAATAATTGTGGGCGTTGCCCATGAACACAGCAACGACCGGATCATTTCAACGTTGGAAGGCGGGTACCACCTGCGTGCTCTGGCAGAGAGTGTAAACGCCCATCTCGAAGTGCTCAATTCAGTTTACTGATCCCGGCTATCCCCGGGGATCCCCGCCGTAGCCGTTGGCTTGTTGCAGTTCCGGCTGGTCACCGGCCCGCTGCAGGCGAATGTTGGTTCGGCGATTGTCCGCCGGGCGGTTTGATACCGGGTACTGATCACCATGGGCCCTGACAGTAATCATGTTTTCATCAAGCCCCCGGGCCTTGAGGTAATCCGCCACCACATTGGCACGATCTTCCGAGAGGGCCCGGTTGTTGATCCGGCTGCCAATACTGTCACTATGGCCATCCACGAAAATCCGTTCCACTGTCGAATCCGCAATCACATAGGTCACGATATTGTCCAACAATTTCCTGTCCCGATCCGATAACTGGGTGCTGCCGCTGGCAAACGGAATGCGTGAGCGGCGGATCTGGTCAAAATTCACTGGCAGGAGGTTGGTAGTACAACGCTGATACAGCTGATACTCGCCGGAAAAATTGATGTTGGAGACATGCACCCGCACCGGCCGGCCGTCAAACCAGGAATCCCGGGTAACCGTAGGGCGCATGCCATCAAGCAGGCCGCGGGCCAGAACAAAGGCCAGGCGGGTATCCAGAGTGACCTGGCGGCGATCATCCGAGACATCGACGGTTCCCAAGGGCCGCGGCGCTGCGCCCGGGCGCCAGGATGGCGCTTCTGCTACCAGGCTACCCCGCCCCGGGCGCATCAGCGGCGCTTCGGATTCCAGAAAGAACGACAGGTTTTCGCCGGCGCGATGATAGAAAACCGCCCGCCCATAACCGGGCACCTCGTGCACCAGGCGACATTCGAAAACCGACTCGGCCAGGTACCACTGGCTATTTTCAATACCCGCACCGTAGCTCGCAGCCTGGCCACTCGTGGGCAAAAACACACTGAAAAGGCAGGCGGCCAGTACAGTCATCGGATTGTGGCGGGGGCGGAATCCCATATCGGTTGCCGTCGGTTTCAGGGAGTTAAGAGGCTTTGAGTATTTAACGGCCCTTGTCCGAGTTTCTTTAGCGTCCAGACGAAAACAATCGCCGGCACCTTCTGATATAATGCGGCAAATTTTTTCAGGGCCCTTTTGTTCAACTTATTCAACTTTTTCAACCCCGGCCTTGCCAATGTCTCAGCCCCGACTTCGCCAAAGGTATTGCGGACAACTACCATGACCGACCAGCTTACAATTACCCGCCCCGACGACTGGCATCTCCATGTCCGGGACGGTGATATCCTGAGGGACGTAGTGCCCGCCACCGCAGCCTGCTTCGGACGGGCCATCATTATGCCCAACCTGGTACCACCGGTAACAACCGCCGCGGATGCCACCGCCTACCGGGACCGGATTCTCGTGGCCGCCAGCGGCACCGGCTTTGAACCACTGATGACCCTGTACCTGACCGAAAGCACTACCCCGGAAACCATCCGGGAGGCCAAAGCCGCTGGCATCGTGGCCGCAAAGCTCTACCCGGCCGGCGCCACCACCAATTCGGCCTCCGGCGTGAAGGACATCCGGAACATCTACCCGGTACTGGAAGCCATGGCCGACTGCGACATGCTGCTTCTGGTTCATGGCGAGGTGACCAATGCCGATATCGACATTTTCGACCGGGAGAAGGTTTTTCTGGAGCGGGTGCTGGCCCCGACTCTGGAAGCATTCCAGAACCTCAGAATGGTACTTGAACACATCACCACAGCCGATTCGGCAGAGTTTGTAAGACAGCACAGCGGTGATAACCTGGGCGCCACCCTGACGCCCCAGCATCTGATGTACAACCGTAACCACATGCTTGTAGGTGGCATTCGCCCACACCTTTACTGCCTGCCAATCCTCAAGCGCAACCGCCATCAGCAGGCCCTGCGGGACGCCGTAGCCAGCGGCGACCAACGCTTCTTCCTGGGAACCGATTCCGCGCCCCACGCCAAAGATCGCAAGGAAACGGCCTGCGGCTGTGCCGGATGTTACTCCGCTCACGGCGCCATCGGCCTGTACGCCGGCATCTTCGAAGAATTGGGCATTCTCGACAAACTCGAGGCCTTCGCGAGCTTCAACGGCGCCGATTTCTACGGCCTGCCACGCAACACAGACACCATCACCCTGGTTCGTAAACCCTGGACCATGCCCAGTGAACTACCCCTGGCTGGGGGCACCATTGTGCCGCTGAACGCGGGTGAAACTGTTCACTGGCGGCTGGCGTAAACATAGCTGATTCCTTCTCACACACGGCCAAGACCGGAGCTTGAGTGACTGACGAAAACAAACCACCGCACCCTATGTCCCGCCGTTTCCGCGGCTTTCTGCCCGTTGTTGTCGATGTGGAAACCGCCGGTTTCAACGCCGAGCGAGACGCGTTACTGGAAGTGGCGGCCGTTATCCTGACCATGGACGACGACGGCTGGTTGCGCCGTACCGAGACCCACGTGCAGCAGATTGACCCCTTTGAAGGCGCCAACCTGGAGCAGTCCGCCCTGGACTTTACCGGTATTGACCCCTGGAATCCGGAACGGGAAGCGGTGCCCGAGCGGGAAGGCCTGAGCGAAATCTTCAACCCGATCCGTAAGGCCGTCAAAAACCACGACTGCAAACGGGCAGTTCTGGTTGGCCACAACGCCACCTTTGACCACAACTTCATCTTCGCAGCCGCACTGCGTTCCGATATCCGGCGCAATCCGTTCCATCCCTTTTCAACCTTCGACACAGCGACCCTCGCGGGCCTCGCCTACGGCCATACCGTACTGGCCCAGGCCTGCAAGCTGGCCGGTATTCCGTTCAGTAACAAGGAGGCCCACTCAGCCGCCTACGATGCCGAAAAAACGGCGGACCTGTTCTGCGCTATCGTGAATCGCTGGAAGGAACTGGGCGGCTTCCCGCCCCCCCTGATTCCGGAAGAGACCGGGTAACAGCCACAAAAAAAC
>PAKW01000072.1 GCA_002707215.1 Halomonas sp.
ACGCGCCTCGATGGTAACGCTTTGCTCGGGCGGATCAAAATGGGGTCAGATCAAAATGGGGTCAGATGAACTTTTCATCTGACCCCATTTTGATCTGACCCCATTTTCAGTTTCCCAGCAGATGACTCAGCGCACTGCGCAGCTTCAGGGGCTTCACCGGCTTGTTCATCAGCAAATGACCCAGCTCCCGGATGTGCTGTTTGAGCTCGTTGGTATAGTTGGCGGTAATCATCCCCACCGGCGCCGGACAACGGCGCAGGCCGTTAATCTCCGCCACCGCGTCCACGCCGTTCTCATCGTTGTCCAGGTGGTAGTCCGCCAGGATCAGGTCCACCGGGCTACTTGCCGGATCGAGCTGGCGCTCCAGATCTTCCAGGGATACCGCCGTGACCACCTGGCAGTCCCAGCCTTCAAGCAGGGTTTTCATGCCCTGACAGATGGACTGGTCATTGTCGATCACCCAGATCCGGGCGCCACCCAGACCGCTGTCGAGCGATACCGTGCGGTTCTGATCCGGCTCTGGTCGCGTAGGCGGCAGTCGGCCAAGGGGAACCTTGACGCTGAACACCGAACCCTTGCCTTCGATGGACGCTACCGTCACCTCATGACCGAGCATCCGGGAGATCTTGTCCACGATGGCCAAGCCAAGACCCAGCCCCTTGTCGGGCTGTGAGCCTGCTGGCCGGATGCGTTTGAATTCCTGGAAAATCTCGGTGAGCTTATCGTCCGGGATACCCGGGCCGGTATCCCAGACCTGCAGCAGGATATGATCCCTGCGCCGGCGGCAGCCCAGGAGAATTCGGCCATTACCGGTGTAACGAATGGCGTTGGTCAGAAAATTCCTGAGAATCCGTGCCAACAGCTGGGAATCGGATTCCACGGTGGCGGAGCTGGCAACAAAATCCAGCCGCAGGCCCTCGGCCATGGCCATTTGCCGGAATTCCCGGGCGATGTTGTTTAGCAGATCCCGGAGATCAAAGGCTGTCACATCCGGCGTGATGACGCCAGCATCCAACTTGGAAATGTCCACGAGCGTACCCAGAAGGTTTTCAACGTCGTCCAGCGATGTACTCACTGAACGTACCAATCCTTCGGCCTTGGGCCCGAATGACTGCTCCAGCAGCGCACTGGTAAACAGTCGGGCGGCGTTCAGGGGCTGCAGTAAATCGTGGCTGACCGCAGCCAGGAACTTGGTTTTGGAGAGATTGGCCCGCTCCGCCTCCAGTTTGGCATCGCGAAGCCGGGCCTCCACCGCCGACCGCTCAGTGATTTCCTGGCGCAACTGGCTGTTCAGACCGGTCAGAGCGGCGGTGCGTTCTTTCACCCGACGCTCCAGGTTGTCGTAAGCCTGCTCCAGGGCCAGCGCAGTCTTGCGGCGGTCGGTAATATCCCGGATCAACACAAAGAAGCCGATGATATCGCCCTGCTCGTCGAAATTGGGCACATAGGAGCGGAGCATGTAGCGCACCTCGTCCTGTTCTCCGGCTTCTTCGAATTCAAAGGTCACGTTGTGGCCGTCCATAACCTCCAGAATGTGGGGCAGCAGGCGCTGATACAACGTTGGCGTATGCACATGATCCAGGCGCTTGCCCAGGGGTGACTCGCCTGCCCGGCCATACCAGGCTTCATAGACCTTGTTGCAGAACTGGATGGTCATATCAGCGCCAACGTAGGCAATCAGTGCTGGCACATGGTCGGTGACCACGCGGATCCAGCGCTCGCTTTCCTCCAGCGCCTTGATCCGCCGTGCCATCTCACTGTTCTTGACGTCGGTGATGTCGGAGTACAGCACCACCAGCCCGCCTTCCCGGGTGGGTCTCTCGGTCATCTGAACCCAGCGACCGTTGGAGAGCAAAAACACCACGCCTTCGGAATCCGGATGACCGTGTTCTTCGACAACCAGTCCGGAAGCGACAGCCTGTTCCTTGACTTCGTTGATGCTTGTGCCCGCCTCAGGCACCTCGACACCGGCCTGGCGCCAATAGCTTCGGAACCGGCTGTTGCTCTGGATCAGGCGGTGCTGGTTATCAAACAGGACAAACCCATCGGCGATGCTTTCGATGGCATCACTGAGGCGTTGGCGGGTGGTTTCGGCTTCTTCCCGGGCCCGATTCAGGGCCTTGTTGCTGCCCTTCAGTTCCTCCATGGCCTGGTTCAGCGCCTCGGTGCGTTCCCGCACCTGCTCGGCAAGCACAACCGAGTGCTCGAAGGCCGCATAGGGCTCCGGCTTGTGGGCTAAACCGGACTCAACCCGAACGATCAGGGCGTCACGAATCCGCCCGAGGCGCCCATTCTCTGCCTCAAGCTCGGCGATTCGCCGGTCCCGTTCATCCTCGACGGGAAGGTCAGTCTTGCCCGGAACGGACATCAGGCTGGCCAATGACCACCCCCGTAAAGGTCTGGTTGATGTGCATGCCATCAAACTGCTCGCCATAGGTGTTGAAGCCGATCACCTTGTGATGGCGCAGGAATTCCGAGACCGCCTCCACTTCCCCGGTCAGCTCCGCTTCAAGTCGCCGCAGGAAGCAATCACAGCCAATGGTCACCAGCGGCGGTCCCACCACTCGCTCGGAGGCCTCAATCTGGGTGCGCACACTGTCCAGAAGGGATTCCGGCTCCATGGCGGTCATCACGATGCCGGTTTCCACCGCACAGTAGAAGGTCAGGCTCTTGTCCGGATTCACCCGCTGCACCGAGCGGACAAAGTAATGCCCGCCGATCTTCACCCCCATGGGCCGAAGGGCGAAAACCTTGCGGTCCAGGGCATCGACCTCCACACCCACGGCTCGGGCGTAGGCATCGGCGGCAGGCTCGGCATTGAGTTCGTAAACGGTCCGGCTTTCCGCGCAGGCATGGGTAACAACCAGTTTCTCACTGCGCTCAACCATGTGGTGAGTGGAAAATACGCGGAAATCCAGGGGGGTGTTCACCAGCAAAACGGTGGCGGCACCGGTGTGGAACTGGCCATCATAAAACACATGGGTGTTGGCCAGGCGCTCATCGTCGCCGGCAGAACCGCCGAACTGGGGAATGGTGCCCAACACGGCATTGAGGGTGGCCAGAACCAGTTCTTCCCGGCTGGAAAGACCGTCGAGAAGGGTTATCGCAAAGGTATTGCCCTTGACCGGCGCCAGCTTAGCGTCTCGACACGTGGACAACAGTCCGTCGATCACGCCCTGGGCGTCCTGCAAGGTAAACCGATCCAGCTCCCGGATCAGCGCGCAGTCAATGGCAAAGTAGCGATTGTCGAAGCCAATGGCGGCAATACATCCCCGGCCATAGCCCTCCGGCGTGATCTCGCCGGCGGAGGTACACCCACACACACGCACGTTCTGAAAGGCATGCTTGAAGGCGCTGCCAAGACGGCTAAGATCGTATTCCGCGGAACAGAAAAACAGCACACAACCCAGGTGTTCGTGGTTGAGCTGACTGGCAAGATTGGTGGCGGCCAGTATCGGATCGCGAACACTGGAGCTCGCCACCCGGACCGCGGGCAGGGTCGTCGCTGGCTTCATAAACGCGGATCCCGGAAACGGATGATTTTCCACCGATTCTACGGCATCCGAAAACGCAGCCAATGCGACTTCAGTGCTTTTAATGGGTGCGCCAAAATATTCGTAAGCCATTGATTAAAATGCCTCCTGAATCAATGCCTGGTGGCGCTGCCGGTTTCCGCAGGGGCAAACCGGCACTTTAGTCTTAGCAACCCACCGCCGGAAAGGCGCTCCTGCCACCCCGGCGGCTGGCGACGCCTTAAAACATGACGATGGCGCCGAGGGCGATGGTGTCGACCTCAGTGGTTGTTACACCCGTGGTGCGGTTGTTGTCTTCATACATGTTGTACTCGGCAACCAGCTTGAAGTTACTGTTGACGTCATGAAAGAAGCCAAGGGTCGTGCTTTCCGTTTCCAGGTTCAGGATTTCCGCATCTGTCTCGCCATACGACAGGACAACACGGTTGGCTCCGAATGCGTAGGAGCCCTGAACCAGGAAGCCATCCGCATTGTCTTCGGTCACCGCGCCATTACCGATCAGGACAGGGTTGTCACCTTTGGAAGTGAAGCCGGAGGCTGCCAGGGTGAGCCCCGCAACCGATGCCTTCAAGCCGTAGCCAAGGCCGGTGCTGTCAACGGTGGTAGCGCCGTTTTCAGCCGACTGGTAACGGCCGTTCACCCAGCCGGTGAGGGCTATGTCCTTGAGGTTGGCGTTGTAGGTGATTTCGGACTCAAAACGGGGCGCTGAGTTCTCGTCGTTAGCACCGGTAACCGTATCGGCCGGATCCAGGACACCGGCTGCCACCTTGAAGCCACTCATATCCGGCGAGCGATAGGTAATCTGGGCGGAGGGTGTCGGATACGGATAGCCGGCGCGAATGTTGCCGAAGGAAACACCGCCCTCCAGGCCCGGTGACCCGACCCCCATCAGGATCTCGTCCAGGAAGATATTTGAACGAGCGTACAGGCCAAAGTCCTTGCCGATCAGTACCTGGCCGAAATCACCGTCTACGGTAGCGTAGAACTGCCGCACATCAATCTGCGTATCCGTCGCCGTGCCAGCATCTGCGCCCAGGCTGTCATTGATGGTGGTCCAGAACGAAGACCGCCCGCCAAGGGTCAGGTCACCCATGTCCTTGCTGAAGTTGAAGCCGATGGTGTTGGGCAGAAAGCCCATCTTGACGCGTGAATCGCGGACATCGTTCAGTTTGTCGTCACGGTTTACGTAGAAGGCATTGAAGTAACCGTCAACGGAAAAGCTGTTGCCGTCCTGGTTGTACAGCTCAATGGCGGCATTGACGCCGGCGCTGGCCCCCATGGCCGCTGCCATGGCAATGGCTAACCCTGACTTTCTGAAGTTGTTGTTTTTCATAGTTCCCCCGGTTGTTTTGGAAATCTGGGATCGGAGCTCTGGTTTACCCGGACACTCCAGGCACGGTCTGTCGCCTGAATTCCATGGTCGGTTATGCGGGAGGGGAGGGAAATGCGCCCAGAGAGCAGGTTTTCTGCTCATTTGGGAGGCACTTGAAATGAAACTTTGGGATTAGTACTTGTCGGAAAAACCGTCAGGAAAGCCGCCGGAGAGGCCACCGGGAAACTGTGCCAGCTCCCGCAGGCAATCGTTGAGGAAATCCTCTGGATCCGCCATCACTGCCTCGTCGGCGACCACGCCGAACTGCACCTGTCCAGCGTAGCTGACAATGCTGATGCCCAGGCCGATGTTTCCGGCCTGGGGTACCCAGAACATCTGCTCATTAATCCGGCAACCGGCAATGTAACGGGCCTCTGCGGTACCGGGCACGTTGGAAACCACCGCACTGGCCTTGCGGTAGAACACGTCAGCAACCGGCTGCCGCCAGGGCTCAGGAATCACCGTGGCACTGGCCGCCAGCCCCCAGGCAATGCCGGGTTGCCAGCTCTTTTTGAGCCTGCGGGTTTCATGTTTGATGCGATAGAGGCGCTCCAGCGGGCTTTCGCCATCCACCGGCAGAGGCACAAACACGGTGCCGAAATAGTTTCCCAGGGCGCCGGGCGCCGGCTGCAATTCTTCCGGCAGCCGGCTGCGGATATCAACAGGGACCGCGGCGTGGAGAATCGCCTCGTCCAGATCTTCGCCTTCAATACCCAGGCGGGTCCGGACTGCCGCTGCCACACAGCTGAGCAACACGTCATTAATGGTGACATTGGTGGCCCTGGCAATAGCACGAAAACGATCCAGCGGCACCGGATCGGACCAGCGGCAGTGCCGGCGCCCCAACAGCGGCCGCCTGAGATCCGTCACCGTATCTTCCGGCTCCACCAGGAATTCCGAGAACTCGTGCGCCAGCCTCAGACTCTTCCGGGCCACCCGCTCCAGCAGTCGGCCTGTGTCCTGCCATTGATTCCCACTGGCATCATCCGGCCCGGGGCCGCCACCGGACCCCTCCGAAGACCGCTCTGTTGCCACCAACGGTTCCAGCCAGGCCTTCGCCGCCGAGGTCCAGCGTGCCAATTCGGCGGTTTCCGCCGCGCCGTAAATAGCCGGATGCTGCTGGGGCGATGGCGGACACAGGCGATCAAAGATTCCCAACAGCGACAGGCCATCGGCATAGCAATGGTGAATGCGCAGCAACAGCACGGCGCCGCCCTCGGCATTCGGGGCCAGCCAGAATTTCCAGAGCGGGCGGTACATGGGCAGCGGCTGGTTCAGCCGGGCCGATACCCATTCCTGGAGCGTCTCCGGCGCAAAGCGGTCCACCACCACGTCGAGATGATGCCGGGTATCGAACATCGGATCCGGCTCCCACCACCAGGCCGGCGGGCGCTTGACCGGCAGGTACCGGAAACGCTCCCAGGCCATCCAGTAAACCTTGAGAAATTCCCGGAAGCGTGGCGCCGTGAGGCCATCCACCCGCAGCATCACGGTGATGGTCATGGGGTTTTCCGGGCGCTCCAGGGCCAGCCAGGCCGAATCCGCAGGTAGCAGAAGGTGCGTTTGCTCGTGACTCAAACCCGAACGTCCCCGGAAGAATGGTGATGGCAAGTAAAAACCGAACCCCGCATTGTGCCAGACAAGCCCCGCAGGCTCCATAGGTGGCACAGGTTCTCACTGTTACAAAAAATTACACGCGAGTAACTGTTCCGCCCTATACTGGTTATAAGCCTTAATGCAATGGTTATTAAACACCCGAACCAGTCATCGGTTGGCTGTGGGAGACCGTAAAACCGGTAACCAGCGCCAATAACTCGTTGGCCCGGTCGGGGTATAGCGGGTACCGGCACAAGAGTCAGGCACAGCAAGCGTCAGACACAAGAGTTACCAGCACACTCAAATTCCAATAACAGGCCATTGCCGTGCTGGGGGAGAGCAGTCATGAAAGCGAGCCATGTTCGCAAGCTGATAAAACCGATAGAAAGCGCCTACTCGGAAATGTTTTCGGGGCAGGTCTACCGCGTTGGCAAGGGCGCTGTTTCCGTACGCAACCACAGCGGCGAGGCGGAACAGACCGTCGTCGGCGTACACGGTTTTCTGGAAAATCACTGTTACTTCACCCAGGCTTACGAAGCGCCCACCACCGAACTCATCCTGCTTACCTGCAGCAACTACCATATCCCGGTCAACGGCATTACCCCGGAAGCCCCGGACTGGGAGGTGCCCATCAGGCATCTGGAAGGCACCATCGAGTACGATGCCTGCATTCTGAACCAGGCCCTGTCTAACCTGCCCAGCACCCGGAATGTTCGGGTGCACGGCCATTCACGGGGCGGGGCGGTGATTCTGGAGGCCATCCGGCAATGGCCGGAGCTTTTTGAAGATATGGAAGTGGTACTGGAAGCGCCGGTATTGCCCCAGGGCAGACTTCATGCGCTGGTCACCACCCTTCTGGAACCCGTCAGCCACGGCATGTGGCCCTGGCTGATCCGCCTGATCAACAGCGCGCCCTCTTCGGCCTATGGACAGACCTTCTTCGGCAAGATGAATCCGCGGAAGAAGCTGCTGCTGGGTAAACTGTTCTCCGCCACCAAAGACCATCTGACCATCGTTCGCAACATCGAGAACATCATGGACTGGATGGCGCGCACCGACACCAGCATCTATAACCACGTCCGCCACGGCACCTTCCTGATTCCAGCGGTGGACCGCATTCTTGATCGCTCCTCCATGCTGGCCAGTGCCCGCCAGAGCCCGACCACCATGAGAATCGTGGAAACCGAAGCTCCGAGCCATTTTATTACACTCGACAGCAAGGAATGGGTACCTGGCTTTGAAACCCTGCCAGCGGCCGCCCAGGGGTAGCGCCCTGCCCGACGTTACTGCAAGACCTGAGCAGCTCCGCTAAACTACGCCACATCCCCCTTTATCATCAGGTTCAGTGGAGTCAGCCCCCATGTATCGTGAGCGCCTTGTCGCGACCGAAGTCCGCTCTGAAAGCGCTCGCCGGCTGCGGCTGCGGCTGCTGGACTATCACGATTTCCGCCAGTCCAAAGCGGCACATCCGTTGCTCGAAAGTAGCTCCCGGGTGGCCGGCTGGCAGGCAGAGCGCCTGAAAGCGACCCACCTCGACCTCTACCAGCACCCCGGTTACTATCACGGCCTGGAGTTTCTGCTGACCGATCTTTATGCGCCGGCCTGGGTAACCCGACGGGATGACAATATCGACCGGGTATTTCCCAGGATGGTGAAGTGGTTGCCGGATAACCTGCTGGACACCTTTGCCGGCCTGGTCGAGCTGAACCTGATCACCCAGCAACTGGACCTGGAGCTGGCAGAGCTTTGCCACCAACAAGGAACACCGGCCGACTCGCTGACCATCGAGCGCTACTGCATCGCCTACCGGGCCAGCGAACGGCTGGATCAAAGAAAAAAGCAGATTACCCTGGTGGCGGACGTCGGCCAGCAACTTGACCATTACGTCCGCAACCGCACCTTGGGCTGGTTGCTGTCCATGAGCCGCGCCCCGGCGGAAATGGCCGATCTCACCGATCTGCACAGCTTTCTGCACCGGGGCTACTCGGCGTTCCGGAAAATGACTGATGTGAAGTTACTGATCAACCGGCTGGTTACCCGGGAGCAGCAGGTAATGCGTAACATCTTAGCTGGTCACCCGGAGCCTTTCAGCCTGCCGGGCGACCTGTAACAGCCTCGGCAAGCCTTCTCCTCAGGCCTTGATGATCTGGTCAAGCTGGGAATGAATTTCCCGCTCGATCCGCGACTTGAAGGGCCGCAGCATCATGCCCAGCTCCAGGTGGATATGCAGATCCGTCGGGGTAATGTTCAGGTGCCCCTTGACGCCACTGCGCCTGAATTTCAGATGGTCGCCCTCCCACTGATAATGCACGTCGAACTGGCTGGACAGATCCTGTGCCAGGGCTTCGGCAGCCTGCCGTGCGTGTTCTTTATCCAGGTCGTGCGGGCGGTGTACGTCAATAACAGACATGAATCAGTTTTCTCTTAACTTTGGGCGGATTTACAGTTTAGGGTGCGATTAAACTCACCGCCACCCTTGTAGCAACCCCGTCAACGGTTAGAATACGGGTTCAAATTCTGACAGGACACCCCCATGAGCGAGCAGCAAACGCCAGCCAGCCGGGCTGGACACAGCAACGGCCAGGACGAGGTCACCCACTTCGGCTTCCGCAATGTGCCCAAGAGCCAGAAGGCGAGCCAGGTGGCCGAGGTGTTCCACAGCGTGGCCGGCAAGTACGACCTCATGAACGACCTGATGTCCATGGGGATCCACCGGCTCTGGAAACGCTTCACCATCGAGCTTTCCGGCGTGCGGCCGGGCCACCAGGTACTGGACATCGCTGGCGGCACCGGCGATCTGACCATGAAATTCTCGGACCTGGTGGGCCCCTCCGGGAAGGTTGTGCTGGCCGACATCAACGCCTCCATGCTGCAGGTCGGGCGCAGCCGGCTGACGGACCGGGGATACGCCGGCAACATCGAGTATGTCCAGGCCGATGCCGAGCACCTGCCGTTCCCGGACAACCACTTCAACGCGGTGTCCATCGCGTTCGGGCTGCGTAACGTTACCGACAAGGACCAGGCTCTGCGGGACATGACCCGGGTTCTCAGGCCGGGCGGCAAGCTGATGATCCTGGAGTTTTCCAAGCCCACCAATCCGCTACTGAGCAAGGCTTACGATACCTACTCGTTCTCCGCACTGCCGCTGATGGGCCAGCTTATCGCCGGTGACAGCGAAAGCTACAAGTACCTGGCCGAGTCCATCCGCATGCATCCGGACCAGGAAACGCTGAAGGGCATGATGGAAGACGCCGGCCTGGTGAACTGCAAGTACTACAACATGACCGGCGGCATTGTCGCCCTGCACGTGGGAATCAAGCCCTGATGTTTCCTGGCCCCACCCTGCTCTCTGCCATCACAGCCATCCTGGAACTCGCCCTGAACCGGGCACTGGAACTGGATCCGGCGGGGCATCGTGCACTGATGGAGGCACTGGCGGGCCCGGTGCAGTTCAACATCACCGATCCGGTATCCCTGAGCTACACCCTGGACCGGGCCGGAGACAGGGTCCGGGTTGGCAGCCAGCCGGCGGAACGACCGGCCCTGGAGATCACCGGCAAACCCATCGCCTTTGCGGCACTGGCCACCGGTGATGATCGCGTCTTCGCCGATGGCCGCCTTGAAGTGACCGGCGACACCGCGCTGGCCCACCAGCTTCAGCATGCCCTGAACCAGCTTGAACCGGACTGGGAAGCCGCCATGGCGAGACATGTCGGCGATGTGCCCGCACACTTTCTCGGCAAGCGCATTCGCGGCGCGATCCGCTGGAGCCGGCAGGCGTTTCATTCCCTCAATGCCAACATCGAAGAGTATGTGCATGAGGAGAGCCGCACCCTGCCAGGGCGAAGGGAACTGGAAGCGGCGTTCGAGGATATCGACGAACTGAACCTGCGCACCGAGCGGCTGGAGGCCCGGCTCAACCTTATGGAAAATCGCGGCACCACTGACGAACCGGAGAGCCTGTGACCCGCCTGCAACGCCTGTTCCGAATTGCCTGGGTATTCTGTCGTTACCGGCTGGACACGTTCCTGCCCCTTTCCGAGCTGCCGGCACCGCTGAAGGTGTTCTTCCTGCTGGCGCCCTGGCACCTGTTCCCCCAACCCAGGCTGAGCCGCGGAGAC
This sequence comes from Halomonas sp., assembly GCA_002707215.1. Taxonomy (GTDB): domain Bacteria; phylum Pseudomonadota; class Gammaproteobacteria; order Pseudomonadales; family Oleiphilaceae; genus Marinobacter. The sequence goes on from PAKW01000072.1 coordinate 10,623, forward strand.
CGCTTGCGCCTGGCACTGGAGGAACTGGGGCCGGTATTCGTCAAGTTTGGCCAGATACTCTCCACACGGCGAGACCTGCTACCGGATGACATGGCCGAATCCCTGAAAACCCTACAGGACCGCGTGCCGCCGTTTCCCAGCGACCAAGCCCGGGGCATTATCGAAACCTCCCTGGGCGCCCCGGTAGCGGACCTGTTTGCCCAATTCAGCCCGGACCCGATGGCCTCGGCGTCCGTGGCCCAGGTACATGCCGCGACATTGCGTAACGGCCAGAAGGTCGTGGTCAAGGTATTGCGCCCCGGCATCGAAAAAGTCATTCGCCAGGATCTGGCCCTGATGTACCTGATGGCCGGGCTACTGGAAAAATACTGGTCCGAAGGCAAACGCCTGCATCCGGTGGAGGTAGTGGAAGATTACGACTCCACCATCCACGATGAGCTGGACCTGCAGCGGGAAGCCGCCAATGCCAGCCAACTGCGCCGGAATTTCGAGAATTCCTCACTGATTTATATTCCATTCATTGACTGGGACTACACCCGCAAAACCGTGCTGGTGATGGAACGCGTTCACGGCATTCCCATCGCCGATACCGCCGCCCTCAAGGCGGCCGGTGCGGATATGAAAGTTCTCGCGGAAAAAGGCGTGGAGATCTTCTTTACCCAGGTGTTCCGGGACAGCTTCTTCCACGCCGACATGCACCCCGGCAATATTTTCGTGGATGTCTCCAATCCGGCCGATCCCCGTTACATCGCCATCGATTTTGGCATTGTCGGTACCCTGGCACCGGATGACCAGAGCTACCTGGCCCGCAACCTGCTGGCCTTTTTCCGCCGCGATTACCGCCAGGTGGCGCAGTTGCACATTCAGTCCGGCTGGGTACCACCGGACACCCGGGTTAACGAGTTTGAGGCTGCCATCCGCACCGTTTGCGAGCCCATCTTCGAAAAGCCCCTGAAAGACATTTCGTTCGGTCACTTCCTGCTGCGCCTGTTCCAGACCGCAAGGCGGTTCAACATGGAAGTTCAACCGCAACTGGTGCTGTTGCAGAAAACCCTGCTGAACGTCGAGGGCCTGGGCCGCCAGCTCTATCCGGAGCTGGACCTCTGGAGCACGGCCCAGCCGTTCCTGGAAACCTGGATGCGCAAGCGCATTGGACCATCCGCACTGATCAGGTCATTGCAATCGCACTTGCCGTCCTGGCTCGAGCAGTCGCCGGAGATGCCTCAACTGGTGCACGACGCGCTGCTGCAACTGCGACATGCCGGCCCCACAGAGCAGCAGAATCGGGCTACACTGGAACTGCTCCGGGAACAGCAGCTCCGTACCGAGCGGCGCTGGCGCAGAACCGCTGTAGCCGCACTACTGGTTGCCGGAGCACTGGCCGGCACCCAACCCGAGTCGCGGCTGTGGGTTGAAGCGCTGCCCGCCTGGGGATGGGCACTGTTCGCCATTGCCGGCGGGCTGGTGCTCCGGGGCGGCCGATAACCGATAGAGATTTCAGGATTCACAAATATGCAAGATCGCTCCAATAACGTCGAGACTCCTGACTGGCTGGATACTGTCCGCTGGACACCGGAAGGCCTGGTGCCAGCCATTGCCCAGGACGCCGAAACCGGCGATATCCTGATGATGGCCTGGATGAACCGTGAATCCCTGAGGCTGACCGCCGAAGAGGGCCATGCAGTGTACTGGTCCCGCTCCCGGGGCCAACTCTGGCGCAAGGGCGAAACGTCCGGCCATGAACAGCTGATCCGGGATATCCGACTGGACTGCGACGAGGATGTCATTCTGCTGAAGGTGGAACAAAAAGGTGGCATCGCCTGCCATACCGGCAGACGCAGCTGCTTTTACCGGTCCCTGAAAGACGGCCAATGGGTCAGCGCTGACCCGGTGATCAAAGACCCGGACGCCATTTACGGCAGCAACTGAGGAGCACGGACAGTGAGCGACATACTGGAAAACCTGGCCAGGGTTCTGGAAGCCCGGAAGGAAGCGGACCCGGAAACGTCCTACGTGGCCAGTCTCCATGCCAAGGGTCTGAACAAGATCCTGGAAAAGGTAGGAGAGGAATGCACGGAGACCCTGTTGGCGGCTAAGGACGCAGAACATTCCGGTGAAACCCGGGATGTGGTCTATGAAACCGCAGACCTGTGGTTCCATAGCCTGGTGATGCTGTCCAGCTTCGGGCTCAGCCCAAAGGATGTCCTGGACGAACTGGCCAGCCGGTTCGACCTGTCAGGGCTCGATGAAAAAGCGTCACGGGACAGGTGACCGGCAATACCCCCAACGGGGGTTTCCGGGAACCGGTTCTGGTAACGTACAATAGCATGGAACGGAAACATTAAAACGAGGACCCCGTAATGGGTATCAGCATCTGGCAATTACTTATCGTACTCGGCATTGTCATTCTGTTATTCGGAACCAAGAAACTGCGCAACATCGGCAGCGACCTGGGTGGCGCCATTCGCGGCTTCAAGAAGTCCATGAGCGACGAGGACTCCAAGACCGAGAATCCGGACTCCCTGGAAGGCAAGACCGAAGAGCAGCCGCAACCGGCGGCTGAAGACAAGCCCCGGGACAAATCCCACAGCTGAGACCTGGCTGAATGTTCGATATCGGCTTTCTTGAGCTAGTGGTCAGTGGCATCATTGCGCTGTTGGTGCTTGGCCCCGAACGGCTGCCCTCGGCTGCCCGCGCCGCCGGGCGCTGGGTAGGCGCTGCCCGGCGCATGGTCAGCCAGTTCACCTCGGAACTGGACCGGCAGCTAAAAGCCGACGAACTCCGTGAAGAACTTCGCAAGGCCGGGGATGTTGGCCTGGACGACGTGCAGAAAACCGTGCGCAACGCCCTGGACGAAGCCAAAAAATACGAGCACATGATCCTGCCTGAGAGCGAGACCAAAAAGCCAGCGCCAGCCCCCGAGACCCCCCGGGTAGCCGGTGACACCAGGGACAGCAACGCCACCGATCAGCCAGACACCCCGCAAAGCCCGCCGGATAACCGTTCATGAATGCAAAGCCAGACGGCAGTCAGATGCCTCCGGAACACCAGGAAATGCCCCTGGTTGAGCACTTGCTGGAACTTCGCAACCGCCTGCTGAAAATGGTTCTGGCGGTGATCATCTGCTTTGCAGCGATTTACCCGTTCGCCAATGAACTGTACCTGTGGCTATCCGAGCCCATTCGTTCGTTGCTGCCGGTCGGCCAGACCATGATCGCAACTGACGTCACCTCGCCCTTCTTCGCCCCCCTGAAGCTGGCGCTGGTGCTGTCGGTGTTTGCCGCCATTCCCATTATTCTTTACCAGCTCTGGAGCTTTGTGGCTCCCGGGCTTTATGCCCATGAGAAACGTCTGGCCTTCCCGCTGCTGTTTACCTCGGTGCTGCTGTTTTACCTGGGTGCCGCTTTCGCCTATTACGTGGTGTTCCCCCTGGTGTTCAGTTTCTTCACCGCCATCGGCCCGGAAGGCATTGTTGAACTGCCCGACATCAGCAGCTACCTGAATTTCGTGCTGAAAATGTTCTTCGCCTTCGGTGTGGCCTTCGAGATTCCCATCGCCACCGTCCTGCTGATTCTGACCGGCGCCACCACAGCGGATGACCTGGCCGCGAAGCGACCCTATGTTGTTGTTGGCTGCTTCATCATCGGCATGCTGCTGACCCCGCCGGATATCATCTCCCAGACCCTTTTGGCCGTGCCTATGTGGATCCTGTTCGAGATTGGCATCCTGTTTGGCCGTCTGGCGAGACGCGAAGTGGCGGAACCAGAAGCCGACGAGCCTGCCGGCGAATGAACCTGGCGTTACTGTTCGACGACGACTTCGTCGGCCCTGACCGGGTGATCCTGCGCGGACGCCGCCTCGCCCATCTGAAGTCCGTTATCAAGGTGGCTGCCGGTGACTCGGTGCCCGTTGGCCGGGCCGGTGGCAACATGGGGATCGGCGAGGTTCTGAGACTCACGGATACCGAAGCCGAACTCCGGGTGACACTGGATCACACGCCGCCGCCCCCCCTTCCTCTCACGCTGATCCTGGCCATGCCCCGGCCAAAGATGTTCCGGCGGATACTGCAAACCTGCGCTACCCTGGGCGTAAAGGACATCTGGCTGATCAACAGCTACAAGGTGGAAAAAAGCTTCTGGCAAACCCCCTGGCTGTCTGAAGAGCAGGTGAGGGGAAACCTCACCCTGGGGCTGGAACAGGCAAAAGACACCCGAATGCCCCGGGTGCAGATCCGCAAGCTGTTCAAGCCCTTCGTGGAGGATGAATTGCCGGCGCTGCTGAAAGGCCGGCAGGCCCTGGTGGCTCACCCCGGAACCAGCACACCCTGCCCGGTTCACCTGAACCAGGCAACTGCCCTGTGCGTTGGCCCGGAAGGTGGCTTTACCGCTTATGAAGTGGGCAAGCTGGAAGAGGCCGGCTGCCAGGGTATCCATCTTGGCCCCCGGATTCTGCGCGTGGAAACCGCTGTAACGGTTCTGGTCAGCAGGCTGTTTGACGCCTGCCTGTAGGGCCGGTCAGGCTGGCCGTGCCTGCCACCATCGGACCAGGGGTGTAATCACCGCCACCAGAACCGCCCCGGCCAGAACACCGAAAAGACCGTTCGCAACGGTGGGAATCAGTGCCCCGGCCATGCCGCCAAAGCCCTCGGCAAAATGATGAATGGCATCGTAAACCGGCGTAAAACCATGGATGAGAATACCACCGCCCACCAGGAACATGGCCAGAGTGCCGAGCACCGACAGTGTTTTCATCAGATACGGCGCCAGCCACAGTATCCCCTCACCCAGCCACTGTAAGATCGGGTTGTCTTTCTGGCTGAGGTACAGCCCTCCGTCGTCCAGCTTGACGATACCCGCCACCAGGCCATAAACGGCGACTGTGATTATGATGGCAACCACCGCCAGCACCATGAACTGCATGCCAATGGTCTGGGTGGATACGGTGCCCAAAGTGATGGCAATAATCTCGGCGGAGAGAATAAAATCGGTCCGGATGGCGCCCTTGATTTTGTCCTTCTCCACCGCGCGAAGGTCCACGCCAGGGTTCTTCAGGGCCTCGTGCAGTTCCGTCTTGCGCCTCTGATCCTCGTCCCGGTGCAGGAACTTGTGCACCAGCTTTGCAAAGCCCTCGAAACACAGGAACGCACCCCCAAGCATCAGCAGCGGCGTGACCAGCCAGGGCATGAAGAAGCTGATTGCCAGGGCCGCAGGCACCAGTACCGCCTTGTTGATCATGGAGCCCCGGGCCACGGCCCACACCACCGGCAGTTCCCGGGCCGGTTTTACCCCGGTCACCTGCTGGGCATTCAGCGCCAGGTCGTCACCCAGAACACCCGCCGTTTTTTTCGTTGCGGCTTTGGTCATCAGGGCAACATCGTCCAGCACCGTGGCGATGTCATCAATCAGTATGAGTAAACTGCTTCCTGCCATTGAGCATTCCTTTGTTGATGCGTATCAGGTAGTTAGCCCCATGGCCTCGGCGGCGATCCGGTTCTTGACCGGCCCCAGCTGATTGAGCCAGCGCATGCCGGTGTTCCGTAGCCAGCGCACCGGCAGTTCGTCGCGGCCAAACAGCTGCCTGAATGCTTCCATCGTGGCCATCATGGTGAGATTTTCACCTTTCCGGCGACGCTGATAGCGCTCCAGGACCAGGGCGTTGGCCGGGTCCAGGCCGGACTGCCGGGCCCGCGAGAGTTCATCCAGCAGGGCGCGGACATCACCATAACCGAGATTGGCGCCCTGCCCGGCCAGCGGGTGGATGGTATGGGCGGCGTCCCCCACCAGGACGAAACCGGGGGCAATGTAGTTCTTGGCGTGGCGTTGGCGAAGCGGGAAGGCAAACCGGCTGGAAACCGCTTCAACTACCCCCAGCTCACGCTCAATGGCCCGCTCAAGCTCGGCAGCGAATTCGCTGTCGCCTAGCGCCATCAGCCGACGGGCCTCCTCGGTGTCCTGGGACCAGACAATGGAACAGAAATGCTCATCTCCGGATTCGGTCAGCAGGGGCAGGAACGCCAGTGGCCCGGTCAGTGAAAACCGCTGCCAGGCAGTAAACCGGTGGCTCTGGCTGGTACGCACCGTGCACACGATAGCCTGCTGGTCGTAGTCCCATTCCCGGGTTGGCAGGCCCACCCACTGACGCAAGCGGGAGTTAGCGCCGTCGCAGCCCACCACCAGATGGGCAGCCAGCGTGCGGCCATCCTCAAGTTCCACACGACAACCGCCGGAAACCCGCTGGCAGCCGGTCATGGTCGCACCATCGATCAGCTCAGCAGGGCTTTCGACCAGGGCTGAAAACAGGGCCCGCACGATGCTTCGGTTCTCGATGATGGTACCAAGGGCCCGAGCCTGGAGTTCGGCCGCATCGAATTCTATGCGGCCAGTACCGTCGCCATCCCAGACGGTCATGGTCTGATACGGGCAATGGCGGCCAGCAGTGATTGCGGACCACACTCCGAGTTGCTCCAGCAACTTCTGGCTGGCAACCGAAATGGCACTGACCCGGGGTTCAAAATCCGCCACGGTTTTCGCCGGATCCGGCGCCTGAACCAGTGCCTTGTGCCCAGCCCCCTCAACCAGGCCCACATGCCAGCCCTGGCGGGACAGGCCAAGGGCGAGGGCCGAGCCAATCATGCCGCCACCGACCACCAGGATATCGAAGGTTTTTGTCTCACTCATGGCGTGTCACTTCCCGGTTTACATTACCTGGCCGGTCGATCACGGCTCGCCGGCCGCCGAGGCCCATGGCCTTGCGGGCAAACCAGCGCTTTGCACCGGGCAGAAGATCAAGCCCCACCAGCCCCGCATCCCGGGCGGCGGTGATCGGCGGCATCGACTGCCCGAACACCCGCACCAGTGAATCCGAGAACCGGACCGTCTGCTGCCAGTCCTGCCGATGCAGCGACTGATACCGCCTGAGCACATCCAGGTCGCCAATGGATTTGCCCTGCTCTGCCGCCAGCCGGAACTGTTCCACCAGTGTCATCAGGCCCCGCAAGGCCAGGTTGAAGCCCTGCCCCGCCACCGGGTGAAGCGCATGGGCCGCGTTGCCCACCAGAGCGACCCCGGGGCGGATGGGCTCGTCTACCGTGGTCAGCGCCAGTGGATAGTGATGGCAGGTGCCGATGTGGGTAAATCGCCCCAGGCGCCAGCCGAACCGTTCCTGGAGCCGACGGCATTTGTCCTCACCCGGAAACTCCAGAACCTCCGCCAGCGCCTCGTCGGTCAGCGTCCATACCAGCGCAGATTGATGGCCGGCACGGGATGGGGAGCCGTGGGGCAACAACGCCATGGGGCCGGCATCGGTGAATCGCTCAAAGGCAGAAAAGCCATGACTGTCACCGGTGGAGACGTTGGCGATCAGGGCATTCTGGCCATAGCTATGTCGAGTGACCCTGAAACCAAGTTTCTCCCGCAACCCGGAGCGGCCACCATCCGCGACCACCAGGCACCGGGCAGTCAGCTCACAGGCGCCCTTGTCACCGGAGGTCAGCTGCACCCGGACGCCCCCAGGCATCGGCGTCATATCCGTCACGTCCGCTGGCGCCCGCCACTGAACCCCGGTTTCCAGCAACTCACGCATCAGGCACAGGCCCATCCAGCGATTGTCTACCACGTAACCCAGTGCGTCCTGACCGTGCTCGGCGGCATGCAACCGGGTGGCGCCGAAATGCCCCCGGTCGGAAACATGGATATGCCGGATCGGCGTGGCCTGCCCGGCGAGCCGATGCCAGAGCCCGAGCTCTTCGAAGATCAGCCGTGAACCCCACCCCAGCGCCGTGGAACGAGCATCGTAGCTGGGCTGATAACTTTCCGGCAGGGCCCCGGGCGAGAGCGGGAATGCCTCGACCACCGTCACACGGAGTGACGGCACCGCCCGGGCCAGCGCCAGCGCCAGCGTTGCCCCGGCGAGGCCGCCGCCGGCAATGATCAGATCGGTATCGGGCTTGGTCACAGGTTGTCAGTCCGCCATCAGGGCTTCAATGTCGGCGATGGTTTTGGGAGCCGCATCGGTCAGGACGCGGCAACCGCCTTTGGTTACCACCACGTCGTCTTCAATACGGATTCCAATGCCTCGCCACTTCTCATCCACATTGGTATTGTCCGGGGCAATGTAGAGCCCGGGCTCAACCGTCAGCACCATCCCGGGCTCCAACTGGCGCCAGGCATCGCCCACCTTGTAATCCCCCACATCATGCACATCCATTCCCAGCCAATGGCCGGTGCGGTGCATGAAGAAGGGTTTGTAGGCCTCGTTGGCGATGGCGTCTTCCAGCGTACCGGACAACAGCCCCAGATCTATCAGCCCCTGGGTCAGCACCTCCAGCGCCGCCTCATGGGGCCGGTTCCAGTGGTTTTCCGGAGACACAGCCGCAATGGCCTGGTACTGGGCCGCCAGGACCACCTCATACAGGGCTCGCTGCTCATTGCTGAATTTTCCGCTGACCGGGAAAGTCCGGGTAATGTCCGAGGCGTAGCACTGGTACTCGCAGCCGGCATCGATCAACACCAGGTCGCCTTCTTTCAGCGGCGCGCTGTTCTCGATGTAGTGGAGGATGCAGCCGTTGGCTCCGCCGCCGACAATCGAAGGGTAAGCCGTTGATCGGGCGCCGTGTTCCATAAAAGTGTGGATCAGTTCGGCTTCCAGATTGTATTCGAAGCCGCCTTTTCGGGCCCGTTTCATGGCCCGGCAATGGGCCTCGGCGCTGATCTCGCCCGCCCTGGCCATGACCCTGATCTCATTGGCACTCTTATAGAGCCGCAGATCGTGGAGCAGGTGTTCCAGAGCCACGAACTCGCCGGGCGGGTGGGCACCACTGCGGACCTTGCTGCGAATCGTCCTCACCCAGTCCATCACCCGGGCGTCGAAATGGTCGTCCTTGCCCAGCGGGTAGTAAACCCGGCTGCGGCCTTCGATCATGCCCGGCAGGATGTCATCAATGTCTGAAATCGGAAAGGCGTCGTCCAGGCCATAGTGCTCAATAGCCCCCTCCGGGCCCGCCAGAAAACCGTCCCAAAGCTCTTTTTCCGGATGCCGCTCCTTGCAGAACAGGACCGACTCACCGTGTTCCCGCCCCGGGATCAGAACCAGCACCGCCTCTGGCTCACCAAAACCGGACAGGTAATGAAAATCGCTGTCCTGGCGAAACGGATGCAGCACGTCCCGGTTGCGAACACGCTCCGGCGCCGCCGGAACAATGGCAATGCTGTCCGGCGCCATGCGCTCCATCAGCCTGCGACGGCGCCCGGCAAACTCCTTCAGAGGTATCATGGGGGTCATACACTCTCCTGTCGTCGTTTTAGCCTGCTCAGTGCAGGGTCGGCGATTCAGACGCCGGCTTCTCCGGGGCATTGAACTCGGTAAACACCGCCAGCGCCCCCAGCCGGACGTATTCGGTGATCTCCAGCAACTGCTGCTCGCTTTCGTCGCCCGCTTCTTCCTCGTCGGAAAGCTGGCTGATCGCCACCATATCCTCAATCAGCTCGCGAATCTCATCCGGAGCCTGCCCCAAAGCCTCCCCGGCAGCGAGTGCCATTCCTTCCAGAAACCCCCGCACCCAGGCGACCAGCGCCTCAAGTCGCTGTTCAATGGCGTAATCATCGTCAGGCAATAAAGGATGGAAACTCATGTCGGCCGATTTCAAGAGCCCCAGAGCCTGATCGTAGGCCTTATTCATGAACGGAGCGAGGTCGCCGGACTCCTCGGCAGCACTCTGGGGCAATCCCATGTGCTCGCACACCATCGCCAGCCAGTCCAGTTCTTCTATACGTGACCCGGCAGCCAGTCGACCGCACAGGGCGCCATGCAATTCGGAGGGATGGCTGAACGCCTTGTGGGCGGTAAAGACATTGGCCCAGCGCTCAAATTCAGCGGCGCGGGCGGCGCCGGAAATGTCGGTTTCTGCCATGGAACAGGCGAATCCTGTGTTGATGAATTAGGGGTCTATCCTAGCATTCAGGCGATGCCAAGGCACTTCCTGTTGATTGTCATCCGGGGAGCGAACAACGTGTTATGGAATTCAGGCACACAGCCCGCACAGACGACCAAAAGCCCGAGCCAGCGATACCGTTACAGGACCCGGTGATACCCCCTGGGGAACACGCCTGAACCCGGCTGCAGACGCTTCAATTCGCAGAAGCAGCCGATCAGTGATTTGCATCACGCAGGCGCTGCAATGACAACCCTGTAAATTGACCGACTTAGCGTCCACACTTATAGTTAGTGGCAATTACCTTAAACCACTGCTGGGCGAGCCATGGAACAGTCCGAAGTAAGGGCATTAGCGGACAAGCTGGACAGGCTGATTGAGCGCTGCCAGAAACTGGAGCGGGACAACGTCACTTTGCGGGAACTGCAGGATGACTGGAACCGGGAACGGGCCCAACTGATGCAGAAGAACGATCACGCGAAGCACAAGATCGAAGCCATGATCGGCCGCCTTAGGGCCCTGGAGCATCACTGATGGCACAGCAATCCACCACGGTTGAGGTGAAGATCCTCGACAAAGAATACCTGGTCGCCTGTCCTGAGGAAGAACAGGACGCACTGATCAGGGCCGCCAGGCACCTGGATAGCAATATGCGGAAAATCCGCGCAGGCGGCAAAGTATTCGGCACTGAGCGCATTGCTGTCATGGCGGCGCTGAATATTACCCATGAATTGCTTGAACGCGACACCATGTCCGACGCCACCAGCACACTGCTCAGAGCCATGGACAACAAACTCGACGGCGCCCTCGGTGACGGCCCGGGCCATTAAAATCCGCACAGAATGCACGACAGGTGTTGCAATCGGCCCCGACCCTACCCGTATAATGGGATCAACTTCCTGGGCTGTTCGCGATGGTCGGATACGTCCTCGAGCCGATGCGCATTACCCAGGTGGCTACTTCAGGGCATTGTGAGCACGTCCCCGTCAGGGGAAAGCCTAATATGTCACAGCGGCCACCGACCTTGAACTCTGGGTTCAAGGGCCACATCCGATAACGGCAGCCCGGGAAGCTTTGTTTTGAGCCAGTTTATCGCCCCCCAACCGTTTGAAGACCATCCGGACACTCTTTCGCGCAGTGAACTCCGCAAACGTCTTCGGCAGCACCGGCGCGCGCTTAGTTTCGAGCAGCAGCAACAAGCCGCCGAGTACCTGGCCATGAACCTGCTGAAGAACCCCGACCTGCACCGCGCCCGCCATATTGCCATCTACCTGCCCAACGACGGCGAAATTGATCCCCACGTCTATCTGGACATCGCCCGGCGCAAGGGTATCCGCTTCTACCTGCCGGTATTGCATCCGATTCACGAAGGCAGGCTGGCCTTCAGCCCGTATTACGATGGTGTAGAGCTGACCGCCAACCGCTTTGGCATCCCTGAGCCAGCGTTCAGCAAAGGCCTGCGGCGCCCGGCCTGGGCACTGGATGCCGTACTGTTTCCATTAGTGGGTTTTGATGAACAGGGCGGAAGACTGGGAATGGGCGGCGGCTTCTACGACAGAACGTTTGCCTTCAGCCGTATACGACCAAGACTGGCACCGAAACTGATTGGCCTGGCCCACGATTTTCAGAAGGTAAGAAAGCTGCCGGTAGAGCCCTGGGATGTCCCCCTGCACAGCGTGGTGACCGATAAGCGGCGTTACCGGTTCAAAGGCTGACTCATGACCTGAACAGAGCCAACAAGATTGGAGGCTCGTGCGCCTTTGTCTTCCGAGGCGTGGATGGATGTGAAACCAGTAATCACAAGGCCGACGGCAAAAATCAGCACAATGGCTTTGATGATGTCAGGCTTACCGCCCATGGCTTCAGTTCCTCAAAATACAGTTTTGAAAATGTCGGGAAATCAGCAAGCTATTCTTGACTTCAAGAATCAGGAGAAAGACTAACACCTATCTTCGGTTTTACAATTTTTCACAGATTAAACTTCCGTAAGCTTTCTCAGAGCTTACGAAACGGTTGGGGACACCCTTTCTGAAACTGTGCGGAGCCAAAGCAACACATGGATGTGCCGCCAGGAGCGTGTTTCTGAAAGGGTGTCCCCAATCGGTTCCCGCACTGAATTCACGAGCTAGGAGGACCGGGTGTTACCCTGCCCCAGAAACAGCTGATAAGCCTCATTATCCGTCATGCTCTCATAGCGGAAGCCGACCTTATCGAGCATTTTCTCGAAGTCCTGCACCTCGCCATCCTCAACTTGGGCTCCCAACAAAACCCGGCTGTAGGCCGCACCGTGATTACGGTAATGGAACATGGAAATATTCCAGCGGGTACCCAGTGACATCAGGAACTTGAGCAACGCACCGGGGCGCTCCGGGAACTCGAACTGGAAAACCTTTTCGTTGGTAATGCTCGGCGCGTGGCCGCCCACCATATGGCGAATGTGCTGCTTGGCCAGATCGCTGTCGGTCAGATCAGCCACCGAATAACCGGTCTCACGGAGGTCCTGAACCAGCTCCTCGCGGCCGTGCCCTCCTGCCGCAATCTGAATGCCCACGAAAATCGTGGCATTGGTGGCATCGGCATAGCGATAGTTGAACTCGGTAATGCTGCGTTTGTGCAGGGCATTGATAAAGGTCTTGAAGGCGCCCGGTTTTTCCGGGATGGTGACGGCCAGGATCGCCTCGCGCTTCTCACCCACTTCCGTGCGCTCGGAAATATAGCGCAGTCGATCAAAGTTCATGTTGGCACCGCTGAGGGTGGCAATCAGGTTTTCGCCCTCAATCCGCTCCCGCTCGATGTACTTCTTGATGCCCGCCACGCCCAACGCACCAGCTGGCTCGGCAATGGACCGGGTATCTTCAAATACATCCTTGATGGCGGCGCAGATTTCATCGGTGGATACGGTAATCACCTCGTCCACGTGGTCCTTGCAGATCTCCCAGGGATACTTGCCGATCTGCTTGACGGCCACGCCATCGGCGAAAATGCCAACTTCATCCAGCACTACGCGTTTGCCGGCCTTCATGGCGGCCTGCAGGCAGTTGGAATCCTCCGGCTCGACGCCAATTACTTTGACCTCGGGGCGCAGATACTTGATGTAGGCCGCCATGCCAGCAATCAGGCCGCCGCCACCGACACAGATAAAGATCGCGTGGATCGGCTTGCTGAACTGCCACATGATTTCCATGGCCACAGTGCCCTGGCCGGCGATCACATCAGGATCGTCATAGGGCGGAATGTAGGTGTAGCCGTGCTTCCGGATCAGCTCCTGGGCATGGGCAGCGGCGTCATCAAAGGCATCGCCCTTCAGCACCACCCTGGCACCGTGGTCCCGCACTGAGCGCACCTTAATCTCCGGCGTGGTCTGGGGCATGACTATCACCGCCTTGATGCCAAGCTTTTTCGCCGCCAGAGCCACACCCTGGGCGTGATTGCCAGCCGAGGCACAGATCACGCCCCTGGCCTTCTGCTCTTCGGAAAGCTGGGCGATCCGGTTATAGGCGCCGCGAATCTTGAAGGAGAACACCGGCTGAAGGTCTTCACGCTTGAGCAGAATATTATTGCCAAAGCGCTGGGACAGACTACGGGCTTCAGTCAGGGGTGTTTCGATGGCCACGTCATAGACGCGCGCATCGAGAATCTTCTTGATGTAGCGTTGCGGCATAGCAGTTCC
>PAKW01000073.1 GCA_002707215.1 Halomonas sp.
CGTCTTACCTGTAAATTTCGGCTGATTTCGATAAAGCAAGGCGCTTGCCAATTTTTAGGGCATGCTCCAGAACAGCGCAACTGCAAGGGTTTGGGGCATGTTCACGAGAAATTAGTAGCTCTGGGCTGGTCGCTTGCACTTAATTGGTGCACCGCGTTGGTGCATTTATTGGCTATGCGCCCTAAATGAGTGCGAGTGCTTAGTGTAGAGAATAGGCGTTTTTCTTCATATTAACGACACAGACTTTTCGCTATACTGCGCGCCGCTTCATTTTTACCCTGCCATTTCCAGATCCCGGATCGGAAATCACCATGCAGGGTGCCGGGCAGCCAGCTCCGGTGAATGAGTTCATTTTACGGATTTGAGACGGCATGTGCTGGGGTTGCCCCTGCGAACCACCTTCTCAGGTCATTGAGTGCATGCCGCAGGATTATTTTTGTGATTGAAAAACTTCGTAATATCGCCATCATCGCCCATGTTGACCATGGTAAAACCACGCTCGTGGACAAGCTGTTGCGCCAGTCCGGCACGCTGGACCGAAAGGAACTCGAGAACGAGCGGGTCATGGATTCCAATGACCAGGAAAAGGAACGGGGTATTACCATCCTGGCCAAGAACACCGCCCTGAAGTGGAATGGCTACGACATCAACATCGTGGACACCCCGGGTCACGCTGACTTCGGTGGCGAAGTTGAGCGTGTGATGAGCATGGTTGATTGTGTGTTGCTGGTGGTTGATTCCATTGACGGCCCGATGCCGCAAACACGGTTTGTGACCCAGAAGGCGTTCGCCGCCGGCTTGCGCCCGATCATGGTGGTCAACAAGATTGACCGTCCCGGTGCGCGGCCCGACTGGGTTGTAGACCAGGTGTTTGATCTGTTCGACAACCTGGGTGCGACCGACGAGCAACTGGACTTCCCCATTGTTTACGCCAGCGCGCTGAACGGCATTGCCGGTCTGGATCATGAAAACCTCGATGACAACATGGATGCTGTGTTCCAGGCGATTGTTGATCATGTGCCGGCGCCGAACGTTGATCCTGACGGACCGTTCCAGATGCAGATCTCCCAGTTGGATTACAACAGCTTCCTGGGCGTGATCGGTATTGGTCGCATCGCACGCGGCAAGATCAAAACCAATTCGCCGGTGACGGCGATTGGTGCCAGCGGCAAGAAGCGCAATGGTCGCATACTCAAGATCATGGGGCACTCAGGCCTGCAGCGCGTTGAAGTGGATGAGGCGCAGGCTGGCGATATCGTCTGCGTGAGCGGTATGGATGAGCTGTTTATCTCCGATACCCTGTGTGACCAGGCCAACGTTGAGGCCTTGCCGGCGCTGACGGTGGATGAGCCGACCGTTTCGATGACCTTCCAGGTAAACGATTCGCCCTTCGCCGGCAGGGAAGGTAAGTATGTCACCAGCCGGAACATCAAGGAGCGTCTGGAGAAGGAGCTGCTGCACAACGTGGCGCTGCGCGTTGAAGAAGGCGAATCGGCGGACAAGTTCAAGGTGTCCGGCCGGGGTGAGCTGCACCTGTCAGTGCTGATCGAGAACATGCGCCGTGAGAACTTCGAGCTGGCGGTCGGTCGGCCTGAAGTTGTTATTCGGGAAGCGGATGGCGTGAAGCAGGAACCCTATGAAAATGTCATCGTCGACATCGAGGAGCAGCATCAGGGTCCGATCATGGAGCAGATGGGGCTGCGCAAAGGTGACCTGACCAACATGGTGCCGGATGGCAAGGGGCGGATGCGCCTCGAGTATACCATTCCGGCACGGGGCCTGATCGGTTTCCGCAATACCTTCCTGACCATGACCTCGGGCACTGGTATCCTGACGTCCACCTTCAGTCATTACGGCCCCATCAAGGTTGGCGATGTCACCAGTCGTCAGAACGGAGTTCTGGTATCCATGGCAACCGGTACGGCGCTGACCTACTCCCTTGAAACCCTGCAGAGCCGTGGCAAGCTGTTCCTGGACCCGGGCCAGGAAATCTACGAAGGCCAGCTTTGCGGTATCCACAGCCGTGATAACGATCTGGTGGTGAACCCCACCAAGGGCAAGAAGCTCGACAACATGCGAGCATCCGGCAAGGATGAAGTCATCGGGCTGGTGCCGCCCATCAAGTTCACGCTTGAGCAGGCGCTGGAGTTCATCGATGACGACGAGCTGGTTGAAGTGACACCGAAATCGATTCGGCTCCGCAAGAAATTCCTGACCGAAAATGATCGCAAGCGTGCCAATAAGAAGTAAGCCGGCGCTTGAGTGAAAAAGGGGTCAGAAGAAAGCTTTCTTCTGACCCCGGGCCTAAAAAAAGGGGTCAGATGAACTTTTCATCTGACCCCTTTTTCATTGGCTTAAGCTAAACTCCGGGTAAATCCTTTTTACGGAGCGCTTCATGCTCACCCTGTACCCTGAAATCAAACCCAACGCCCGGCATCGTATTGCGGTTGATGCGCCGCACGAACTCTATGTTGAAGAAAGCGGTAACCCGGATGGCATCCCGGTTCTTGTGGTCCACGGCGGCCCTGGCGGAGGCTGTGAGGAATACCACCGGCGCTTTTTCGATGCCGAACGTTTCAGGATCATTCTGATGGACCAGCGTGGTGCAGGAAGGTCAACGCCTCTGGCGGAACTTGAAGGCAACAGCACCGACAGGCTGGTTGAAGATATGGAGGCTGTGCGCGCCTTTCTCGGTGTCGACAGATGGCTTCTGTTCGGTGGCAGTTGGGGCTCGACCCTGAGCCTGGTCTATGCCCAGGCTCATTCCGAACGAGTGTTGGGGCTGGTTTTGCGAGGCATCTTTCTCTGCCGTCCCCGCGATATTCACTGGTTTTACCAGGACGGCGCAAGCCGGGTGTTCCCGGATTACTGGGCAGATTTTGAGGCACAGATTCCCGGGGCTGAGCGTGGCGACATGGTCGCCGCTTATTATCGGCGGCTCACCAGTACCAACGAACTGGAGCAGATTCAGGCCGCCAAGGCCTGGTCTGTGTGGGAGGGCCGGTGCGCCACTTTGCATCCGAATCCCAGGGTGGTCGAGCATTTTGGTCACCCCCATGTCGCCATCGCCCTGGCCCGTATCGAATGCCACTATTTCATGAATTCCTCGTTCCTGGAGCCTGATCAGATCCTGCGGGATGCGGGTAGACTGTCAGACATTCCGGGCATTATCGTCCATGGCCGCTACGATATGGTCTGTCCTCTCGAGAACGCCCTGGCGCTGAGCCTGGCCTGGCCGGAGGCGGAGCTGCAGATCATTCGGGATGCTGGTCATTCCGCCTCTGAACCCGCGATTGTCGATGCCCTGATTCGTGGTGTTGAGTCAGTTGTTGCCAAAACCGGAAAAAGTGCCGGTTGAATTCCATTCTCAGGGTTGCGGCCTGTGAGCGCCGTGGATAAACTCTGCGCCGATTTTCTTTCTTTCTGTTCATTCGTCCTCTGGGAATTTGATGAAAGGACTTATCCAGCGAGTATCCCAAGCCAGTGTTAGGGTGGAGGGTAAGCCGTTAGCCTCAATAGGAACAGGGCTGCTTTTGTTGCTGGGTGTCGAAAAGGGTGATGGCGAAAGAGAGGCAAGGAAGCTATGCCGGAAAATTATCACCTACCGTGTATTCCCCGATGACGCAGGCCGGATGAACCGAAGCCTTGCCGATATTGATGGTTCCCTTCTTGTTATTCCACAGTTTACGCTGGCTGCCGACACGTCATCAGGTACGCGGGCCGGTTTCTCTTCCGCTGCCGGGCCCGTTGAGGCGGACCGGCTCTACCGGCTGTTCGTTCTGGAAGCTCGCTCCGCACTGGGTGCCGAAAGAGTGGGTGAGGGGCAGTTCGGTGCCGACATGAAAGTCGGTTTGGTGAATGACGGGCCGGTAACCTTCCTGCTTGAGGTTGGGAAAAGGGCGAATGCCTCTTCTGATTTTTTTGCACCGTTCTTTCCGTGCCCCGGGAGCGAGTAACCTGCATACTGGAGTCTGACGGGTTATCCTGGGTGCCTATAAAGTAACTGCCGCGGCTTAAGTGCAGGTTTTGAGAGATCGAGATGAAAATTCTGATTGTTGAGGACAATGCCTTTTTGGCAGAAAGAATCTCAAAATGGCTTGAACGGGCTGATTATGCTGTTGATATTGCAAAGAACGCAGAAGAAGCAGACTTTTTTGTCGGTACAAGCTTGTATGAAGGGATAGTCCTCGACATCGGATTGCCCGATAAAAATGGACTGTCGCTGCTGAGGGAGTGGCGCAAGTCTGGACGGGATGACGCGATACTTATCCTGACCGCCAGGTCAAACTGGTCGGAAAGGGTTCAGGGCTTAAACGCCGGTGCTGACGATTATCTACCGAAGCCCTTTGAGTTCGAAGAGTTGCAGGCCAGACTAAACGCCATCATCCGAAGAAAAGAAGGGCGTTCTACAAACGAGATCGGGGTTGGCGGATACCGGTTGAATAACAACTGCAGAACACTGTCGACCCCAACGGGTGAGGACCATCGGTTAACTGCAACTGAGTTCCGGTTGCTTCAGTGTTTTTTACGTTCGCCTGGAAGAGTGTTCTCCCAGGATGATCTTGTGGATCTTTTGTACAATATCGACAGGTCACCCGGGAATAACGTGATTCAGGTTTACATAACACGGCTTAGAAAACTACTTGGTAAGTCAAAGATAAAAACCCTTCGCGGACAGGGTTATTTTTTCGACCCAGATGAACCTTGAATATTTATCCGTGAAGGGGCGTCAATGCCTCATGACAGGATGCGAGAACAAAGGCCGGGGCGCAGGAGTTATTTTTTTGACCCCTCCTATGAGAAAACCGGAGTGAGCTTGCTGGCGGAGAACATTACATCCACTCTGAGTCCTCCCATTTTCGACCTTGAAAAAGCCAATTTTCCGGAGTAATTGTCCACGATTTCATCTACGATGGACAACCCTAGGCCATAGCCCGGTGTTTGTTCATCCAGTCGTCGTTTTCTCATCGTTAACTGGTCCAGGTTATCCTGTTCAACGCCCGGTCCATCGTCTTCTATTGTTATTTTAAATATATGATGGTATTGAGCCAGGGTTATGTCGACCCTGCCGTTGCTCCACTTCGCTGCATTATCAAGAATATTACCGACTACCTCGTTGAAATCGTGCTCATCGATTGCCCAGAAAAAATCATCAGGCAAATCTTTTTTCAATAAGTAGCTTTTTCTCGGATAGATTCTCCGTACAACATCAATGATTGCCTCAACCTTTTCCACAACCTTTATGGGTTTTCCCGAATATTGTCCCGACATCTCGGCCCTTCTCATCTGGGTATCGATGATCTTCCGTAACTCGGATAATTTTGCATGAAGAAATTCCCGGTCATCCTGTTCGATGGGGGTGTCCTGGTCGCCTGTGATCGCGATAGCAACGGTTAACGGGGTTTTGATGCTGTGTGATAGGTCCGACATTGATCTTCTGGAGCGATTCAAACGCCTGTCCAGAACTTCAAGAAGATGATTGAAATCAACAACCACCTCTCTGAACTCCACGGGGGAATCCTCAGCCAGGCGTGTGCGGCGACCATTCTTTAATTCAGACAACTGAATACTCAAATCACCGAGTGGTTTCAGGGCGATATTTACGCTCAGATATATAAAAAAAATAATGGAAAAAAATAATACCAGAGCAATGATTCCAATCACCAGGTGTACATTATCAGAAATACCTGTTTTATAACTTCTTGCCTCCAAAACCAGGATATTTATTTTTTCACCGCCCACATCAGTTTCCGATGTAAGTCCCAGCAATACTTGGTTTTTATCGCTGTAGTGTATTATTCCACTCTCGCTGCCTGACATGATTTTTTTAACAATACTTAAATACTTTTTATCTGACGCAACGATGCGTCCCCCAGAGCTTGCTGAAAAAATATAATCTCCCTGATCTCCCGAATTGACGATCTTTTTTAACGTATTGTCAGTCAACTGGCCCGAACCAGCCAGCATCTCTTTGAACTGGGATGCCTGAGCTTCCAGCCTGCTGCGATGCAACTCTTCGTGTAAATAGCCAATGAGAAGCTGATGGGAAACCCATACCACAATCATAAATGCAAGACCCATTGGGAAAAGGTAGGAAAAAAGCGTCTTTCTGATTGAGCGGCGCCCCCACCAGTTACGAAAAGTACTAATGTTATCTTTCAGGCGCTTATAGGTTTTCGGTGGGTTCATCGGACAACACCGCATGGAGTTTCAGGAGTATTTCAAGTGAATACGGAAGGGAGCGGATTAATATCCGGGCTATTTAGAGTGCCGGGACTGAAGATTGTCAGCCTTCAGTCCCGACCTTGCCGCTACACTGATCGGGGCCGGAGTGCTTCCGGCCCCGATACGCCGTCATCGATGCGTATCGCTTTTGCCAGCCTGGAGATCAGGACCTTGCCATCTCCGGGGTGGCCTTCCTGAGTGCGGCCGGCTCGAACAATGGCATCAGCCACCGTATCGGCGGCTGACTCGCTCGCAACATCTACTTCCAGCTTGACCATATCGACTTTCTCCATTGGCCCGCTGTCACCAGCGGTGTGGCCAAACTCATTAAGTGACACGACGGCAATACTTGCCACCCCATCCAGTTTAGCCAGTTCATCGATGACAAATTCGGTCATGGCTTTACGAACATAAGCTTTTATTTCGTACATGTGAATCATCCCCTTGCCGTTAAAGATCGACTTCCTTCCGTTTCATTGCAAACCATTGGTAGATGCTTGGCAACACGACAAGCGTCAGCAATGTCGAGGTAATCAGCCCTCCGACCACGACCGTTGCAAGAGGACGCTGGACATTTGAGCCTATTCCGTCCGCCAGAAGAAGCGGCACCAGGCCGAGAATCGCGACGGAGGCCGTCATCAGGACGGGGCGCAGGCGGCGCTTGGCGCCCAGCTTCACGGCCTCCATGACTTCGTGGCCCTGGTCTCTCAACTGGTTGATGTAACTCACCATGACCACGCCGTTCAGTACGGCGACGCCGAATACGGCGATGAAGCCGACCGCCGCCGGCACCGACAGATACAGTCCGGTCACAAACAGGGCAACGATTCCGCCAGTGACGGCGAACGGTACATTGAGAAAAATAAGCGTGGCATAGCGCAGGCTGCCGAAGGCCGAGTACAACAGCAGGAATATCAGCGCCAGGGTGATGGGTACAACAACCTGGAGGCGCGCCATCGCCCGCTGCTGGTTTTCGAACTGACCGCCGAACTCCACGAAATAGCCCGGGGGCATTTGTACCTGCTGTTTGATCCGGGCCCGCAATTCTTCAACAACCCCGCCCATATCACGGCCACGCACATTCATCTGAACATAAAGCCGGCGGCTGGCGTTTGATCGCGAGATTTTCTTCGGCCCCGCGTAGGTGGTCACCTCGGCAACACGCTTCAGCGGAATCATTTCTCCGCTGGCTCCGCGCAGAGGAAGCTCGCGAATCTTATCAAGGGAACCCCGGAAGCGTTCCTGAAGGCGGGCATAGATCTCGAACCGGCGAACCCCGTCAAACACCAGCCCGGCGGTTCCGCCCCCGATACCCAGTTCGACGGTTTCCATCACATGATCAATGCTGATGCCGTATTGCGCCAGGGCATTGCGATCCGGGCGGATTACGATCTGCTTTTTTCCCGCCATCTGCTGAGACCGGACATCGGTTGCGCCACGCACGTCCTTGGCCAGGGCCTCGACTTCCTTGCCGATTCGGGTGAGTTCCTTGAGGTCGTCGCCAAAAACACTCGCGACCAATTGCGCCTGAACACCGGACAAAAGCTCGTCTGTCCGGAGCTGAATGGGCTGCGACATGTTATTCGCGAGACCCGGTATTTTCTCATTTAACGCTTCCGCTATTCGGCTTTGTAACTCCTCGTAGCTCAAGCCGTCCGGCCATTGGTCAAGGGGCTTAAGGGTTATGACGGTTGACACAACATTCACCGGCTCCGGGTCGCCACCAACTTCCGCCCGACCCACGCGTGCGTAGCTCTGTGTTACCTCTGGGAAATCCTCGAGCACTTCCTGAATGCGTTTCCCGTAATTGATGGCTGAGTCCAGGCTGGCACCTGGCGTTAGGGTGGAGCGTAACTGAAACGTGCCTTCGCGAAGGGTTGGTACAAACTCGCTACCCAGGAACGGAAAGAGGAGCAGGCTCCCCGCGAAAGCAAGAACGGCAATGCCCATCACCAGCTTGGGGGCCTTTACCACGGTGTTGACCACCGGTTCATAGAGCCGGCCCAGGGCCAGAACCAGACGTGGTTCCTTGTGTACGACACCCATTTTGAACGCAAGTGACGCCAGCGCGGGCACCAGTGTAAGCGCCAGGATCAGGGCGCCGATCAGGGCAAAACTGATTGTATAGGCCATCGGGGAAAACAGCTTCCCTTCCACACCCTGCAGGGTGAACAGGGGCAGGAAGACAATGATGATGATACCAATGGCAAAAACGATAGGCCGCGCGACCTCCCGTGCAGCTTCACCGACAAGGCGTGCGATGCTGATCTGTTCGGTTGATCGCTCCTCAAGGTGCCGGAATATATTCTCGATCATTACCACGGCGCCATCGACCATCATGCCAATGCCGATCGCGAGCCCCCCCAGGCTCATCAGGTTTGCCGACAAGCCGGTAAAACCCATTGCTATAAATGCGATCAGTACCGAGAGCGGAAGCGTCAGTACAACAATCAGCGTGGAGCGGATGTTGCCAAGGAACAGATAGAGAAATGCCAGAACAAAAATCGCCCCTTCAAGCAGTGCCTTTTCGACGGTACCAATCGCTTTTTCGACCAGTGTTGCCTGCGAGTAATAAGGCTTTATGGACAGGCCCTCGGGCAATGACTCGTTCAGTTCGGCGATCTTCGTGTCGACGTCTTCCAGCACCTTGCTCGTGTTGGTGCCAATCAGCTTCATGACATAGCCGCCAACCGACTCCTTGCCGCCGGAAACCTGAGCGCCCCGGCGAATGGCGGGCCCCAGGGCGACTGAGGCAACATCCTTTATATACACGGGCGTGTCATCAGGCCTTGATACGATAATATTCCGGATGTCGTCGAGATTTTCCTTTCCGGGATTGATCCACCCGTAGCCACGAACGATATATTCTTCGCCGCCCCGGGTTATGAATGAGGCGCCGACGTTCCGGTTGTTGCCCGCCAGCGCCCGACGCACATCCGCGACGGTCAGGTTCCGTGCCTGCAGGGCCCTGGCATTGATATTGACCTGATACTGCTTGACGTCGCCGCCAATCGACAGTACGTCAGTGACACCCGGTACCGTCCGTAACTGGGGCTTGATAAGCCAGTCCTGAATCGTGCGCATCTCCTGCAGACTGAAGTTCCCGCCTTCTTCTTCAGCAAGCGAGTACATCAGGATTCGGCCAAGCCCGGT
This sequence comes from Halomonas sp., assembly GCA_002707215.1. GTDB lineage: Bacteria > Pseudomonadota > Gammaproteobacteria > Pseudomonadales > Oleiphilaceae > Marinobacter. The sequence continues at coordinate 9,379 of PAKW01000073.1, forward strand.
GGTGATAGGCCCCAACTCAGGCTCGCCCATCCCTTCGGGGATCTGTCTTTTTGCTTCCGCCAGGCGTTCCATAATGAGTCGGCGGGCAAAATAGATGTCGGTTCCATCCTTAAAATAGATGGTCACCCGGGACAAGCCGAAAATAGAGGTACTCTGCACCTTTTCCAGTTTGGGAATGCCATACATGCTGATTTCAATCGGATATGAAATCAGTGTTTCGACATCAACCGGAGACAGCCCCGGGCTGGCTGTGAAGACCTGCACCATGGTTGGAGTGGCATCCGGAAACGCATCCACCGGCAGTTTGTTGAACGAAAAATAGCCGGCCACGATAACTGCCAAAGCAGCCACGATTGTCATCAGCCGGTTACTCAGTGCGTAGTTAACAATAGCGTTGATCATAGGTTCTCCGGCTTAGTGGCTTGCGCTGCGACCGATGGATGTTATCGCGGACATAAGATCGAACGCACCCGAGGATACAACCGGTGTTTCCGGTTCAATTCCCGAGCGGATTTCTATCCAGCCATTGGCTTCATCGCCAAGCGTGACCGGGACGGCTTCATACTCTCCCCGCTCTTTTCCCGGCACAAAAACAACGTCCTGCTGATCAATGGTCTGCACGGCATCCCGGGGAACCAGCGGGACCGTGCTTTCCGGCTGTGTCATGATTTCGGCCGTTGCAAAGCTGTAGGGTCGTAGCCTGGAGTCCGGGGTTTTGATTTCGGCGCGGACAGCTATGGTGCGAGACTCGCGATCCAGAACGCGTGAAATCCATGTCACTTTTCCGGGGTGATAGGATTCCGACTTGCCTCTGGTCGTAACCCGTACTTCGTCTCCAGGGCTCACCTGGCCAATGTCGGTCTCGCTGACTTTGATCATTGCCCAGACGGAGGAGGTATTTACTACCATGAACGGCGTATCGGTTGGTGTCAGTGTCTGGCCGATGCTGACATCCAGCTTTTCAACGACGCCGGATATCGGAGACCTGAGCGCGTAGCCGGCAAGCCCGCCATTGCCCGCGGCACTGTCTCCGAAGATTTTCAGTTTTTCCCGGGTTGCTTCAAGTTCCGCGATGGTCGTCAGGTACGACGCCCTGGCCGAGAGGTAGTCCTCTTCACTGGAGATTCCTTGTTCCTCAAGTTCTTTTTCCCGTTTGAATTCGGCTTCGGCCGTCACTTTCCGGGCTTCCAGTGACTTGAGCCTGGAACGAATATCTGCGAGCCCGACACTTGATAGGATTGCCAGCACATCCCCGCTGCGGACCTTATCGCCGAGATCGACTTTGATTTCGGCCACTTTGGACTCCAGTAACGGGCCAACGGTTGCGACCTGGCTGGGAACAAACTGAATTTCAACCGGAGCGGAAACCAAAGACTCCGCGCGGCCGGAGGGCGCCGGCATGGTTTCAATATCAAGCAGTGCGGCCTGTTCAGAGGTCAGGTGGATGCGCCTTTTGTTCTGGGCTTCCTCACCCGCATGTTCGTCTCCGCCCGCGGGTTGGTGTTGCTCACTCTTTTCATTTTGATGATTACTTTCTTGTGCATATCCTGTTGTCGGCAAACCCAGGGCCACCAGGACGGCCGTCAGACAGGTAAGGATTTTTTTCTGCAGCATAAGATTATCCCTTGGGAAAAGTTGGAACTTGAGATGGGTAAACGACAATGGCCCGCTAAGGTGATACGCCCATGGAAACAGCCCCGCCGGTGCCGATCTCCAGAGCTTGCGTTGCCCGGATGTAATCTTTCTGAACCTGGATGTATTCGTTGCGAACCGCGAGGAGGTTATCCTGCGCGGACAACAGGCTTGCTGCGCCAACCTTGCCGGCGGCAAGCGCTTGCTGCATCAGTTGCAAGGTCTCTTCGGAGCGCCTCAGGATCGATTTGCTCATCTGCCTAAGCTGGGTTCTCGCCGCCTTGTACTGAGCGATTGCCGACAATACGCTGCGCTTTATCGACAGCCTCAGGCTTTCCGCTTCAATCTCCGCGGCTTGCAATCCGGCGGCGGCGTCCATGCGCTCCCCGCTGTAGCGGTGCGTGATAGCCAGCGGAATCGATACTCCGCCACCCACCACGTTGTCTCCCAGATCGCGCTGATAAAAACCAAAAACCTCCAGGTTGGGGGTTGTCAGGCTTTCGGCGATGTCCAGTGCTGACTCGTTGGCGGCAATTCGCTTCGCAGCGGCCTGAAGGTCTGCTCGCTGCTGCAGAGCCACCTCAATCAACCGGTCGTCTTCCGGGAGATCGGTCAGTGCCGGGCTGAAGTCACCCCTGACATCGAGCGCGAGGCCGGGATCAATCCCCAGCACTTCCGCCAGCTCCAGCCGTCGGTCCTCAAGCCTCCGGCCGGCAGCCGCTTGCTGGCTTTTTGCCCTTGCCAGTCCGATCACAGCAGTATTGACATCCATTTTTGTCATTTTGCCCTGGCGATACGAGGTCTCAATCACTTCACTGGTCTGCTCCATGAGGTCGACCGCCCGTTTTGCGGTTGCCAGCTCTTCCCTCGCCAAAACCACGTTGAAAAACGCGGAACGCACGCGGGCCGCCGTCGCGATTCGTAAAAACTCAAGATCCTGCTCTGTGGCAGTCAGCTCGTTTGTTGCCCGGTCCCTTCCCAGGTCCCTCCTGTTGCCCATCCAGATTTCCTGGCTAAGCCGGACTTGGTAGTTGATATTATCCGGAATTCGCGAGGGGTACTTTTCTCCCTGAACCGAAATCACCGGATTGCTCGGCGTCAGTCGCCCGGAGTGCACAACCTGCCCACGCTGCCCGGCAACCCGCGATTTTTGCAAGGCCAGAACGGGGTTGTTTTCAAAGGCCGTGGCAAGTGCCTCGCCCAGCGAAAGGGCTTGCTCCTCCTTCACCTTCTGGTAGTCACTCAGAGACACACTGTTGCCCGCGAAAGTCCAGACAGGAAAGGTGCTCACGACAAATACTGTCATCAATCGACCAAACCGTCTCGGCATGTTTCCCATATCTGCTATCCCATTGGTGGATGATGGTGGATAATTTCCATTAACGGTGAAACAGGATAGTTCACCCTCCTTAAACGAGCTTGAACGCGAAGCCACATTCAAGGCGCCTTATGAGTTACTCGTGTCCAAAGGTCCGGGCATTCCTGTGAAGGTAGTCGGGGTGTTCGAACTCCAGCGTCGAATGCTGTATGTTGAAATTCTGCTCAAGAGCCTGTTTTATCCTGTACTTGGTGTTCTCAAGCTGACCCCACGCGTTTTCCTCAATGACCACATGGGCCTCCAGCGACGCCTCGTGCTCGCCCATCTGCCAGAAATGCACATGATGAAGGCCGATAACGCCGTCAATATCCGACAGGGCCTGGATGACGGCTTCGGTGTCGATATCCTCCGGGCTGGCCAGCATGAGTGTTCTGATGGTCCCGCCGATTTCCGTCAGGCCAAGGTAGAGAATGTATCCGGCAATGCCAATGGTGATGGCCGGATCCACCCACCGCATGTCGTAAAGCAGAATGAGAGTCCCGCCAATGACTACGGCGACCGACGCAAGTGCATCGGAAAGGTTGTGAAGAAAGAGGGCGCGGATGTTGACGCTGCCTTTCTGCATTGAGTAGGTCAGCAATGCCGTCAAGGTGTCCACCACCAGGGCGATACCGCCAAGCCAGACGACCCACCACCCCTTGATTTCCGGAGGATCGATGATCCGCATGCCGCCCTCATAGACCAGGTAGAGCCCGATAATAATCAGTGAGGTGTAGTTGATGAGGGCTGCGACAATCTCAACCCGCCCGTAGCCAAAGGTCATTTGTGAATCCGCTGGACGGCGGGCAATTTTCCGGGCGGCAAAGGCAATGACGAGCGATACCATATCCGAAAAGTTATGCAAGGCGTCGGCGATCAGCGCCAGGCTGCCGGCAAAGATGCCTCCCCCGATCTGTGCCAGAGTCAGGATGCCGTTTGCCCAGATTGCGATAGCAACTCGCTTGTCCTTGGATTCGGGATCCAAATGAACATGTTCGTGACTCATGTGATCAGAACCTCTCTGGTAATGGGTCTTGTTGCTGGTGAGGGTGGGTCGGGGCGTGTGCCACGCCTCCTTAATTTCATCAGCGGATTAGTTTTGTCTGCAATGCGCTATATCGTTATATATTGTAGGCTCGCTTCTTTAATCGAGCTTGAACAGGAAGTCACTTTTAGGGGGCAGGTAAGGCTCGGACAATTTATTTCTCTCAATACCGGTGGAAAGTGCATGGCGGAAGAACTGGAAATCAAGTTAACCCTCGCCCCGGACGCGCTGAATCAGGCCGGGGCGTGGCTCTCGGCCCAGAAAGGTGTCAGGGCGGGCGCCGTGAAGACGCTGGTTAACCGTTACTTCGACACGCCTGCCGGAGACCTCAATCGCCGGAAGGTGGCCCTGCGGATTCGTCAGGCCGGTGACCAGTTCATCCAGACTCTCAAAGCCCGGGGCGAGTTCGTAGATGGTGCCCACCGGCGCCAGGAATGGGAGTGGCCGCTCGTTGGCCCAAAACTCAAACCGGGCCTGATTGCGGATACGCCGGTGGGGCAGAGCGTGAACCTTGCCGGGCTGCAGCCGGTGTTCGAGACCAACTTTGAGCGCCGCGTGCTTATGGTTGACCAGGAGGACAGCGTGATCGAGGTGGCCATCGATTCCGGCGTGATTGTCGCCGGAGGTCAGTCGCTTCCGCTTAATGAGATTGAATTTGAACTCAAGTCGGGGGCTTCGTCGGCATTGCTTGCGTGGGCGCGGAGGCTGGCGGACGAAGTGCCGGTGTTCCTGAACCTGGTCAGCAAGGCAGAGCAGGGATACCACCTGGCGGGGCTTTATCATCCGGTTCCGGACGCGGGGAAAATATCAGATCTGGCAGTGAATGATTTTCTATTCCTTTTGAGTGTTTCATGGCTGACCGGCGAGCGCCTGTGCTTTGCCAGGGGGCGTCTGGATGCGATTGGCCGGCTGGCCGGTGAGCTCGGCGTCGGGGAGCTGTACCAGCAGGTGGTGACTGCGCTGGCCGACGGCACGGCGGTCCGTGATCTGGTTTCAGGCAAGGAACTGGGGCAGCTTCAGTTGGCGATTGCCGCAGGCCAGTGCCCTTGACAAAAATCCGCCGACTACTTGTCAAGGGCACGGTTCTTCTGAATTTTCTTTCTTCGCAGCCTGTTCCTGCAGATCGTGCCACTTGTTAATGAATTCGCGGTAGCGCGCAAGGGCCTCTTCCACCAGCGCTACATCGGGCGTTTCATTGGAGTTGACCAGCACGATCAATCCCTTACCTTCAATCACCTGGTCGGTTGGCGGCTGGCAGACCACTTCGTTGTCCTCATCAATAAAGGCCAGGGCGGTGCCGATGCCATGGCGTATCAGGGCGCTGACGATATCGGCCCAGTTCAGGTCGTCCAGTTTCAGATCGTATCGGTGGGGGTGGTCGTGTTCGTAGTTGAACAGGTCTTCCAGAACCTTTTCCGATCCCGGAGCCACCAGTGAGCGCACCATGATTTCAGGATAGGTCCGCACCGGCCGGATGACGGCGCGTATTCCCAGTGTCTTGAAGCGCCCCCGGTTGCTGTCGTCTACACATTCAACAATGGTGTGATTTCCCAGGTTCTGTTCTGCCAGCCGGTGGGCGATGTCGAAGGTCAGGCTATCGGAGTAGGGGTCGGCTTCATCGGCGGAAAGCACGATAATGTGTCTCGCGCTGCCAGCGCGAACCGATTTGAGTGCCTTCGGATCAAAACCGGCACCGTGATAGTGCACAACGCCAATGTCAGACAGCTCGGTTGGCAGGCCCATGGGGAACTGCTGGGTCAGGATCATGATCGGAATGGTTTCGTAACCCGGTATTGCCCGGATCTGGGAGGCGAACCGCATGAAGTACTGCTGCCCACCGTTCTGGGGGGTGTTGATAATTACAATGTGGTCATTCATTTTATAGATCCATCTTCCTGCCAGAATGCGCTCCCGGCGATAAAACCGGTACTCGATATAATCACTGACAATCAGTGTCAGCAAAGTTATTGCTGAAATGAACATCAACACAATGGTACTGAATCGCCCAGTCAGGGTCTGGGGTGAATAGTCGCCATAACCCACCGTAACCAGAGTGGTCATCGTGAGCCAGGCGGCCTCGAAAAGGGAAAGGTCCTCGACCGCCCAGATGATCAGAATCTGGACTGCGAGCAACACGGCGAGTATGGCAAACAGGCGCTTCATGCGGCGTCGGATCATCCCACCCATGGGCAGATGGGTTTCCTGGTGCTCCGGATTCAGGGGGCGGCGGTTTCGTAGCATCCGTGTCGGCGGCCTGTTCAGTTGCGGGCGGGTTCGTTATACAGTACCGGAAATATAACAGAGAGACAGGGGTTTGCATTATGTCCGAGCCATGGCACAGCCTTCCGGAACCGCTGGCCGACGATGTCGCCAGGTGCTGGCATTCGGTGTTTCCGGACGGAGTCCCGGGATGGCTGATTTCGGATGACGAAATCAGCGAGGCTGTGGTGGCCGATGCGCTGTCCCGAAGTCTGTTCCTGCGCGAGACCCTTGAGCGGCATCCTGAGCAGGTGCTGACGCTGCTTGAATCGAGGCTGCTGACGGAGCCGACAACCCCTGAGTACCTGAAGCAGCGATGGCAGGACTATCTGAACGAAGTGGACGGCGAGCCTGCGCTGCATTCGGCTCTCAGGCGCTTCCGCAGGGAGTCCCAGTTCCGCATGATCTGGCGGGACCTGATGCGCTGGGCCGACCTGGCAGAGACCATGGCGGCCACCAGCGCCTTCGCCGACATCTGCATTGACGGCGCGCTGGATTGGCTCTATCGGGATTCCTGTGAGCAGTATGGCACGCCCAAGGGGGCGGACCCGGTGACGGGCGAAGAGGCAGACCAGAAAATGGTTGTTCTCGGGATGGGCAAGCTGGGTGGGCGTGAGCTGAACGTGTCGTCAGATATTGACCTGATCTTTGCCTTTCCGGGTAAGGGTGAGACCCATGGAGGGCCTCGCCCCCTCGATAATCAGCAGTTTTTCATCCGCCTGGGTCAGCGGTTGATACAGGCTCTTGACCAGATAACCGCAGACGGGTTCGTGTTCCGCGTGGATATGCGTCTGCGGCCCTATGGCCAGAGCGGTGCCCTGGCTCTGAGTTTTGCTGCCCTGGAAACCTACTATCAGGACCAGGGCCGCGACTGGGAGCGTTACGCCATGGTCAAGGCCCGGGTGGTGGCCGGCGATCAGAGGGCGGGGCAGGTGCTGATGGAAAGCCTGCGCCCCTTTGTCTACCGCAAGTACATCGATTTCAGTGCCTTTGAATCGCTTCGCAGTATGAAAGCCATGATCGGCCGGGAGGTACGCCGCAAGGGGCTGGAAAACAACATCAAGCTCGGCAGCGGCGGTATCCGTGAGATCGAGTTTGTGGTCCAGGCGTTCCAGCTGATTCGTGGTGGTCGTGACCGGGAGCTCCAGCAGCGGAAGTTGCTGGTGATTCTGCAGGAGCTTGAGGCCCTGGAGTTATTGCCATCGCCGGTGGTACGGGAGCTCCGTGACGCCTACGTGTTCCTGCGTAATCTGGAGCATGCGCTCCAGGGCGTGGAGGACAAGCAGACCCAGCTTCTGCCGGAGGACGATTTGTCCCGGGCCCGTGTGGCCACCATCATGGGTTTTGAAAGCTGGCAGGCCTGTGAGGAAACGCTCCGGGAGCATCGGGCACGCGTTGCCACCCACTTCTCAAATATCATTGCCACTGAAGAAGGCGAAGAGGAAGGCCCGGCATCGCTGGATGAAGGCTGGTTCGAGCTCTGGCTGGCGGAAATGGATGAAAACACCGCCATCGGGTGGCTGAAGTCCCGGGGTTATGAGAACCCGGAGAGAACCGTTGCGGAGTTGGCGGAACTGCGTGACAACCGGACCGTGCAGACCCTTCAGACCCAGGGCCGGAAGCGGCTTAATCAGTTCATGCCCGTTCTTCTGGAGGCGCTCACCCGGGTTGAGAACCCCTCGGAGACCCTGTCCCGGGTGTTGCAACTGGTGGAGGCCATTCTGCGGCGAACCGCTTACATGGTGTTGCTTCTGGAAAACCCGGGCGCACGCACACAGCTGGTTGGCCTGTGCAGTGAAAGCCCCTGGATCGCCCGCCAGCTGGCGGAAACGCCACTGCTGCTGGATGAGCTCCTGAACGCCGAGAGTCTCTACCATCCGCCGGCCAAGGCCGAGTTGCAGGATGATCTGCGCCAACAGATGCTACGGATTCCCTTTGAGGATCTTGAAGAGCAGATGGAATCCCTGCGCCATTTCAAGAAAGCCCACATATTGCGGGTAGCGGCGTCCGAGCTGAAAGGCACTTTGCCGCTGATGAAGGTCAGTGACTACCTGACCTGGATCGCCGAGGTGGTCCTGGACCACGTGGTGGATGTGGCCTTCGCCAATCTGGTCAGCCGCCACGGCTACCCGCGCAGGGCAGATGGCTCGGCCTGTGAGACGGATTTTGCCATCATCGGCTATGGCAAGCTGGGCGGGATCGAACTTGGCTATACCTCCGATCTCGACCTGGTGTTCGTGCATAAGGCTGATCCGGAACTGGCCACCGACGGTGAAAAGCCCATCGACAATGCAGTGTTCTATACCCGGCTGGGGCAGCGGATTGTTCATATCCTCAATACCCAGACGCCGTCCGGCCAGCTCTACGAAGTGGATATGCGCTTGCGCCCGTCTGGTAACTCCGGCCTGCTGGTGAGCACTTTGCAGGCTTTTGAAAAATACCAGCGCGAGGATGCCTGGACCTGGGAGCATCAGGCCCTGGCCCGTGCCCGGGGTGTCGCCGGATGCGAGCAAACCCTTGAAGCCTTTGAATCCATACGCCATGACATCCTGTGCCAGCCCAGGGACCGGGACAGGCTTCGTACTGATGTGGTCGAGATGCGGGAGAAAATGCGGGCCAGCCTGGGCACGCCGGAAAGCCGGCGGGCCGAGGTGTTCCATATCAAACATGATGCCGGTGGCATCATCGATATCGAATTCATGGTGCAATACCTGATGCTGGCCTGGAGTGCCGACCATCCGGAGCTGACACAGTGGTCCGACAACATCCGCCAGATGGAAGAGCTGGGCAGGGCCGGGGTGATGGCTGTGGAAGATGCCGAAAAACTCCGGGAATCCTTCATTGCCCTTCGCTCCACCATCCACCGGCGGGCGCTTCAGAATCTCAACAGTCAGGTCGAGGGGGATGCCTTTACAGAGGAGCGTGAGTACATCCGCGCCATGTGGAAAAAAGTCATGATTGATGCCTGAGGCAAATTCAATTCCGGCAGATTTTCCTGCTAGAATGCCGGTTCCCCGAAAAACGCGTTTTTAGGAGCAATGAAGAATGTCGATGGCTGATCGCGATGGTGTTATCTGGCTGGACGGTGAAATGGTTCCCTGGCGGGAAGCCAAGACCCACGTCCTGACTCACACCCTGCACTACGGCCTGGGCTGTTTTGAGGGTGTGCGGGCCTACAACACCGCGAATGGCCCGGCTATCTTCCGCCTGAAAGAGCATACTGATCGACTGTTTCGTTCAGCCCACATCCTGAACATGAAAATGCCGTTCAGCAGGGATGAGCTGAATGAAGCCCAGTGCGCGGCGGTCCGCGAAAACAACCTGGACGAAGCCTACCTGCGCCCCATGGTGTTCCTGGGCTCTGAGGGGATGGGTCTGAGAGCCGACAACCTGAAGGTACACGTGATGGTTGCGGCCTGGAGCTGGCCCTCCTACATGTCGCCGGAAGCGAAGGAAATGGGGATCAAAGTGCGCACTTCCTCCTACACCCGCCACCACGTCAACATCACCATGTGCAAGGCCAAGGCCAACGGCAACTACATCAACTCGATGCTGGCCTTGAACGAAGCCATCTCCGGCGGTGCCGAAGAGGCCCTACTGCTGGATAACGAAGGTTATGTTGCCGAAGGCTCCGGTGAGAATATCTTCATCCTGCGCGATGGCGTGCTGCATACGCCGGAGCTGACGTCTTGTCTGGAGGGGATCACCCGCGCCACGATTCTGGATTTTGCCCGGGAACTGAACATTCCGGTCAAGGAGCGCAGGATTACCCGCGATGAGGTTTATATTGCTGATGAAGCCTTCTTTACGGGTACTGCGGCTGAGGTGCTTCCAATCCGCGAGCTGGATGGCCGGGTGATCGGCGCCGGCAAGCGTGGCCCGGTGACCGAGAAGCTCCAGGGCATGTACTTTGATGCGGTGAAGGGCAAACTGGCCAAGCACAGTGGTTGGCTGACTCACGTTAAAGGCTGATACCAGAAAAATTCTCAAGCCGCCGTTGACTGCTTCAGCCCGGCGGCTTTGTTGTTTAACCAATCCTATTGATCGGCGGGACGAGCACATGGCAGACGTAATCACGGTACCGGTATCTTTCGGTGAAGTGCTGGACAAAATTACCATTCTCGAGATCAAATCCGAGCGCATCAGGGATGAGGCAAAGCTCAAGAATGTTCGGCTTGAGCTGGATGAGCTGAGTGCCACCTGGGATGAGGCCGTCAAGGACAAGGCTGCGGAAATCGCCGATCTTCGCAAGCAGCTGAAAGTGGTAAACGAAGAGCTGTGGGTGATTGAAGACGATATCCGTGATCAGGAAGCGGCCCAGGATTTCGGGCCCCGGTTTATTGAGCTGGCGCGTGCAGTTTATGTGACCAACGACAGGCGCGCTGCCATCAAGAAAGACGTGAACCTGGCTCTGGGCTCCCGCTTCGTGGAAGAAAAGTCCTACCAGGACTACACCGCCCGCAGGTAACCGCCAGATTGAAGTCTGGGGTCAGATGAACGCTTTCATCTGACCCCGTGTTCAGTTTCCGCCACCCGCTGGGCCTCGATCCACCGGTTCAGTACGGCGATTGTATCCTCGACGGTAATCAATTCCATAGCCCCTTCAAACTCTGCCTTGGCCCCCCAGCGCGCCTGCTCGACCGTTTTTCCGGTAAACTTCTCCAGTGCTTCCGGGTAGCGATTCACACACCACTCCAGCGAATTGTAGGGCCCGGAGCGGTAAGGGTTGCTCGCGGCAAACAGCCCAAGCACATCGGTGCCAACGGCGCTGGCAATATGCGCCGGCCCGGTATCGGGTGCCACCACCAGATCGGCGCGACTTATCAGGGCGGCCAGTTGCTTCAGAGTGTCCTTGCCGCAGATGTTGTGGGCTTTTCCCGTCATTGCGGCTTCGATGGCAGCGCAATACTCTGCCTCGAATGGGGCGGGGCTGCCCACCAGAATAACCTTCATTCCGTGTTCCCTGATGGCATGATCGGCGAGCTGTGCGTAACGCTCAGCCGGCCAGTTGCGCAGCGGGTGGCTGGCACAGGGGCTGATGACAAGATTCCTTTGTTCTGTCGCCAACTGAGCCCGGGCGAAGTGATGGTCCTCCTCGCTTAACGGAATCTGCCAACGCGGCGGCGCAGGCGACAGTCCAAGTGGTTCAAGAAAGCTGGCAAGGCAGTCACGGACATGCTGTTGCGGGGCAGGTTTGATCCGACGATTGATGAACAAACTATGTAAATCCTTGCTTCGGGCCTTGTCATAACCGACCTTAACGCTTGCCGGAATGCACGCAGCCGCCAGATTGGCGCGAAAAGCCACCTGCATGTGAAGCAGCGCATCAAATTTTCGACCCTGCATCTTCTTGCGAAGGTCGGAGTAGCCCCTGCGACCGGCCTTTTTGTCGAAAATGATGAATTCGACACCTGGCAGGTCTCTCACCAGATTGGCTTCGATCTTGCCAATCACCCAGGTGATCTTCGCTCCGGGAACCTGTTCCTGAAGGCTCAGAACCACCGGTATCACGTGGGTTACGTCGCCGATGGCGGAGAGGCGAAGAATGCAGATGGATTTCATCAAATCTTGAACCATTTCAGGTTGGCGCCCGGTGCTGTGGAGCTTTGCCGGCAATCATTGGTAAACTGGCGGCCATTCTATCTTACTCGCGCTTATCCGTCCCAGCGCGTGCGGGTATGACTTGTCCTCTTGTTTTATTTCGGTGACCGGGTGCCAGCATGGTGGAGTCTGAAATCTGTAGTCGGGAAGAAGGCTCTGCAATGCTGGTTCATCCCGATTATCGGGGCAGGGTTACTGCTGACTGGTTCAATGCCGACTATTGGGGCGATAAGGCCCGGCCGGTGAGCAGTGGTGGCCGGGGCGGCGCCTGGTTTGTGAGGGCCGGAGATGACAGGCTGGTTCTCAGGGAGTATCGCCGTGGCGGATTGATGGCCAGGGTGGCGCAACATACCTACGCTTACATGGGTGAATCGGAAGTACGTTCTTTTGCCGAGTTCCGTTTGCTGAACATGCTGATGACACTCGGGCTTCCGGTGCCTCGCCCTGTCGCGGCCTGGTACCGGAAGCTCTCACCGGTACAATACCGGGCTGCCATCATGATCGAGCAGCTTGAGGATACCGTGCCTCTGGCAGAGCTGATTTTGAGGCTGGACAGTCAGGCCTGGGAATCGCTTGGGACAACCATTCGCCGGTTTCACGATGCCGGCGTCATGCATGCGGATCTCAACTGTTTCAATGTGCTTGTCCGGAGCGGAGAGTATTTTCTTATCGATTTCGACAAAGGCCGGCTGATGAAGGACGGTACCCCGGCCCGCTGGAAAAAGGCCAGCCTTGAACGATTTTCCCGATCACTGGTAAAGGTCGCCGGTGCGCAGGTCCGTGAGCAGGTCTGGGTTTCATTTTTGAACGGATACAACAGGGGAATGGCCACTTGACCAATCCACAGCAAGGCGAATCATTACCGTCGGTCCTTTGTCTGACGGATGCGTGTGATCGTCCGGAGTCCGAGCTTTTTATCGGTCTGAAGAAGGTCGGCTTTGATGTCGACGTCATGTGCAACCCCAAGGGCCGGAATTATCAACGCCTGCTGGACGAAGGGGTGGTTGCCCAGCCCATGGCTTTGAAAAGCCGGTTTGACAAGGGCGGCGTATCAGCCATCCGTGATCAGCTTTCCAAAAAGAATTATGAGGTGATTCATGCCTACAACCCGAGGGCGCTGGCCTGCGGGCTTCGTGCTTCCCGGGGAACGGACATCAAGGTGGTGGCCTACCGTGGGGTAATCGGAAACATCAGTTTCCTTAACCCGGAGTCATGGATTACCTTTTTGCATCCGCGGGTCAGCAAGATCGTCTGCGTTGCCGATGCGATCAGGGATTATCTGGCGAGTCTGCGTTTTCTCTGGATGCGCATTCCGGACAGAAAGCTCCAGCGAATCTATAAAGGCCATGACCTGGGGTGGTATCAGGCTACACCGGCAGACCTGACACAGTTTGGTGTCCCGGAAGACGCCTTCGTGATTTGTTGTACCGGGCGGAACAGCCCCAGAAAGGGGTTTGATGTCCTGATCAATGCCATGGGTGAGCTTCCGGCCGATGTCGATGCCCACCTGCTGCTGGTCGGGGATGTGATCAACAATGATGAGCTTCAGGCCCTGGCAGCCGGCTCTTCTCATCCGGAGCGCATCCACTTTACCGGGTTCCGAAATGATGCGCCTGCCATTGCCGCTGCCAGCAATGTGTTTGTCCTGCCATCAAAAGAGCGGGAGGGACTGCCCAGGGCCGTTATCGAAGCTATGGCCTATGGGGTGGCGCCTGTCGTGACCAATGTCGGTGGCATGCCGGAACTGGTTGAAGACGGGCTCAGTGGCCTGGTGGTTGGCCCCAGCAATTCCGGAGAATTGTCGGCCGCCATTGAACGGCTGTATCGTGACAGGGAGCTGGCGTCGAGGCTTGGGCAAGCCGCGAGGGAAAGGATCGGCCGGAATTTTCACACCTCACAAACCGTCAGAGAGACGGGTGAGCTCTACAAAACACTGACGGGCAGGGGCTGAATGCGCCGGTATCTTTTTTTTGTCAATCAACCCTATTCCTATTCAATCCTTCGCCCGCTTCAGGATGAGATCCGTCGGCGGGGCGATGAAGCAGCGTGGTTTGTCGCGGGCTGCTCCACAGCGCCCCTTCTTCCCGATGAACGTCGCCTCGCGACCGTTAAAGAGGTGATGGACTACAAGGCTGATGCCACCTTTGTGCCCGGTGACTGGGTGCCTTATTTCTTTCCGGGTATCAAAGTTGAAGTGTTTCATGGCATGGCACGAAACAAGCGTGGCCACAGCAGCGAAGATGACAGTGATCATTACCGGATCCGGGGCTGGTTCGATCTGTACTGTACCCATGCTGAACGCGACACCGCAAAGTTTCAGAAACTCGCAAGGATGCATCGTCATTTCGCAGTGGCCCATACCGGCTGGCCCAAGCTGGATCCGTTATTATCCCAGCCAGTGCGCGGTCCAAGGGAGCTCGGAGAAGGAGAGCTTCCAGTAGTGTTCTATGCATCAACATTCAGTCGATCAGTTACCTCTGCGCCGCAACTGGTGGAAAAAATCAGTGAACTATCCAGAAGTGGTCGTTGGAAGTTCATCGTTACCCTTCATCCCAAGATGGATTCCGGGGTGGTGGAACAGTACCGGAATCTGGCCGGTGAAAACCTGCGTTTTGTGGAGAGTGATGAAGACTTGCTCCCGATACTGCCTGAAGCGGACGTCATGCTGTGTGATACCTCTTCAATCATGTTTGAGTTTATGTTTCTCGACCGGCCAGTGGTCACCTACAGGACAAAAATGCCAGGCCCCTATCTGATTGATGTAGACAAAGTGGAGGAGGTAGAGCCCGCTCTTGAGAAGGCATTGCAGTATCCTATGGATCTGATTGATGCAACTCGGGCTCTTTGCTCGGATCTTCACAGCTTTCGGGACGGCTGCTCCAGCGAGCGAGTACTGAATGCAGTGAACGACTTCGTGACCGTTAAACAGGGAGGGTTACGAAAAAAACCGCTGAATCTGCTGAGAAAGTTCAAGGTTAGGCGACGATTGCGTCGCGAGCTTCGGTCCTCAGCTCCGCATCGTTAGGTTTCTGTATGCATTGAGCTCTGGCTGCGATGCTTTGGTAAGTTCCAGTCGACGGCGAAGCCGATGTCGACCTCAAAAATAATTCGGATACGGATTTTGAATGGCCAGTTTTTTAGCAAATCCTGATGTAAAAGTGGTGGTGTTAACTTTATCTCAGTCCTCAGATAGGCAGGCCAGAATAAAAAGGTCCCTGGATGAAGCAGGGATCGGCTTTGAGTTCTTCTGGGGTGTTGACGGACGGAAAGACAATGACCCGTCGTTGAGGATGTACGATGAGTCGAAACGACTGCGAGCCAAAGGGCAGCCGATGACGCCGGGGCAGCTTGGATGCTTTGCGAGCCATTACAATATCTGGAAAAGCTGCCTCGAAGATCAAAAGAAGTATGTGGTCCTTGAAGATGACGTTGTGTTTGACAACGCGGGCTTCCGGTCGTTTCTACAGGCTCTTCCTGCCTTGCCACCCTATTTCGAGTGCCTGAGGCTTTTCGACAATAAAACTCGAAACCATAAAAAATATAAACTGGCCGAGGTCGGCCCGTTCAAAATCCTGAGATATACCAAGGGGCCCATGAGCACCATGGGATATTATCTGACGCCGGCTGCCGCCCGGAAATTCCTTGTTTCCGCAGATCCTATCTTTCTACCCGTGGACATCTACATGGACCGATATTGGCTGAACGATGTGGTGTGTTTGGGGATCAGTCCAGGCTTTGTATCTCATGACTTCGGTTTTGAGTCCATTATTGGGTATGAGCAAAAAACCGGTCACCGACCTTTGTTTATGCGGCTGAATAGAGAACTGTTTATGTTGAGTGAAAGGGTGCGACGCTTTTTCTATAATCTTTGCTTGGGCAGCAAGTACAGATCAAGGAGAGGGGCTAATGATGCCTAACTTGATTCATGCTATTTGGCTGGGCGATAAAATGCCACCTTTGTCGCACGCGTGCCTGGATGACTGGAAGAAAATGGGGTTCGATTACTGCTTGTGGAACGACTCGAATGATCGGGTTCAGAATTGGATTGACTCTTGTTCGTTCGCCAAGGAATGTTACGAGCGAGGACTCTACGCCTTCGTTTCGGATTACCTTCGTTTGAAAATCCTTCAGGAAGAGGGAGGGCTTTATCTCGATACAGATGTAACGATCCGAAAGGATCCTTTTCCACTGTTTTCCGGCACAAAGTTTGTTATTGGGTACGAAACAGTGGGCTATTTAGGTACGGCAGCAATCTATGCAGAGCCTGACTCAAGAATCCTGGCTGAGTTAATCCGGTTCTATGAAGACGAAATATGGAGGTCACCTCTCTATATCGGGCCGCAAATCGCAACACACCTGATAAAGGATAGGAAGCTTCTCGACGTTGAGAGTTGCAAGCTGCTGCCTGCAGAATACTTTTTTCCTTACCAACAAGAACCAATACACTTTGAGTGCCCGGACGAAAGCTATCTCGTTCACTGGTTCCAGCACAGTTGGAAAGATTCTCCAGGAATGGTCTTTGTTAAAGCCAAGCACCTTGGTGTGTGGGGAAAACTTTACGTTTGGCAGAAATATTTTTTCCGAGGGTTTTCCCGAGGCTGATTCCCCTTCGCTACGGGTGTCGGAAACTTGAAGCTGTACACGACCCCATAGAAAACCGAAAAGATGAATATGCCGTCTGCTGAGTAGAAGTAGGACTCGAAGAAATTCACGGTCAGCCAGAAAATAACGACAATGAGTGAAAATGCTTTCCAGGTTTTTTGAACTGAGTGAGGAGATGCCATAGTGGTATAAACGGGAGGCCAGACGATCAGAAAATAAATGATAGCGGCCCCCAGGAGCCCAAAGCTAACGAGGGTTTCTAAATGTGAGTTGTGCAAATGAGTAAAGTTATCCCGAACGAGCTTCGGCAGCTTTTCGGATTCGGTTATGACTAACTCCCTGGCATCTTCCCCGCTTCCCAGAATGGGGCGCTTCTTGATCCACTCCCATGCCTCCAGCCAGAGGTGAATTCGCAAACCAATGCTGCCGGAGTCGGGAACAGACTCCAGATCAAGGTTTACAATTTTTATTATGGTGGATTTTTCCGTTGTTATCCGCTGCTCAACAATATCGATACTTGAGGCTGCGGCGATAATTAGTGCAAACGCAGAATAGGTTAGGACAGTGGCGCGTGTTGATACTCGTGAGTTAGATATTAATTTGTGTGCCAATGGGGCAAATAAAATGCATGCAACCAAGGCAAGCCACACCTGCCTTGACTGAGTTATCAGAATAATAAGTATAAAAAATGCCAGAAGCGTCGCTGCGCCGAGCTTTTTAAGAACTTCAAGCCTGAGAGAAAGGTTGAGCTTAATAACAAAAAGAAACGCGGCCGAAATCAATCCAAAACCCGCGAAAAGTGACGTGTACTGGGCATTCACAACATCAAAATCAATACGCGAACCGCGAAGGCCGCGTACAATTTCCCCTATAAAATCAGGCGAATGAGTAATGTAGATTCCCAGGACACTCAGGCAATAGGCAAGAAGGATGGCAGCGATTCGTTCGTTCTTTCCATTAGTCCAATACGCGATAAACCAGAAGAAAAAGAAGTCATAAAACAAGAAGGGGGACGGAGAGTCTTTGGCAAGTTCAGGTATTTGAACCTTGCTGTTGATCCAGCTTATTACAGGGACGATTAGCGATAGAAAAAATGCAATGAATATAGGGTCTTTTTTTATAAGTCGAAAATTGTAGCATACAGATGCAATGGTTCCGAGCACCACCAGGAAGATAAAAACATCGCCCAAATCCCGATAGAAACGTTTGAATAAAACAAATCCGACTACACAGGTGAACATCACCAGCGAGAAAGTTCGTCCCTTTAAAACAGACTCGATATTAGTTTTCAACGAAGCATCCCAGATGTAATTCAAGAGGAGTCGTTAATATCAAAACAACAAGATGGTGCCTGAGATAAAATGTGATGTTACTCATGGAAGGTATCGGATTGAGATCTGCCGAGCGTCCACAGCCCCGCATACTTATTAAAGGTAACCTGAGCGTATGTCATAGCGGTAAGATAGCCCACAGCGCCGTCCAGAAAACCGAACCGGATAAAATAAACCTGCACAAAAGTCATCAGCCCTCGTAGCGTCGGGTAGATCATTGTCCGGGTTTTCTTGCCCCTCCGATGCTTCTCCATCGCCCCCAGCCATGCGTATTTGGCACTCTTTTCAAGGGAGTGTCCGAAATCCCGATGGGTGTAATGGGTCAGGCGACCACGAAGCGTTCTGGTTTTGCGGCCCTCGGGGATGAGAATCCGTTCGTGCACCAGTGCATCGGAAAAGCTGACGCCCTCTCTGCGGAACAGTCTGAGAGGGGCTCGCCCGCTACGACCGAAGTCCAGCCGTTTTCCGTAGATGGTGACAGCCCATGGCAGCTTGTAGGCGTCGGCATCCGGGTCTGCGAGGTGGTGATTGATTTCCCTTGCCAGCTCCGGTGTAATGCGCTCATCGGCATCCAGGGAAAGCACCCAGTCGCCAGAGGCTTTCTCCAGGGCCCTCTGCTTCTGGATTCCAAATCCCGGCCAGTCTGTTACTTCGACCACATCGGCATATTCTCTGGCAATATCTGCCGTCCGGTCACTACTGCCGCTATCAAGAACGATGATTTCATCGGCTACGAGTCGCGCGGACTTGAGGCAATCTGCAATGTGGTCTTCCTCGTTTTTGGCAATAATCGTGGCGGAGACTTTCACCTTACGCTGGCGAAAACAGGAAGCATGGAGTTCCGTGAACAACGCTGAAGCCAGGCTCGCAATTGCCAGCAAGTAGAACGTAAGAAAGAGACTCCGGTTAAATGTGGCCTCAGTGATCCCGAATAGCAGATAGCCGGCACTGACCATGGTGCCTGCCACTGCAATGTGAGCACTCGGGCGATGGCTGTTGAAAAGGTTCCTGGCGAAAATCACCAGAGGTATGAATATCAGGAACACCCAGCTCAGGGCGCCCGGAATGCCGCTGGTTGCAGCGTTATTGAGCAGGTCGTTATGGGCGTGGCCGGTGCAGCAATCCTTCAGGTAAGCATGTTCGGGGTGCGACTCCGCCAGAGCTTCAATGTAGGAGCTGTAGCCGCCAAGGCCAACTCCGGTCCAGGGGTGTTCCATAAACATATCGGCAGCCAGTTGCCAGAGCTCAAGGCGTATCTCGATACCCGAGTCGAGGGGCGCGTCCCCAATGGCGCTTTCAATGGACCGATGCATACGGTCATTGCTCAACAGGAAAGCCAGCGAGACAAGTGCGACAATCACAATACCTGCAGCGCGCAGCTTTCGACCGACCAGGGGGAGCAGGAGAGCCAGGAGAACCGGGAGTGCAATGAGGTTGCTTCTGGTACCCGACAGCATGGCAATAGTGATTGCTGCTGTGCCGAGCCCAAAGACAGCAAATGCCGTTGCTGCTCTGCCAGTTCTCGCAAAATAGGAGCCGCCTACCAGCGCAAGGGCGCCTCCAAGCAAGGCAAGGTTGCCGAAGCTGATTGGATTTATGCCAGCACCAAAACGGGTATTGAGTAGCTCTCCGGTGTTCTGATAGTCAGTGGCAAGCGCTATCAGCAAGGCCGCCAGTGTGGACAATGCAACGAGGGCCGTGGTCAGGAACAGGTGGCGAGCCCGGAACCCTGCAACGGTGAGGGCAACCACCAGAGGCCAGAACAGGATAAGCCGTGCGTGAGTGCCAAGAGTTTTTCCGCCTTCGTAATCAAAGCCTTCCATAACCCATGAAAAGGCGCTCACGAGCACAAAGAACCAAAAAGCGAAATGCAATAATCGAAGCTCTTTAGGTGTGTCCCAGCCGGTTTTCTGCAAGGTCTTGTTCTTGATGAAAACCAGCCCTGCAATTGCCGCAAGCAGAGTTGCGGCGGCCAGAATGCTGGAAGAGAGAAGCGCGCCTCCGAGCCCGGCCATGATCAGGGCAGTGGGGAGCAGGCGAATTGGTTGGGCCATGGAATTTTTGTCCGTCCTCATCTGCTAGCAGACTCTGTCGGGGTTATAGGGGTTGATCGCCCCCGGCGGCCGATGACGCATCCGCTTGTACTCCCATTGATACTGCTCAGGAATTTCCCGGACGCACTGTTCAATGGCGTGATTCATGGCGGTCGTGGCGACAACCGGATCGCTGTCACCGAGGCCAGGCCCGGTTTCCCGGACCACGATGCGAAAGCCCTGGGCACCGGGTAGACGTTCAGCATAGGTGATCAGGACATTGGCCCCTGTACGCTGGATCAGCTTTGAAACCAGTGTCATGGTTTTGACTTCCATGCCAAAGAAGGGCGCAAAGGCATTACCTTTACCCCGGGGTGACTGATCCGGCAGGATGCCGGCAACGCCACCTTCCCGCAGGATGGAGACGAGCCGGGCCAGCCCGCGCCGGTCGCCCCGTACGAGCTCGGAACCGACGCGCCCCCGGACCTTGATCATGTAGTCTTCTAATTCGGGCATATTGGGAGGGCTGTAAAGTGCCGCCATTTTGTAGCGTGAGGAAAAAAAGAGGCCGGCCAGTTCCCAGTTTCCGAGATGGGGCGCGAGCAGGATCAGCCCCCTGTTGCCGGCCATGGCCTGGTCAATCAGTTCCAGGCCTTCGGTTTCCCGGATCAGGCCAAGGCATTTCTCCACCGGCCATTCCCACATCAGAGGAACTTCCAGCATGGTCATGCCGGTCTGGGCCAGGGATGCTTTTGACATGGCTGCGCGCTCGGGCCCGGAGAACTCGGGCAGGCAGATCGACAGGTTGATGTCGGTCACCTGGCGTGACTGGGTTGGCAGCCTCCACACCAGGTAGCCAACGAATCGGCCAGCCCGCTGGGCGCCGGCAATAGAAAACCAGCCGGCAATCCTGAGCAGACCGGCGATTACGAAATACTTGAACTTGCTCATTTTCGGCCGTACCGGTCCTCGTACCTTACGATGTCATCTTCGCCCAGATAGGAGCCAGACTGCACCTCAATCAGCTCCAGATCGATGACCCCAGGATTTTCAAGGGAATGTACTTGCCCAACGGGGATGAAGGTAGACTGATTTTCCGTGACCAGATAGGTTTTTTCGCCATTGGTGACGCGGGCTGTACCGCTGACCACAATCCAGTGTTCGGCGCGATGGTGATGCATTTGCACCGACAGTTTGGCTCCGGGTTTCACCGTAATCCGTTTGACCTGATACCGGGCACCGTTATCGATGGAGTCATAAACCCCCCAGGGCCGGTAGACTTCCCGATGGTTCATGTGTTCGTGTCGGCCATCATTTTTTATCTGCTCAACGACCGTTTTCACGTCCTGAACGCTGTCTTTGTGGGCCACCAGCAGCGCGTCCTTGGTTTCAATGACAACCAGATTGTCCACGCCAACCGTTGCCACCAGGCGGCTGTCTGCGCGCACGAGGGTGTTGGACGTTTGGTGGGTAATCACATCCCCGGTCAGGCTGTTGCCGTTCGCGTCCTTGTCGTTGACTTCCCAGAGCGCGGACCAGGAGCCGATATCGCTCCAGCCGGCCTCCAGGGAAACCACGGCGGCCTTGTCGGTCTTCTCCATGACTGCGTAGTCAACGGAATCCGAGGGGCATTCTGCGAAGCGTTTGGCGTTGATGCGGGTAAAGTGCAGATCATCGGCGGTATCGGCAATGGCGGCACGGCAGGCGGTGAGGATGTCAGGGCGGTATGCTTCGAGTTCTTCAAGATACCGGCGGGCACCGAACAGGAACATGCCGCTGTTCCAGAGGTATTCACCGGAGTCGAGGTAACGGTTCGCGGTTGCCTGGTCCGGCTTTTCAACAAACCTGTCCACCAGGAAGCTGTCTGGCCCCAGTTCGGTGCCCCGGTGTATGTAGCCATAACCGGTTTCTGGGTGGTGGGGGACAATACCGAAGGTAACCAGTTTACCCTCCCGGGCAAGGGGAATGGCCTTTTTGACGCCCTCCTGAAAGGCCGTGACGTCCCTGATCAGATGATCAGCGGCCAGTACTAGCATCAGCGGATCATCGGTGCCGTTTTCCACGGATTCAGACAACTGGAGGGCGGCCAGTGCAATAGCCGGGGCGGTATTGCGTCCGCAGGGTTCAAGAATAATGCGGGTATCCTCGTGGCCGGATTGGCGCATCTGTTCTGCCGCCAGAAACCGGTGCTCTTCGTTGCAGATCAGAAGCGGATTTGCTGCGTCCATGCCCTCAAGCCGCGCAACGGTGGCCTGCAGCATCGACAGGGGGCCGTTGGTCAGTTTCAGGAACTGTTTCGGGTTCAGCTGCCGGGACATCGGCCAGAGCCGTGAGCCGGTGCCGCCAGCCATAATGACGGGGTGAATCATCTGTACACTCCGGGCTTGAGTTGGAGAATGCCGAGAAAAACATCAAAATCAGGCGCGTCATCTTATCATAAGGCAACCATGATATTGTTCTGACCAAACCGTAAACTGATTACCAAGCCACCAGGAATTGTGATGAAGCTGCCCGTGTCCGTTTATTACATCACCCAGGATGAAGAGCTGCGACTGCCGGAGTCGCTTGCAAAGGTTTCCGGCTGGGTGGACGAGATCATCGTAGTCGATTCCGGGAGTACTGACCGAACCCGTGAAATTGCAGAAGCCGCCGGCGCCCGGTTTGTTCACAATGACTGGCAGGGATTTGCCTGCCAGAAGGCCTTTGCCGCCAGTTTGTGCCGGAATGACTGGGTGCTGGACCTGGATGCGGATGAAGTGCTTTCCGACGAGTTGGTGAGCAACATCAAGGGCCTGTTTTCAAAGCCTGTGGATGCCGACATCGCGGGCTTCAGAATGCGCTGGGTACTCTCCCAGCCGGACCCCAGGCATCCATTCCGGCACGACAAATCAAAAAAGATCCTGAGGCTCTACAACCGCAACAAGGCCGTTATCGAGGCGGAAAAGGACAGCAATAATGACCGGCCACGGGTAAAACATGGTCGTGTACTGGATCTGAAAGGCGATGTCCTGCATCGTACCCTGATTTCGCTGGAGCAGATGGAGCGCAAGTACTGTCAGTTGTCGACAGAGCAGGCCCGCTTTCTGGCGGAAAAGGGAAGGAAGATTTCGAGCCCCCGGCTTTTTGCGGAGTTCCCTTTGAAGTTTCTGAAATATTACCTGATACACCGGCAAATACTGAACGGCTGGTTTGGCCTTGGCGTGGCAATCACGGCCGCCAACCGGAACTTCATGCGGCTGGCCAAGGCCAGGGAATTGCAGATGCTGGCGGCTTTCGAGAAAGATCGCACGCCCGACTAATCAAGTCCGAGCAATCACGTCCCCTGTGTCAGTTTCCGGAATTTCAGGCCATCGCCTCAAGATAGAGGATTTCGGTCTGAGTCACCATGGCCTCCAGCGTCAGCGTTTCCCGGGCAAATGCCATTGCCGGTTGTTCAGCCTGGTTCAGGGCATCCAGGTCGGCTAACGATCTGGACAGCAGGTCTGCGAGGTCCTGATCGCTGTGCCCCGCGCTGAGAGCCGTGGCCGGAAGAATATCCCGGGGCCCGGATACCGGCGTTGACACAACCGGACAGCCATGCAGCAGAGACTCAACCAGCACATAGGGAAAGCCCTCCCGTTCCGAGCTGATTACCGCCAGTTGTGCCTGCCTGTAAACCGGCGCCAGATTTTGGCGGAACCCCGCCAGGGCGATCTGTTCTTCCTGGCCTGATTGACGGATAAGGCCTTCAAGCCGCTTTCGCTCGCTGCCCTCACCAAAAATGGTCAGTTGGCAGTCCTCCGCAGACTGGCCTAGCCTCGACCAGGCCCGGATGAGGACATCAAAGCCCTTTACGGGCTCCAGTCGCCCGGCGGCAATGACGTTGATCAGGTTACCTTTTGGCAGAGCCGGTCCGCCGTCCGGATTCTTCAGTTGCCTGGTGATGTCGACACCGTTGTAGATCAGGTGCTTGTGGAGGTGCCGTAGAGCTTTGAAAATCTGTGGGCTGACCGCAATAACCCGGTCAAGGCGATCAAAGGCCTTGTGGCTGGATTTGGTGCCATGAACCGTGCCCACCCGCACGCGTGCCAGTTTTTTGGTTTTGCCGGCAAGTTGCGCGGCCTTGTTGCCTTGGGCGTGAAGAATATCCGGCGACAGCCGGCGCAGGCATTGGCGAAGGGCCAGTTGCAACCACAGGTTACGGCGTCCCAGATGGACGGGTAGCGGATGAAATCCGATGTTGGCCGGAAATTTCTCACGGTAAACCCGGTGGCCAAGCACATGAACCCTGTGGCCGCGGTTGGCCAGGGCTCCCGCCAGATCGGCCGTATGTTGCTCCATACCGCCCCAGGTTGTGCCGGGCGTTGCGAGGAGAAATGCGATGGTTAATCGTCTCGGCGGATTCATGTTTGGTGGGCGGGCTGCTTCAGTACTTTCTCGTAAACCTGCAACGTCGCCTCTGTTTGCGCCTCAAGACGGAACCGGTAGGGAATGTCGATCACCGGCGGTTTGGAATCCAGAAGCCGGGAGACGGTCTGGGCGAAGCCCCCGACATTGTCCGGTGACACCAGTCCTTCCTTGAAGCAGGCTTGCAAGGTTTCCGCTGCGCCTCCCCGATTATAGGCGACGACGGGCGTTCCCGTGGCCAAAGCCTCGGTCACTGTCCTGCCAAAGGGCTCCGGTTTGGTGCTCATGTGGCAGACCACATTCGCAAGCAGGTACAGGTTGGTCATGTCGTTGCGCTGGCCGAGGAAGCTGACCTTATCGGTCAGGCCCAGGTGGGCGCGCTTCTTCTCCAGCTCTTCCAGGAAATGTTCCTTGCCGGGTTCGGCGCCGCCCACGATGATGCCATGGCAATCTGGCCGTTCCCGCACCAGTTGCGCCATCATGGCCAGGAAGTCTAATTGGCCTTTCCAGCGTGAGATGCGACCGGGCATCATGATGATTTTCTGTTCGGCCAATTGGGGGTATTGCCGGAACCAGCGGTCCAGCCATTGTGACGTTAGCTCCCGCTGGCGGAAGGCATCCACATCCACGCCCCGTTGGATGACCGTCAGTTTTTCTTCCGGCACGGGATAGTTGTTCAGAACATAGTCCTGCACACACTGGGACACGGCGATTATGTGATCAGCCCGGGTCATGATCGCGCTGTAGGGGGTGACCGAGTACATGCCATGAAAGGTGGACACGACAGCAGGGCGTTCACGGGCGGGAATGCTTTTCAGGGCCAGAAAAATGATCCAGGCCGGCATTCGGGAGCGGACATGCACAATGTCCGGTTTCAACGCCAGCAGCAGTTTTCGCATGGGCAGGATCTGCCCGAGAGACGCAGGTGTTTTCCGGTGTATGGGCATGAATATGTGTTTCGAGCCCTGGCCGCGGAGTTGCTCGGCCATGGGGCCACCTTTTGAAACCACAAACGATTCGTGGCCACGTTTGACGAGGTCTGCGGCGAACTCCACGGTTCCTCTTTCCACCCCACCGCTGTATAGCGCCGGCAGTGCCTGGAGAATTTTCAACGCTTGGCCCCCTTGTACTGGCGTTGGTTGGCTTTGTGATACTGTGGCAGAAGTCCCTGTTCCAGTACCCAGGTGGCGGCACGATTGGCTTCCCAGAGGGTGTGATCATGGCTGACCTTGCCGGCCATAACGCTGGCATGGTCGCGCCATTGACCAATGTATCCCTCCCGGACCAGCCGGTCCACGCCCTCGGCCACCCGGCTGCCGGGCCTGGCGGATAACTCGAAAAGCCCGGTCGGAACACCCGAGGTTGCCGCCTCGCACACCATGGACATACTGTCTGGCGTCACCCAGACCGCCCGTGAGGCAGAAAGCTGAGGGTTGAGCCAGTCCTCATGAGTCTGCTGCGGGTGAACGACGGTAGTGCGCAACCCGGCGAGTTCGCCCAGTCGGTCCCGAAGCGCTTCCGGAGTTCGCCGGGAACTGCTGATGGTCCAGCGCCAGTCCGGATATTGCCCGATCAGATGGGACACCTGCCCGAAGATGGCATCATCCTCCCAGTCAAAATGAGGTGAAGGTCCGCCAATCAGCAAAAGCGCCTCCCGCTTTCCGGTGATTTTTGCCAGAGGCGTTATGGTATTCACAACACCCTCGGTAATGAATATCCGGGAATCGGGCTGGACACGGTCATGGGCAGGAATCAGGGCACCGCTGACCAGTGACAGCGGGAAGCCGGGCTTCATGATGACCAGTGTTCTGGTTCCCCTGAGCTTCCGCAGGGAAAGTAATAGCCGGTGCGTGCCGGCCCCGGCTGCGATCACAAGACCGGGGTGGGGCAGTGCCGGTTCCATGGGTGGCGCAATGGCCAGCAGGGTTCGCCAGATCGGGACCTTTATTGCAGAGGCGTCGATCCAGTACAGGCTTGCTCCGGCGAGCACCCGAAGTCGATTGCCAAGACCTTTCAGCTGGTTCCGGTGGCCCGGTTTGTTGTCGGTCAGAAGCCACACCACCGGTGCGGCTGAGTCCTGTTCACTGGGCTTCGGCATGGTTGTCAGGCACTGAATGCCCGCCTCCTTGTTGCCCCGGGGTTATAGGGTTCAGCGGCGGCCGTAAAAGCCGGGGTCGTCCGGGTCCGGACGCGTCTTGAAGCGCCGGTGCATCCACAGGTACTGATCCGGTGCGCGCCGGACTTCTCTTTCGATAGTCTGGTTGATCGCTGTTGCATCCTGTAGGTCATCCCCGCTGGGAAAATTCTCCAGAGCCGGGTGGAAATAGATATCGTACCCGGGGCCGTCTTCCCGGCGGAAGTGACTGAAAGGCACTACTTTGCATCCGCTGCGTTCGGCGATACGTGAAGTAGCGGTAATCGTGCCGGCGGGAATGCCGAAAAATGGGGCGAACACGATGTCCTTGCGGCCGTAATCCTGATCGGTGGCATACCAGACTGCCCGGTTTTTCTTCAGGCTGCGGAACAGGCCCCGGAGGTCCCTGGCGCCCAGCACCTTGCCATAGCGACGTTCGCGGGCCCGCGTCATCACGGCGTTCATCAGCGGGTTGTTGTGATCCCGCTGCATAACGTCTGCCTCGATGAACTCGGTTACCAGACTCCCGCCCAGGTCCAGGGTGCTGTAATGGCCGCCGAGCAGTAAGACGCCTTTGCCTTTGGTGAGGGCCTGCTCATAATGCTCCAGTCCATGGACCCGGGTAATGCCTGTCAGCCTGGCCGGATTGCGGAACCAGGCGATGCCAAGCTCAAGCAAGCCAATACCATTGGCGATAAAGGCTTTGCGCACAAGGGCGGACTGCTGGGCGGCGGTCAGCTCCGGGAAGCAAAGCCGGATGTTGACCTCGGCAATGTGCCGGCGACTCCGGGCAAGGCGTTCCGCCAATAAGCCGGCCAGCTTGCCTAACCACCACTGGATGCGGATCGGCAGCCGGGATACACACCACATCAACGAGATTCCCAGCCAGGTGGGCCACCAACGGGGGTGGCGGTAGGCGGAGTAATCCGTATTTCGCGGTAGTTTGCGGTATTTCCTGTTCACGTAAAGCGGGCCCTGCCAAGTCTGAATTGATCAATCGTGCCATGGTGGCCGGTCTGATCAATCGGAAGCAAATCAATGGGTTTTGCGCTATGATAGCGCACTGATTTGCCCGGAGTCCTGTGTGCTGCAATTTATCTATTCCCAGCTGATAAGGCTGCTTCTGCCGTTTATTCTGCTGCGTCTGTGGTGGCACGGCCGGCGCGCGCCGGAGCTGCGACGAAACTGGTTCCAGCGCCTCGGGCTGGTGCCGGTGGCCTCCGGATCCGTGGTCTGGGTGCACGCGGTTTCGGTGGGCGAAACCATTGCCGCAGCCCCGATGGTCCGGCGCCTGTTGGCACGGAGCCCCGACATCACCATCCTGATGACCGCCATGACCGATACCGGGCTGGCCCAGGCACGTAAGTTGTTCGGCGATCAGGTGCGGTATGCCTACGCGCCCTACGACACGCCGGGCGCCATCCGGCGGTTCCTGGGCCGGGTCAATCCCCGGATACTGGTTATTATGGAAACTGAGATCTGGCCGAACATGATTCGTCAGTGCCGGGCTCGCCAGGTTCCCGTGTTTCTGATCAATGCCCGTCTCTCCGAGCGTTCTGCGCGCGGGTACCAGCGCATACGAGGCCTTGCAGTACCCATCATGCAGAGCATCAGCTGGGTGGCCGCTCAGGCGGAGAAAGATGCCGACCGGTTCCGGAGAATCGGTGTTGCGCCATCGAAGGTGGCCGTGACGGGGAGCGTCAAGTTCGATGTTGATATTCCGGATGAGGTGCGGGCAGCGTCCGTTGCCCTCAGGCAGGGCCTGGCTGGCCGGCCGGTCTGGATTGCCGGTAGTACACATGGCGGCGAGGATGAGCAATTGTTGCTGGCACATCTTAAGGTGTTGGAAAAACATCCAGACGCTCTGCTGATTCTGGTTCCCAGGCACCCGGATCGCTTTGAGTCGGTGGCCGAGAAAACGGTCCGGAAGGGGCTCACACTCGCCCGCCGGTCACTGGGAGACGATCCCTGCAAGGTGCAGGTCTATCTCGGGGATACCATGGGCGAGTTGATGATGTTGTATGGAGCCAGTGATCTGGCCTTTGTCGGCGGATCGTTGATCGAGCGCGGCGGGCATAACCCCCTGGAGCCTGCCGGCTGGGGTATTCCCGTGTTTTCAGGGCCCTACATTTTCAATTTTGAAACCATCTACCAGCGACTGCTTGATGACAAGGGTGTCAAGCTGGTCAGCGATGCGGATGAGCTGGCGGCTCACGTGTCATTGCTGTTCGGTGATGACAAGGAACGCCAGGCCATCGGCCACCGGGCCCTGGCGGTGGTCAACAAAAACCGGGGCGCCCTGGATAAGGTGGTCGACGGGATCATTGAGCGAGTCTGAGGCCAGGCTGGGCGCACCAGGCGGGTGAACCGGTTCACCCGCCTTTGCGGTTATTGGGTAGGGTCGTCCAGCGTTTCTTCCTCGTTTGCCAGGGCCTCGATTCCGGGGGCAGCGGCGCTCAGCCAGTTGTTCAGGTCGATCAGATCCCCGGGGGTCAGGATTCCGGCGGCCTGTTTGAGCTGAAGCGAGTTGATCACATAATCGTAGCGGGCGTTGGCGTAATCCCGAAGCGCAACATAATAGGCCCGTTCCGCATCCAGCACCTCCACAATATTGCGCGTTCCAACCTCATAGCCGGCGCGGGTAGCGTCTAGGGCGCTGCGGCGGGAGATGATGGTCTGTTCCAGCGCCGAAGCGGTCTCTATATTGTTGTTGACTGTCAGGAACAGGCTCCGGGTGTTTACGCGTACGTCCCGGCGCACGGTATTCAGGTCCTGTTCGGCGGCGCTGACCAGCGAGCGCTGTTCCCGGACACCGGCCTGGGTGCCGCCGCCCGTGTAGAGCGGGATGGTCAGTGACAGTGAGGCAATGGA
>PAKW01000074.1 GCA_002707215.1 Halomonas sp.
AGACTGACGAAGAATAACCGGAGTGGTTATGGGCAATCACCATGACAGCATCGCCCTCGACTGGGTTCGGGGAGAGATACAGGACACGCTGACCCAGGGTCAGCATGCACTGGAAGCGTATGTCGAGAATCGTGACGACACTGCGCGCCTGCGCTTCTGCCTGAATTATCTCCATCAGGTACACGGCACCCTGCAAATGGTCGAGCTCTACGGTGCGGCACTGCTCACCGAAGAAATGGAAAAGCTCACCCAGGCGGTACTCAACGAGACCGTTGCCCATACGGATGAAGCGGTCGAAGTACTGATGCAGGCGATCCTGCAGTTGCCCCAGTACCTTGAGCACCTGGCCAGCAGCCAGGACGATTTTCCAATGGTGCTGCTGCCGCTGCTCAATGACCTCCGCGCTGCCCGGGGCGAACCCCTGCTGTCTGATACGTCACTGTTCAAACCTGACCTGAGCCCCTCGAAGATCCGGGTCACCGGGAAGGTTTCACAGCGCCTGCAGGACCCGACAGTTCTCGGCCACATCCGCAAACTGCGGCAAATGTACCAGTTCGCTCTGGCCGGCGTCATCCGGGAGGCGGATCTCGGCGCCCACTTCGATTACATGCAGAAGGTCATTCAACGACTCATCCGGTTATGCCAGAAAACCCCCAGGGGCGAACTCTGGAAAGCCGCAAGCGCCTTCGTTGAAACGCTGCAGGCAAACGTCAATCCGGTGAACGCAGCGGTGAAGTCCCTGCTGCGGGAGCTGGACAGCGAAGTACGCCGGCTGACCGATGAGCACGCGGATATTCTTCAGCAACCGGCGCCGGACGCGCTGCTCAAACACCTGCTTTATTACGTGGCCCTCGCGCGGGACCTGGATTCACCCCAGGTCCGTGCCCTTCGGGATGCGTACCAGCTCAGTCAGGCCCTACCCTCGGAAGACGACGTGGATGCCGCCCGAAGCCGGGTCTCCGGCCCTGGCCGGGATGCTATCCACTCGGTTGTCGGCGCACTTAACGAAGAGCTGGCCAAGCTAAAAGATCAGCTCGACCTGTATGTGCGTTCAGAGCTGCGCCAGAACAGCGAGCTTGACGACCTGCTGCCCGGACTGCGCCAGGTGGCCAACACCCTGGCGGTACTCGGTCTTGGCATACCACGAAAAGTCATTACCGAGCAGATTGATCTGGTCGAAAAACTCAGCGTCCAGACCGAACAGGTGGATGACGGCACCCTGATGGACATTGCCGGTGCGCTGCTCTATATCGAAGCCAGCCTGGCCGGCCTGGACGCAGAAGGCCGCCAGGGAACCTCCGGCGATGACGCTACCGATACTCCGGTCAACCTGGGCTCTCGTGAGCTTGGAGAGGCCAGTGGCGCCCTGCTGAGAGAATCCCGGAACACGCTGGAACAGGTCAAGTCCGCCATTGTGAACTTCATTGCATCACAGTGGGATACCCGGGAAATTGAGCACGTGCCCGGCCTGCTGCACAGCATCCGCGGTGGTCTCAGCCTGATCCCGCTGGATCGCGTCGCCACCATGCTGGCCTCAGCCGAGCGCTACATTACCGACGTGCTGCTGGGCAGCAAGCAGGTACCGGACTGGCAACAGCTCGACATCCTGGCCGATGCGGTAACCAGTATCGAATATTACCTGGAGCGCCTTGCCGAAGGGATCGGCGAGAACGACTCCATCCTCAGAGTGGCCGAGGACAGCCTGGCCTCCCTCGGCTTCCCGGTTGGTGCCGAGCCCACCTGGTCCGAATCCGATGCGGAAGAAATTCCCGTGGTTGAGCCGGCTGAAGAGCCTCCGGAATCCGATGCAGCCACTGCCGAAGAATCCAAAGGCTCGGATTCGGAACTTCTGGACGATGAAATCCTCGGTATTTTTGTCGAGGAAGCCGAGGAAGTTCTCGAAACCATCCATGAGTTCTACCCGCGCCTGCACCAGAATCATGATGATCGTGAAGCCCTGACCGAAGTTCGTCGCGCTTTCCATACGCTCAAGGGCAGTGGTCGCCTCGTCGGCGCAACCAGTATTGGTGAATTGTCCTGGTCGGCGGAAAATCTGCTCAACCGTGTCATCGACCAGACCATCCGCCCGACCGACGGCATGTTTACTCTGCTGGATGAGGTCAATGCCCGCATTCAATCTCTGATTCGGGAATTCAAGGCCGGCCAGATAGCCGGTGATGTCGGTGAGCTGATTCAGCGCGCCGAAGCCATGGCTACCACACGCCGAACCGACGGCGAGGCCCGGGCCGAAGCGGGTACTCGAAAAGCCGCTGGAGCGCCAATGGAGCAGGCGCCCCCTGTCGAGGAACCTGAACTCACGCCCGCGGACACCTCCGCCGCCGTTGAAGAGCCCGCCGATGACGACAACCTGATCGACGACGAGATCCTTGAAATCTTTATCGAGGAAGCCGGCGAGGTCCTCGAGACCATCCGCGAGTACCTGCCCATGCTCCTGCGTCAGCACGATGACCGCAGCGCGCTATCGGAAGTCCGCCGGGCGTTCCATACCCTGAAGGGCAGTGGCCGTATGGTTGGCGCGCTGGTTGTCGGGGAACTGGCCTGGTCCGTGGAAAACATGCTGAACCGGGTCATCGACGGCAGCATCTTCATGAATGACGACATTGCCAGCCTGCTGGACGATGTCACCGCCAATCTGCCGGCACTGGTTGAGGATTTTGAAAAGCGCCGGCCGCCCTCACTGGATATTTCCAATCTTGAAGCCCGGGCCAGCGCCCTGGCCAATGGTGAAATTCCGGACGCCAGCATAATGCCTGCCGCGGAATCCATGGACGAGGTGGAAACAGAGACTGGAACTGACGCTGGAGAAGCGGAGGAAGACGCCGTTGATCCAGTTTTACTCGATATCTTTGAGAGCGAAACCGAGACTCACCTGCAAACGCTGAAGGACTTCCTGGCCACAGCCGGTGACAAAACGACCGTTACCTATACCGACGATCTTTCCCGGGCCCTTCACACACTCAAGGGCAGCGCCCATACGGCCGGCATTGCACCGATTGCGGCAGTCATCACGCCGCTGGAACGGTTCGTCAAGGAATCCCGCGCCCAGAACAAACGGGCCAACCGCGAGGTTCTCTCGCTGATCGGGTCTGCCTGCGATTTCCTGACCCAGGGACTGGCCCAGATTCGAGAAAACCCGCAGACCTCCCTGCCAGGCACTGAAGCCTTCCTTGAAAAGCTGGATCACCTCACGGATGAGATCCTGCGCGCTCGTAGCGAAGACAAGACCGACCAGCATCAGCAGGAAGCCCCCTCTCTGCTGGTTCAACTGTTCCTGAACCAAGGTCTGGATATCGTTCTGGATGCCGACCGGATTCTTGATCACTGGGCCGCTAACCCCCAGGAGACTGGCTCACTGGACCAGCTTCGCTCCGGACTTGGGCAGCTCGCCCAGGGGTCCTCCGGTGCCGGTCTTACCGACGTGGCTGCGCTTTCAGGTGCCCTGAAAGACACCTACGATTTCGCCGCCGGAAGCCATGAAGCGCCCGATCACCATTTCTTTGAGACCGTTCGGTCCGCCCACGAACAATTGATCAACATGATGGATCAGGTCGCCGCCGGACTCGCCACCGAGCCCAGTGACGAGCTGGTTGCCAGTCTCGAAGCCCTGAAACAGGCCCCAACGGAAGAACACGCCGAGCCGGATATCTTCGAACGGGAGTTCACCGACGACCTGGAAGAGATCGATCTCAGCTTCGGCGTGGATGATACCGGGGCCCCTTCGGAAGAAACATCCCCGGCCGAAGAACAGCTGCCCCTGCCGGACATGTCAGAATCCGCCGACGATATGGACGAGGAGCTGGCGGAAATCTTCCTGGAAGAAGCCCGGGACCTCATCGACAGTACCGCGGAAGCCCTCCAGAGCTGGAGCGAAAACATCGGCAACCTCGATATCCTCCGCCTGCTGCAACGGGACCTGCATACCCTCAAGGGCGGTGCACGCCTGGCGGATATTCCTGCCGTTGGCGATCTCTCCCACGAACTGGAGAACCTGTTCGAAGGACTGACTGAACAACGGCTGTCGGTCAACGATGAGCTGTCAGATCTGCTGTTCCGCTGCCATGATCGCCTGGCCGGCATGGTAGCAAACCTGGCAGCCGGGGAGACACCGCGCCCGGCACCGGACCTGATCGGTGAGATCCAGGCTTACACGGACAGCGTCACCGGGACACGACCGGTGACTAACGTCAAAGACCAGGACGATCACACGGGTCTGGAGGACAGCTCCGGGGAGCAGGCTCCACTTCCGGAGCTTGGCCAGCCGGAGAGGTTCAGGCCGGCCGGGGGTGCCTCCGGACAGGAGCCTGATGCCGGGGACGGCGTAACCGACCTCTCCCACCTGGATCCGGAACTGCTGGGCATCTTTCTGGAAGAGGCCTATGACCTGATCAACTCCACCGCCAGCGCCCTGCACAGCTGGACCGAGGATCCCTCGAATCGCCTGGTTGCCGCGGAACTCCAGAGGGACGTGCATACCCTCAAGGGTGGCGCCAGAATGGCCGGCGTCGAAGCCATCGGCGACCTGGCTCACGTTCTTGAAGACCTTTTCGAAAAGGTTGCCGAAGGTCGGCTGGACGTCAGCGATACCATGAACGACCTGCTGTTCGCCTGCCATGACCGGCTGGCCCAGATGGTCGAACAGGTCGCCACCCAGAAACCCTGCCCGCCAGCGCACGAACTGGTCGCGAAGATTCAGGTTCTTCTTCATGGCGAACCCATGCCGCCTCTGGCCGGCGTGGAAGAGTCCGGTGAGCCGACAGAAGCCGGGCCTGCCGAGGCAATGCCGGAAACAGCCAGTCTCGGCACTACCCTGGCACAGGCCAGTGATGACGACCTCATTGGTATTTTCCTGGACGAAGGTCTGGAAATCCTCGGCGCCATCCGTGAGTGTCTGCACCAGTGGCGCGACGAACCGGAAGAACTGACCGGCGTGACCCAGTTGCAGCAGGAACTGCATACCCTCAAAGGCGGAGCAAGACTCTCTGACATTGACCCGATTGCCGATCTGGCGGAAGCCTGGTCCGACGCCCTGGACCCCCTGATTTCGGGTGCCAACAACCAGAATACCCTGCTGGGCCTCAGTGACCGCGCGCTGGCCAGCCTCAAGGCCATGCTCAACAGCCTGGAAGAAGGCAAAAAGCCGGAACCCGATGACAGACTCATCGCTGACTTCCGGTCAGCCCACGACATCGCTGCCGGAGAGACTGCCTCACCTCGTGAAGAATCCGAAAAAACGGGACAGCAAGCCATTGATCCGGAAGTTCTGGAAATCTTCCTCGAGGAAGCCGGTGACATCATGGATCAGCTGGAACATCTGCTCGATGACTGGCGCAAGGAGCCCGCAAACCACAACCTCAACCAGGAAGCCCAACGGGCCGTGCATACCCTCAAGGGTGGCGCCCGGCTGTCCCAGCTTACCCAGCTCGGCGACAAGGCCCACGCCTTTGAAACCCGGCTGATTGATCTGGGCGGCAATGCCCCCGACGAGCAACAGTGGCAGGCCATTGCCGAAGACCACGACGCCATTATTGCCCTGGTCTCCGATATCCGGAAACGGTTTGAATCCGGTGCGTCTGCGCCGGAACGGGTCCAGGCCGAAGAGCCCAGGCCGGCCCCCGTCGCGCCGGAACCGAAAAAACCGGAAGACCCAGGCAGCGCTGAACAACCGGCAGCACCGGCACCGAAACCTGCGAAAGCTCCCGCCAAGGTTCGCAAACAGGCGGCGGAAGCACAGCGCACTGCCCAGGAAACCATCCGGGTATCCGCGCCGCTGCTGGACGAGCTGGTCAACCTGGCGGGTGAAACCAGTATCACCCGTGGCCGGCTGGAGCAACAGACCAGCGATTTCAGCCACACCCTGGACGAAATGGCCGCCACCATCGAGCGCCTGCGGGAGCAGTTGCGCCGGATGGAAATCGAAACCGAAGCCCAGATCCTGTTCAGTGCCGAAAAGGAACACGGGCCGGACTACGGCGACGATTTCGATCCCCTGGAGATGGACCGTTACTCATCCATTCAGCAGCTGTCACGGGCACTGACCGAGTCCTCCTCTGACCTGGCAGACCTTCGTGAAACCCTGTCTGACCGGGTTCGGGACACAGAAACCCTGCTGGTACAGCAGTCGCGGATCAACACGGAACTCCAGGAAGGTCTGATGAAGACCCGGATGATTCCGTTCGCCTCCATGGTGCCGCGCCTGCGGCGGATCGTCCGCCAGATCAGCGGCGAATTGGGTAAGAAAGTGGACTTCGATGTCCGCAACGCCGAAGGCGAGATGGACAGGAACATCCTCGAGCGCATGATTGCGCCGCTGGAGCACATGCTCCGGAACGCGCTTGACCATGGTATCGAGAGCCCCGCCGAGCGCAGGAAATCCGGCAAGCCGGAAACCGGCGAAGTCACCCTGTCACTGACCCGTGAAGGTGGTGATGTGGTGTTGCGCATGATTGACGACGGCGCCGGCATTTCCTCCCCGGTCATCCGCGACAAGGCCATCCGCCAGGGCCTGCTGAGGGAAGATGAGGATCTCTCCGAACGGGAAATCCTGCAGTTCATCCTGCAGCCGGGCTTCTCGACCGCCCAGCAGGTAACCCAGATTTCCGGTCGTGGTGTGGGCATGGACGTGGTTGCCAGTGAAATCAAGCAGCTCGGTGGCAGCCTGGATATCGACTCAGCGGTCGGTCGTGGCACGACCTTCACGGTGCGCCTGCCGTTTACCGTATCCGTGAACCGGGCCCTGATGGTTTCCACCGGTGAAGACTTCTACGCCATTCCGCTGAACACCATTGAAGGGATTGTCCGGGTCAGCACTTACGAACTCGAGGAGTACTACAAGCCGGACGCGCCGATGTACGAGTATGCCGGCCAGCAATACCGGCTCCAGTACCTCGGCAGCCTGCTGAACAGCGACCACCACCCCAAGCTGCAGGGTCAGGCCCTGCCACTACCGGTGATTCTGGTTCGCGGTGCCGAACAGCCCATGGCCCTGCAAGTGGATAACCTGATGGGCAGCCGGGAAATTGTTGTTAAATCCCTTGGCCCGCAGTTCAGCACGGTCCGGGGCGTGTCCGGTGCCACCATCCTGGGGGATGGCAACGTGGTGGTGATTCTCGACCTGCCGGCGATGATCCGTTCCGACATCCTGTCCGAACGCCAGCGCCTGGCCAATCTCGAGAAAGCCCGCGAGTCGGCGCGGTATGAAGAACAGGCCACCGTGGTGATGGTGGTGGACGATTCGGTTACGGTACGGAAGGTGACCTCGCGACTGCTGGAGCGCAACGGCATGGAAGTCATCACCGCGAAAGACGGCCTGGATGCCGTGGCCCAGCTTCAGGACCACAAACCGGACATTATTCTGCTGGATATCGAGATGCCGCGTATGGATGGCTTCGAGGTTGCCAGCTTCGTGCGCCACGACGATAACCTGCGGGAAACTCCGATCTGCATGATCACCTCCCGTACCGGTGAGAAACACCGCGAGCGGGCGCTCGCCATCGGCGTGAATGAGTATCTCGGTAAGCCCTTCCAGGAAACCGAGCTACTTAAGACGATTGAGCGGCTGACCGGAAGGCAGTGATGGCCGGCCAGTCTGCCAGGCCGAGGGTCGGGATTGTCTCGGATGTGGTCCTGCAGCGTCATCGCTTGCAGGCCGCCACGGCCAGGTTCGGTCTCGACATCTGCTTTTCCGGGGACCCGGACCGGCTTAGGGGCTATCCGGAGTTTCCGGATGCCAGCCTCTGGCTGGTGACCCTGAAAGACGAGGCGGATCACCCGGTGCTGTTCGATCACCTTCTGGAGAGCACCGAAGCGCCGGTGCTGTTCGGTCTGGACGAAGCGCCCAAGCCCGGCAGCACCGAGTATTTTCGCTGGGAACGGCGACTGCTGGGCAAGCTGGAGCAACAGCTTGGGCATCTGGAGGAACTGGATTCCGAGGCGGCGCTGGAGCAACTGGAGGAGGACGCGCCGGACGCGCGCCCCTTGCCGGACCTGCCACATTGGATTCCGCCGGCAATTCCCGGATCGGTGGCCGAGGAAGTCTGGATTCTGGGCGCCTCGCTGGGTGGTCCGGCGGCGGTCAAGACATTCCTCGATCACCTTCCAGCCGGCCTTCCTGTGGGTTTTATCTACGCCCAGCACATTGATGGCAATTTCACTGATGTGCTGATCCGGGTGCTGGGGCGCCATGCCCATTACCAGCTCAAACGGGCAGACGAAGGCTATCGGGTGAAAAACGGCGATGTGGTACTGATGCCGGTTGAACACGAATGGACGCTGAATGAGCAGGGTGCGCTGACGGAAACCAGCAACACCTGGCCGGGGCCCTACGGCCCTTCCATCGACCAGGTGCTGCTGAATGTTGCGGATCATTATGGCCAGCGCTGCCATGCGATTCTTTTTTCCGGCATGGGCAACGACGGCGCGATTGCAGCACCTTTGCTGAAAGCCTACGGCAGCCGGATCTGGGTGCAGGAAGGCACCAGTTGCGGTAACAGCTCAATGCCGGACTCCGTGGCAGCCACCGGCTGCACCGGATTCTGCGGCTCCCCGGAACAACTGGCCCGGGAACTGGTAAACATCATTGAACAATCCTGCCTGCTCAAGAACCGGCAGAAACGGGATTCCGCCTGAGGAAACAAGCAATGAATGACAACAGCCAAACCCTCTCCTGCGTCATGATTCCCATGAGCGGTCGGCAACTGTTGCTGCCCAACGTCTCGATTGCGGAAGTCGTGGATTACGCCAGCACCGAAGCGGTAGCCAACACGCCACAGTGGCTTGTGGGCTACCTGGACTGGCGTGGCCTGCAGCTTCCGGTGATTTCCTACGACGCGGCCAACGGCGGCGCCCTGACCGTGCCCGGCGACAACCGTGGCCGGATTGTGGTTCTCAACAGCATCGGAGACCACCACAAGGAAGTTCCGTTCATGGCCCTGGTTACCCAGGGTATTCCCAGCCAGGCCCGCCTGACCGGGGAACAGGTCAGGAAGCTGGATGGCGAACCTGGCCCCGCTGACCTTATGCAGGTGGAAGTGGATGGGGAAAACGCCTGGATTCCCAACCTTGAGTTCCTGGAGTCCCTCGCCCGGCAGACCCGTCACTGAGCTGTTCTCCCGGACCGCCGCACCGGGATGGCAGGAATTCCTGTGAATGTTATAATGTTGCAAATTTTGCAGGATGCCCGTCATGCTCGCCCGACCCACTCCCTATCGGCCCCACAATCACGATGCCTGTGTCAGCCAGGCCCTTGCTGATGCCAGGATCATCTGTCAGCAGCAAAATGCCCGCCTGACGCCCATCCGGGAGCGCGTTCTGGAACTTATCTGGCGGTCCCACAAGCCCCTGGGGGCCTACGATGTGCTCGCCGAGCTGGCCTCTGATGGTCATAACGCGGCCCCTCCCACGGTTTACCGGGCCCTGGATTTCCTGCAGCAAAACGGCCTGGTGCATCGCATTGCCTCCCTCAATGCCTTTATCGGCTGTACCTACCCCGGGGAAAGCCACGCCGGTATGTTTCTGATCTGCCGCGCCTGTGGCAACGTCCTGGAGCTGACTGCGCCGGATGTCTCTTCCGAGGTACGTAAAGCGGCTGCGGACGAGGGTTTCAGAACCGAAAACACTACCCTCGAGATCGCCGGGCTATGCCCCCTTTGCCAGGCCGAGCCCGGCCATGACTGACCCATTGGTAACCCTCGACAATCTCACCGTCCGGTTTGACGAACGGCCGGTGGTGGACCGGGTCAATCTGAGCGTACACCGCGGGGATATCATCACCGTTATCGGCCCCAACGGGGCGGGCAAGACCACCCTGATCAAGGCTATTCTTGGTATTCAGAAGGTGTCGGATGGCAAGGTGTCGCTCCGGAAGAACCTGGTGATCGGCTACGTTCCGCAACATCTCACACTCGAAGCAACGCTTCCCCTGAGCGTGAAGCGGTTCATGTTGCTCAGTGGTATGCCACCGACGGAATGCGAGTCAGCCCTGGCCCGCACCGGGGTGGGACAGCTGCTGGACGCTTCCGTCCACCACCTGTCCGGCGGCGAGAAACAGCGGCTGCTGCTGGCACGGGCCCTGGCCCGGAAGCCGGACCTTCTGGTCCTCGATGAACCGGCCCAGGGCGTGGATATCAACGGCCAGGCATCGCTGTATGACCTGATTCGCCAGCTCCGGGACGACCTGAACTGCGGCGTGATCATGATCTCCCACGATCTGCACCTGGTAATGGCCGCCACCGACAAGGTCATCTGCCTGAATCAGCATGTGTGCTGCAGCGGCTCGCCGGCGGACATTTCCCACGACCCGGCCTTTATCGAAACCTTTGGCCAGCCGGTGGCGGAATCCCTCGCGGTTTACCACCACCACCACAATCATCGCCATGATCTGCACGGCGATGTGGTTGCCGCTGGACCGCAGCGCGCCCATACCGGCCATGAGGGGTGCGACCATGCCCACCATTGATGCCGTTCTGGACGATTTCTTCTGGCGTGCCCTGATCGGCGGCCTGGGCGTGGCGCTGGTGGCGGGACCGCTGGGCTGCTTTGTGGTCTGGCGGCGCATGGCCTATTTTGGCGACACCCTGGCACACTCTGCCCTGCTCGGCATTGCCCTGAGTTTCCTGATCAGCGTGCCACTGAACGTCGGTGTGATCATCATCTGTGTGGTTCTGGCCATGGCACTGGTGATGTTTTCCCGCACCCAGGCCCTGGCCACCGATACCCTGCTGGGCATTCTCGCCCACAGCGCCCTGGCCATCGGCCTGGTTACCCTGAGCTTCATGCCGGATGTCCGGATGGATCTCACCGGCCTGCTGTTCGGCGACCTGCTCGCCATGAGCCGGAACGACCTGTTATGGATCTACGGGGGCGCCGCACTCATCCTGATCCTTCTGGCCATGCTCTGGCGCGGGCTGTTGATGAGTACCATCCACGAGGAGCTGGCGCGGGTAGAAGGCATTGCCGTGGAACGTCTCCGGCTGGTACTGATGTTGATGTTCTCCCTGGTGATCGCGGTGGCCATGAAAATCGTCGGTGTGCTGCTGATCACCGCCTTGCTGATTATTCCCGCCGCGACGGCCAGGCGACTCGCCCATAACCCGGAAATCATGGTGGCCATGGCAGTGGTGTTCGGATTTGTTGCGGTGACCGGAGGCCTGAGCCTGTCCTGGCACCTGGACACGCCCGCGGGGCCTTCGGTTGTGGTGACGGCCTTTGCTACGTTTCTGCTGGTGTACGGGGCAGCCGGCAAGGCCCGGGCCTGAGTATTTCCCTCTATCCTGTTCAGGCAAGATTCTTGTGGGTACCGTCGCAAAGCGGGGGATTACCGGTCTGCTTGCAGCCGCAAAACCAGAGCCACTCCTTCTTCTCCGACTCGTATTTGACCGGCGTTATGCCGGTCCCCTTGTGGGACCCGTCGCAGAATGGCTGGCTCACACTGCGGCCACAGGCACACCAGAAGTAGTTCTTGCCGGCCTCCACCAGCACGGAAAAGGGTGTCTTACTGGCCACTACCGGTTTCTCATCTGACATGGTGCTCTCCCAGGCTGTTCGGTCTGTACTCCGTACCAGTATAGACCCTCTGCTACTCAGAAGGGTCTGGCAACCGCGGACATCACCAGCGGAATGGACGCCGAGGCCAGCAGCACTGGCACCAGATCTTCCCGCGTCAGCGCCGGTTCGCGGGTGTGCATGACGGTCATATGGCGTGCCCTGAACCTGCTCACTGATCGCACTGTTTGCGTAAATCCCGGTAGGCGCTGAAGACGTCCCACGGGCACTCGAAATGGGGGTAATGGCCGGTATTCCTCAGGCAGACCACATCGGCATCTGGAATCAGTTCCCGGTAACGTCTGGCCATCGCGGCACCGGACACCGGATCGGCGGTGCCGGAAATCAGTCGCATGGGCTGTTTTGCCTTCTGCAAAGCGCCGACCCACCGGTTTCGATGACACCGGCGCTCCTCCATGAACTGGATCAGGCGGTGCAGTATGCCCCGGCCGTTGTTGTAGGTCAGCAGGTGCCAGAAGTCTTCCATATCCTGCCGGTCCGGCGGGTTCTGACTGCCGAACAGCCGGCGGAAATTGCGCTCGAAAGTGCGCCGGGTCAGGCCCCGGCTGATCAGCCCGCCAAAAGGGCTTCGCAACAGCTTCTGGATCAGCAGGGGATTGTGCACTTCCGGAAAAAGGGCACCATTCAGAAAGCACACACTGGCAATCCGGAACGGCACACCACCTTCCTGCTCACGGGCCAGCAGCTCCTGTGCCACGCTGCATCCGTAATCATGGACAAGCAGATGTACCGAAGGCAGCCCCAGGCCCTCGATCCAGCCCTGGAACAGGTCAGCCTGGTCCTCAATACTGTAATCGTAGTTCAGAGGCTTGTCGGAAAAACCGAAACCCAGCATGTCCAGGGTCAGAACATTGTGCTGCTGCACCAGCATGGGCCAAAGACGGTTCCAGTCCCAGCTGGCGGTGGGGAATCCGTGAATCAGAACCAGCGGTTCTCCCGAGCCCGCCATCCGGCTGAAAATGGCATGGCCCTCGTAACTGAACCATTTACCTCCCTGTTGCCAGCCTTCAAGAGTGGCTAAATCAAGCCTTGCGGCGGTTGCACCACCGACGTTGGCTAACACCTGTTCCATGCCCTGTCCCCGGCGAACGTTTACAGCCTCAAACTTTAGAACAAACCTGTGCAGGCTGCCATAGCCTTGCCCAACAGGCCAGGCGGCGTTTCTGGCGAAGTGTAGTGGTCTTTTTCCGGAGTGTTCCCGTAAACCATGGAGCTGACCGGCAATTTGACTTAAGCTTCTGTGCTCGTAAGACACAGCTAACCGGAAGAGACTATGACCAAACTTCTTGACGACCTCGCAGGCTACTACCGGGCCATTATTGACGGGCTGGGCGAAGACACCAACCGCGAAGGTCTGCAGGACACCCCCATACGTGCCGCCAAAGCCATGCAGTTCCTGACCCGAGGCTACCAACAGGAACTCGGTGACATGGTCAACAATGCCGTGTTCGAATCCGCCATGGATGAGATGGTAGTGGTTCAGGACATCGAGCTCTACAGCATGTGCGAGCATCATCTGCTGCCATTCATTGGCAAGTGCCACATCGCCTACCTGCCCCAGGGCAAGGTGCTTGGCCTGTCAAAGTTTGCCCGCATTGTCGATATGTACGCCCGCCGCCTGCAGATCCAGGAAAACCTGACCCGGCAGATTGCCGAGGCCATTGAAAGCGTCACCAACGCCAAGGGCGTCGCGGTAGTGATCGAGGCGCAGCACATGTGCATGATGATGCGGGGCGTGGAGAAACAGAATTCCCGCATGAAAACCTCCATGATGCTGGGGCAGTTCCGAAAATCCCAGGCGACACGTACCGAGTTTCTCAACCTGATCGGCACCAACCGCTGAGAACAGTGACCCGGAGGGCGACGGTATGACAGGGGTTATCGGGAATCACCAGGCCAGGATCCGTATCAAGGACCTTTTACTGAGAGCCTATATTGGCATCAAGGACGAAGAGATCAGCAATCAACAGGACGTGCTGATTAACGTAAGCCTGACTTACGATGCCACCGAGGCGGTCAACTGCAATGAGATTTCGGCGGCCCTGAACTACCGCACGATCACCAAGCAGATCATTCACCATGTGGATGGTAACCGCTTTGCCCTGCTGGAACGGCTGAGCCATGAAGTGCTGACCATCGTGATGGAGCACGAGGCGGTCCAATGGGCCCAGGTGGAAATCGACAAGCCACACGCGCTACGCTATGCCGAATCTGTGTCAGTCTGCCTTGAGGCACACCGTTAAATCAGCGAAGGCGCCCATTCTTCATGCCAAGCAACCATCCCGACCAGTTGCGCCATATTCTGGAAACCGTAACAACCATTGCACTTGTGGGCGCCAGTGAAAAGACCAGCCGGCCCTCTCACGAGGTCATGGAATACCTGCAGGCCCATGGCTACCGGATCATTCCGGTGAATCCCCGGCTGGCCGGGCGGAAAGTGCTTGGCGAAACCGTTTACGCCGACATTGATAGCCTTCCGGAACCGGTAGACATGGTTGACCTGTTCCTGGCGCCGGAGCGCACCGGCGCGATCATTGATCAGGCCATCGAACTGAAGATTCCGGTGGTCTGGCTGCAGATCGGTGTCATTAACCACGAGGGCGCTGCCCGGGCCGAGGCCGCAGGACTGACAGTGGTAATGGATCGATGCCCGAAGCAGGAGATTCCCCGCCTGGGTATTCCCAGGGTTTCTTCACGGCCCTGAAACCCGACCCGAATCAGGAACCACGTCACACTTCTGGCACCCCGCTGTAACAGACCTGCCAGGTCTGACATAATCAGCACAAATAATCAGAAGTCTGGCAGAGCCATGTGGTTCCGACGTAAATCCAGCAAACCGGCCGTAAAATCACCGGGTTCAGCAGGCACGATTCCTCACAGTGCCCGCTCTCCCGTTTCGGACCTTCGACGGGCAAGGCTGCCTGTCGATCTGTTAAAACCGGGTATGCGAATTGTCAGCCTGGACCGGCCCTGGACCCAGGTTCCGGTTCTGTTCCAGGGTTTTACCCTCACCCGTGATAACGAGGCGCGGATTCTCCGCCAGTACTGCGAATGGGTCCTCGTGGAAGATGAGGAAGACCGGCTGAATCCGGTGCTTGACCAGGTATCGCTGCTCAGGCGGCGCACGACTGAGCCGTTATCGGAAACCCGCACCCTGGCCCAGGAAATCCCCCGCGCACAAGAGGCCTGGAGCCGCACTCAGGCGTTTGTGGAGGAGGTTACCCGAAGGATTGAGGCCGGCAACGACCTCAACCTCCAGAGTGCCCGCCCGGTCATCCGGGAGTGTGTTGAGAGTGTGAAAGCCAATGCCAGCGCCATGTTCTGGATGAGCCGAATCAAATCCCGGGACGCCTACACCGCTGAGCACTGCCTTCGGGTTGCCATTTTTTCCGTGGCCTTTGCCCGCTTTCTGGGATTGCCGGACGATGATCTGGAGACAGTGGGAATGTGTGGGCTTCTGCACGATCTCGGCAAGCTCAAGGTGCCTGATGAGATCCTCAACAAGCCCGGAGCGCTGACTCCGGACGAGTTCAGCATCATGCGTCAGCACACCACGCTGGGGTACGAACTGCTCCGGGCCGACTCAGGCCTTGACCCCATCATCAGCGATGTTACCTGCCACCATCATGAGAGAATGGATGGCCGGGGATACCCGCAACAACTGGCGGAATGGCAGATCAGCCGGTTTGCCCGGCTGGTCTCCATCGTTGATGCCTTTGATGCCATCACCAGCGACCGCTGCTACCGGGACGGTCTCCCCACTTCCGATGCCATTCGCATTCTCTACCGGAACCGGGGCCAGCAGTTCGATGCCAGTATGGTGGAGGCCTTCATTCGGATGATTGGTGTATATCC
Organism: Halomonas sp.; assembly: GCA_002707215.1. Lineage (GTDB taxonomy): Bacteria > Pseudomonadota > Gammaproteobacteria > Pseudomonadales > Oleiphilaceae > Marinobacter. Next base: position 15,436 of record PAKW01000074.1, read on the forward strand.
GCCCGGCAGTCTGGTAGAACTGTCTACCGGAGAGGTTGCCATCGTGGTGGCAACACACCCGGGGCGCAAGCTGAAGCCGAGGGTGGAAATCATGCTGGATGCCGACAAGAGGCCGGTAGAGCCCAGGGTGATTGACCTTGCAGCCAACACCGCTTTCCAGGGCCAGACCTCACCGGAAATTGCAAGACCCCTGTCTGATGGTGCCTTCGGGGTCTCGTTGCACGACCGAATCCAGCGACTGATGGCGGCACCCGACCAAAATGCCTCATAAACGATTTCACTCTGCCAACCCGTTCAAAGTTACGGAGTAACCTGTGGAAAAACCTGCATCGTCTCCTGGAGCTATCATATCGGGCCTTTTGAGTCCGTTGTTTCCGGTAGCGATCTTTCTGGTTTTTCTGGGCCTGGCCGAAGGCCTGCGTTACGGACTGGTACAACAAGACAGAAACCTGATTGAAGCCAATCTGGCCAACGAAGCCCGGGCCCTGGCCAACCATCTGGAACGGGAATTCCTGGTCCATTCCGAGGCCATCCGGCGCATGGCGAAACGCCTGCAGGCAGATCCCTCCATGACCGAACGTGAGTGGCGGCAAGATGCCCGCAATTACCTGGACGACTTTGGTGTTTACCAGGCTATCGAGTGGATCGACCGGAACTTTGTTATCCGCTGGCTGGAGCCGGTAACCGACAACGAAGGAGTTATCGGCTACAACGTGGCGTTCAACGATGAACGCCGGCAGGCCCTTGAGCTGGCAAGGCAAACCGGCAACTGGGACCTGTCCGGCATCATTGATCTGCGCCAGGGCGGCAAGGGCATGGTGATCTATGCGCCGGTGGGCGCCGGCGCCGACAACAACGGCTTCATTGCCGGCGTGTTCCGGATGGACGTGCTGGCCCGCCAGCTCCTGACCAGCCGGGTGCTGGAGTTTGTCCGGATCGAGATTCGCCAGGCCGGCACCGTGCGCTACATGCTGAACGACTCGCAATCCGTTAATCCTGACTTCGCCCATAGCCACCCGGTTAACCTGCCAACACTGGACTGGACGCTGACCCTCTACCCTTCCCAGGAATGGGTGGAAAACCGCTACAGCTCCTGGCCGGCCATGACCTTCACAACGCTCCTGCTGATGGGCCTGCTCACCAGCCTGACCGCATTGCTGGTGCAACTGATCCTGAAACGGAACCGGACCCTGCTGAAGACCCGCAGGGAGCTGGACCAGGAAATCGAACAACGAGCCGCCATTCAGAAGGACCTGGCCCGGCTGGAATCCACGGATACCCTCACCGGCCTGGCAAATCGCCGTTTCTTCATGGAAGATCTGTCCCATACACTGAATATCGCTGATCGCCAGATGCGCCAGGTCGCCCTGGTCATGCTCGACCTGGACCGCTTCCAGACCCTCAACGACTCCCTTGGCCACCAGTTCGGTGATGAACTGCTGATCAAGGTGTCCGAGCGACTGAACCGGCTCAGCGACGAACGGATTCTGGTGGCCTACTCCGGTGGCGATGAGTTCATGCTCTGCCAGCAACAGGTGGACGACATCGACGACATCATCCACCTGCTGGGCCAGATCAAACAGTGCTTTGACCAGCCCTTCGACGTCCAGGGACAATCCCACTGCATCACCGCCACCCTGGGCGTGGCGGTGTATCCCCAGAGTGGCCTGGATGCGGACACCCTGCTGCGCAATGCCGACATCGCCCTTTACCGGGCCAAGGAGCAGGGCCGGAACACCTATCAGTTCTACACCGAAGGCATGCAGGAACGCGAGGTGATGAGGCTGGAACTGGACAAGGATCTGAACCAGGCCCTGGCCAACAATGAATTCGTGCTCTATTACCAGCCCCAACTGAACCTGGACAACGGTGAAATCCTGAGTGTTGAAGCGCTGATTCGCTGGCAGCACCCACGGCGGGGGCTGTTGCCGCCGGTGGAGTTCATTCCTCTGGCCGAGGAAAGCGGCCGGATTAGCGATATCGGTCGCTGGGTGGTGATGGCGGCGTGTCGCCAGTTGGCAAGGTGGAAGGGAACCCCGCAAGAGGAGCTCCGCATTGCGGTGAATCTCTCCGGCCGGGAGCTGGACGATGAAGACCTGGTGGATCATATCCGGGACGCGCTGGCCACGGAAAATGTGCCCGCTGGTCGGCTGGAAGTGGAGCTCACCGAGGAGATCTTCGTCCAGAACATCGAGCACAACCTGAACCAGCTCTCCCGCCTGCACCAGCTCGGGGTGCATCTGGCCATTGATGATTTCGGAGTTGGCTATTCTTCTCTGGGCTATCTGCGCGACTTCCCGGTGGACCTGCTGAAAATTGACCGTTCCTTCATCACGGATGTCACCGAGCGCCATGATGATGCGGTAATCACACGGGCGGTGATCAATCTGGCCCACAATCTGGGCATCCAGGTGGTCGCGGAAGGTGTCGAAACCGAGGAGCAACTGAGTTTCCTGAAGAATCACCGGTGCAACTTTGCCCAGGGGTATCTGATCAGCCGGCCGATTCCGGTGTCTGATCTTGAGCAGGCGCTGGCTTCCGGCATCCTGGTGGCGGGCGTTACCGCCGATTCCGGTTTGTAATTGCCCCTGGCCATCGCCATGATACCCCTCAGATACTTCAGGTGAGATTTTATGGCAGCAAAATACCTGACCCCGGAACAGGACAAGAAAATCCGCCGGTGGGAGCGCTGGAACCGGAACTATTTTATTTTTGCCTTTGTGGCGCTGACCATCATTCTGGTGTTCAGCAGTCAGCTTGGGTTGTCCAGTGATGAGAGCTGGGGGCCCCTTGGGGTTCTGATCGCAGCCCTGATCACGCCGATCATTGTGCTTCAGTTGCGGCTGATGTGCCCCGCCTGTGGCCACAGGATTGGCTGGCAGGCAAAACTGATGGCACCGGACCAGTGCAAGGCCTGCGGCACGTTTCTTCGCACCAGGGGCCAGTAGTTTTCCTCCCCCCCCAAAAACCTTTGACCTGGGAGTAACTCACAGGTTTTACACTGCCGTGAGTTCCGGTTTTCGGTGGTTGCCGGGTCCGGTGCATTATCAATAACTTTATCGGAAGATCCGTCATGAAAGTCAAAGACATTGCAGTGGCCGCCGGGGTGAACCCGGATACCGTGCGCTTTTACACCCGGGAAAATCTGCTGAAGCCAGCTCGCAATCCGGACAACAACTACCAGCAGTTTGATGCCGACGATCTGCGGCGCCTCCGGTTTGCCCGGAAGGCCCGGCAGCTGGGGTTTTCATTGCCGGAGATCCGGCAGATTCTGGATCAGGCGGACGGTCACCACTCGCCATGCCCGATGGTACGGGATGTGTTTCAGCAGCGGCTTGCGGAGGTCGAGCGGGACATTCGTGAGTTGCAGCAGCTGCGCGAGCGGATGACCGCGGCCATGTCTGCCTGGCAGGCCATGCCGGATGGCACGCCGGATGGCCATACCATCTGCCGGTTGATCGAACACTGGGAAGACCCTGTACCCGCCTGGGGGCAAAATCATCGTGTTGAGGAACAATAGCAAAGGAGTGTTGGCGCTTTCGTCTACAACACACTGGGTATTCCGGTGACCGCCAGCCTGCTCTATGCTGTCTGGGGAATCCTGATGAGCCCCGCACCGGCATGCACCGGCGAAAAGGGCTCAACCGAACACCAACATTCACCACTGAGGAAAACACCATGAAAAAACACACCCTGGCTCTCGGCCTGATGGCCACCCTGGGCTTCAGCACCACCGCGCTGGCGGCGGGTGCCGCCCAGAGTATCCATGTCTACAAATCACCGACCTGCGGCTGCTGCACCGACTGGGTCGACCACCTGAAAGAGAACGGCTTTGAGGTTGAGACAACCAACTCCAATGACATGGGCAAGATCAAGGCCGATGCCGGCCTGATTCCGGGTCTTGGCAGCTGCCACACCGCCTTTGTGGGTGACTATGTGATTGAAGGCCATGTTCCGGCGGATGACATCAAACGCCTGCTCAGCGAAGCACCCCAGGCAACCGGCCTGAGCGCTCCGGGCATGCCGATCGGCTCGCCAGGCATGGAAATGGGTGGCCGGAAAGACCATTACAAGATCATCCTGTTTAACGAGGCCGGCCAGACCCGGGTATTTACCCAGTACAATTAACCCGGACATTAAGGCCCGGGACACCAAAACCGGGGCCACTGCGGCCCCGGAAAGATGCCGGGCTCAATACAGGTAAGGTGCCAGTGCCAGCTCCAGACGCGCCTGGGCGGCATAAAGATTGGCAACGGGCATGACAGGCTGTTCCGGCGGCACGGCCGTTGGCCAGGCCTTCCGCATGTCATCCAGAGCCTTGCCGGCATCCCGCCAGGCTTCCGTGTTCTGTTGCTTCAGCATTGATTGGTGGCTGTCCAGATAATCGCGGGCCGACATCACGAAGCCACGGCCGTCCTGGTATTCATGCTCTGCCACGAAACGCCCGTTCTCCAACGCGTCATCGTACTCCAGTACCGCTTGCTTGGTCAGCGACAGCACAACTGCGGACACGCTGGCGGCACTCTGGCCCTCAACGGATTTTTCCGCCTTCTGGATAACCCCCCAGGCCGCCTGGAATTCCTGGCTGACATCCCCCCAGTTTTCCACCTGTCCGGCCTTTTCAGCCAGTGCCTTCAGATGGTTGCGCAGCTCTTTCTGACCCCGGCTCTCAAGGCCTGCCTCGGCCACCGGATATACCTCAACCCAGGGATGGGTCAGATGGGGCCGGCCGTCGGCGACTTTCCCCGATTTGATCAGCTCCCGGGCGGCCATCAGGTGCCCCTGCATCATACGGAGCATGGCAACATAGGCTCCGTCGGACTCAACGGCAGATACGGAACCTCCAGCTTCGCCACCTTCGCCACCTTCGCCACCGGCAGCAAAATAGCTGAGCGCAGCACCACCTTCGCCGCCCTCTCCACCATGGGCTCCAGAGGTGATCCTATCTGCGTTATGCCGGTCTTTTTGCTCATCGGCCAGGGCGCCGGAGCCTGTCAGTAATGTCGCCACACCGACACAGGTCCACAGTTTCAGTTTCTGATTTGTCATCGTGCTCTCCTCAAGCAGGCCGCAGGCTGAGCGCCCTCAACGGCGGGAAGATTGATGGCTGTGCCATGGTCGGGCATGATGCTTTAATGCTGGGCTTAATTGCAAATTATTCCTATTGCGGATTGGAGACACCATGATTCTGTGCATCAGCGAGATCCTGACCACCGGGCAACTGAGCCGTATACGCACCACAATGGACGCTGGTAGCTTTGAAGATGGCCGCAACACCGCCGGTTGGCACGCCAGACTGGTCAAGAACAATGAGCAGCTGCAGATGGCCGGCAAAACCGCGAACGCGCTTCGCACCGAGGTGGAGAAGGCACTGACCGGACACCCGCTCTTCCAGATGGCGGCCAGGCCCGCGAAAATGGCGCCGATCCTGTTCAGTCGCTACCGGGCTGGCATGACCTACGGTAACCACGTGGACGACCCGGTAATGGGCCGCGGGCCTGGCCGGTTGCGGACCGACATTTCCTTTACCCTGTTCCTGGATGACCCCGACAGCTACGAGGGCGGTGAGCTGGTAACCGATACCACGGCCGGTGAACAGTCCTACAAACTGCCCGCCGGCGCCGCCGTGGTCTATCCCTCCTCGACCCTGCACCGGGTTGAGCCAGTGACCCTTGGCCAGCGCCGTGTCGCCATTGGCTGGATTCAGAGTACCATCCGGGACCCGGCTCACAGAGAAGTGCTGTTTGACCTCGACACAGCCCGGCGGCAACTTTTCGAACGTGAGGGCAAGACGACCGAGTTCGATCTGCTCACCAAGTCCCTGGCCAATCTCCAGCGATTCTGGGCCGAGATCTGATTCGGGTATTCTGCTATCTGACGCATGAAGCCATAACCGTTATACTCCGCCCCATCATTCATTATTTACCAGCCAGGTTACTTCATGCTTAATGCCGACGCTCTCAGCCAGTTGCGCCAGCTGAAATCCGATATCGAGGAAAACAAGGTAGTCTTCCCCGGTATCGTCAAAGCCACCAATGGCCGCTTCGGGTTCGTTGCGCTTGACGAGGGCCGCGATGTTTTTCTGCCTCCGGAAGAAATGCAGAAAGTCCTGCCGGGAGACCGGGTGAATGTCACCGAGCAGGAAGTGGAGAAAGGCAAGACCCAGGGTGTGGTGGACGAACTGCTGGAAACCCGCCTGAACACCTTTGTTGGCCGTTACCTGGTCAAGGGCAAGGGTCACTTTGTGGTACCCGAGACCCCGGGCATCAACCGCTGGATCTTCATTCCGCCCAAAGAACGGATGAATGCCCAGCCGGATGACTACATCTATTGCCAGATTCACAAACATCCGATCAAGGATGGCAAGGGCCAGGCCAGGGTGCTGCGGGTTATCGGCAAGGCCGGGGAACCCGGCATCGAACGCGCCTTCACCCTGGCAACCTTTGACCTGGCGGACACCTGGCCGGAAGCGGTGCAGAGACAGGCCGACAGTCTGAGTGAGAGCGACATCGAATCCCGGGAACCCGGCCGGGAAGACCGCACCGACCGCCCCTATGTCACCATCGACAGCCCGGGCACCCAGGACATGGATGACGCCCTGCTGGCCGAACCCAATGCCACCGGCTGGACGCTCTCGATCGCCATTGCCGACCCGACCGCCGTGATCGACACCAACAGCCCGGCGGAACAGGAAGCGTTCAACCGGGCTACCGCTATCTACTTCCCCGGCGAGCCACTGCCGATGCTGCCTGACAGCATCAGCACCCGTCTTTGCTCGCTCATGCCAGAGCTAAAGCGGCTGGCACTGGTGTGCGATCTGCAGGTCAACAACGACGGCAGCCTCGGCGACTACAGCTTTCACCAGGCGGTGATCCGGTCCAAGGGCAAACTCAGTTACGAGCTGGTCTCCAACCTGATCGAAGGCCGGGAAGACGACGACATCAAGGCCCTGCCGGACGCCGTGGGTAACAGCCTGGACCAGTTGCACCAGGCAGCCACAGCCCTGAGAAAATGGCGCAGCGAACATGCGCTGCTCAGTGGTGACCGGCCGGAATTCCGGCTGCGGCTGGACGAGAATAAACGCATCCGTCTGATTGAGCCGTCGCTTCAGAATGAAGCCCATCGCCTGGTGGAGGAATGCATGGTCGCCGCCAACCGCTGCGCCGCCGACTTCCTCACCAGCCAGACCGCCGGCCTGTTTATTCGGCATCCCGGGCTGCGGGATGATCGTGCCGACAACATCCGGGCACTGATCGACAGCCATGCGCCGCACCTTTCGGGAATAGATGCCCACCAGGCCGTCGGGTTCAGGAAACTGATGAACGAAACCGAAGCGCTGGACGCAGAGGTGCCTGTCAAGGCCATCCTCTCCCGCCAGCTGGCTCGTGCCGAGCTGAGCTTCAAACCCGCCCCGCATCAGGGCATGGGCCTGGATGCCTACACCACGTTTACCTCACCGCTGCGCAAGTTCTCCGATTTCTACGTACACCGGCTGATCAAGGCCGCCCTGTGGGACACCCCCATGAACGCCCTGACAGGGGATCAACTGGAGGCCCTGCAGGCTGCCCAGATCCGCGCCCGTCAGGCGGCGAACAGCCTGGAGGCCTGGCTCAAGAGCGACTTTGCCAAAACCCTCGGCGAAGCGCCCATGGCCGGCGTGATCAGCCGCACAGTACCGGCCGGTTTCTTCGTGCGTCTGGACGCCAACGGGCTGGAAGGCTTTGTCAGCTGCAAGGATCTTGACGGCAAGTTCAGCTTTGATCCAGTCACCCTGCGCCTGATCCACAACAAGAATGGCGGTATCTTCCAACTGGAACAGCCGGTAACGGTGAGCTTTGCCGGGGTAGACGAAGAACGCAGGCAGATCAATTTCAAACTGGTGGAAGCCGACGAGATCCCGGCCGTGAACAAAGCTGACAGCGGTTGAAAAACCACAGCGGCAGGCGCATCGTATTACTGGGAACATGAGCTATTGATGGAGGTGCGCCATGGCCATCCGCCCTGACGAGTTTCTGAAGAAATATGGCTTTGACAGGGAAGACGACGAGCGGGACCACAGCCTTCGCCACAATGCCCTGGAGCATGCCAGGCACCTGCGCAGGCCCCGCGCCGGAACGCCCCACGACTGGGCAGAGTGGGAGCGCTACAAGCGGGAGCATCCGGGTGACGTGGAGGACGATCCCGAGAGCTGATCCCGATACTTATCGGGCCAGCATCCTCTCCAGCCGTTCGTCTTTCGCCCGCCACTGATCCCCCAGCCAGTTTTTGACATTCCGGCGGTGCTCGGCATCCGTTGAATAGTCCCGGCCTTTCAGGTGTTCCGGGATATCAACGGTGTGAATTTCCATTTTAACTTCGCTCACCCGGCCGCAGATAAACTCCCAGAAGGTCGGTGCGCCACCCGGGTAGGCGATAGTGACATCCACCAGGGTCTGGATCGAGTCGCCCATGGCGTCGAGCACGAAGGCGGCGCCGCCGGCCTTGGGGGTAAGCAGGTGGCTGTAGGGGGACTTCTGCTTGTCGTGCTTGGCCTGGGTAAACCGGGTGCCTTCCACGAAGTTCATGACGCTGACCGGGGTATATCGGAACTGCTCACAGGCCCGGCGGGTTGCCTTGAGATCTTCGCCCCGTTTTTCAGGGTGTTTGATCAGATACTCGCGGGTGTATCGCTTCATGAACGGGAAGTCGAGCCCCCACCAGGCCAGGCCGATAACCGGCACCCAGATCAGTTGCTGCTTGAGGAAAAACTTCAGGAACGGCGCCCGGTGATTGAAGACCCGCTGCATGGCGAAGATATCAACCCAGCTCTGGTGATTGGCCAGCACCAGGTACCAGCTTTCCCGTTTGAGGTTTTCGGCGCCTTTCACTTCCCATTTGGTTTTGTGGGTCAGCTTCATCCAGCCCGTGTTGCAGGCGACCCAGGCTTCGGCGACCCAGATAATGGCTTTGGTGCACAGGACCCGGAAACCCTTGATGGGGATAATCAGTTTCAGGATGGCCGGAATGTAAAGCAGGATGCACCAGAACAGGGTGTTGATTCCCAGCAGGATGGAGTTGAGTATGCCGATAACGGGAGCAGGGAGGAAGCTAAGCATGGCGGTCCTGTTTTTGGTTTTTGTGTCCAGTGGGGTGCAATCATATCAACCACAGGCGGGATTGGGCAGTGGCCCGAAGTGACCGGTTTGCCCGCCGGATGTGACAGTTATGCCATGGTGCTTTGTTCATCACGCTTCTGACCAATCCGATCAGAAGCGTGATGAACTATTGGGAGTTGATCATCCGCCTGGGGGACCGGGAATTTGTCACCAATCACGCTACCACGTCGGCGTTTCTGGATCGTATGGTGGCTTACCCCGGGGGCATTATTCAGGACACGGTGGCGAGAGTCTGGATCGACAACCAGCTGTCCAGAGGCGAGATCCAGATCGGCGAAGATATCGCCAGACTTGAAAATGCAAGTGCCAACTTACTGACTATTGCCGGCAGAGAAGACACCATGGTAAGGCCAGGCGCCGCCCCGATGGTCGCCTCCACAGAGTCAGAGGCCCTTCAAAATCTCAGGCAACTCCGAAAGGCTGCTGATAACTGCCGAGGGTTCTATTCCCCAGTCTTCGAACACTTTATCCGGATCTCTTTTGACCCAGACTGCCAACAACCCGGCTGCCCTTGCACCAATGACATCCCAGGCGTTGCTGGAAACAAGGCACAAGGGCTTTTCCCAAGAACCCGTAGCACGTCGGGCGTAGGCATAGACAGCCGGGTCCGGTTTGAAGCTCTTGATATCGTCTACCGATACCAGACCTTCAAATTGGTCAAGCAAGTCGTTGTGCCCGAGCACTTTCTCCAGTGCCGGGTAGCCGCCATTGGAGAATGCGAAAACCGGATACTCGCCTCTCAGGCTCTTTAACGCCGGCAACGCATCGTCGAACGCAGGCAGGGACAAATAGGCCGCCATCAGGACATTTTCGCGCTCTTCAGACAGGGTCAGTTTGTGGGCGGCCATAGCGTAGCGCAGGGCTTGCCGGGTACACACACCGAAGTCTTCGTAGACTTTCATCAGGCCCTTGCGGAACGAGAACTCCAGCTGTTTCTCGCGCCAGAGCGCGGCCACGGTTTCGGCTTTGTTACCCGCATCCTCCGCCAGCAGGCGGGACATGCCCATGGGGTCGACCAGGGTTCCGTAAACGTCGAAAGCGAGAGTCATGGTCATCGAAGGCACTCCTCGTCCGGAAAGGGTGTTGGTGTCGTGTACCGAAGCCACGGTATCGGAATTTGAACAATCACTCAACGCCAACAGACAGGAGCGCCGGAGCACCGCCATTGCCATGGGCTGTTATCTGCTGATGGTTCAGCGTTATCCTGCCGAAGGTTTCGAGCCACAAGGGGCAACAGGCAACTGAATATTTGCTCTGGTGTTCGAAGCCACTCCCACTCTGTCCTCCCACGAGCCGACGGGCAAAATCATCCAAAGTGGTCTACACAGAGTACGTAAGACTCTAAACCAAGCGACAAGGAGCAATCCCCATGAGCAACGTTACCCTGGACGGCAACCCCATTGAACTGAGCGGAAAATTTCCCGAGACAGGCGACAACGCACCGCCCTTTACCCTGACCAACAGCGGCCTGGAAGAAGTCAAACTCGATAACTGGGCCGGCAAACGCAAAATCCTGAACATCATCCCCAGCATCGACACCGGCGTCTGCGCCGCCTCCACCCGGAAATTCAACGAAAAAGCCGGCAACCTCGACAACACCGTGGTACTCGTTATCTCCGCAGACCTGCCCTTCGCCGCCGCCCGATTCTGCGGTGCCGAAGGCCTGAAAAACGTCGAAACCCTTTCCACCTTCCGGAACTACAGCTTCCAGCAGGACTACGGCGTCGCCATCCAGGACGGCCCTCTGGCCGGCCTCTGTGCTCGCGCGGTGGTGGTGCTGGACGAAAACAACAAGGTTCTGCACAGCGAGCTGGTTGACGAGATCAAGAACGAGCCGGATTACGATGCGGCGCTGAAGGTGCTGTAAAGCTTCTTATCGCCCTCGCCGCCGGACATATCTCCGGTTGCCGGGGCAGTTGGATGGGGGCGGATTTCTGAAACCGTGCGGAGCCATGGATGGCGGAGCCGAGCGTACAGGGAAGTATTCACAGCGTGTTTCAGAAATCCGCCCCCAGCCGACTGCGTGCCCCAAAAACAGAACCTGTTAGAATCCCCGCCCAAAGCCCGAACCCCAACCGAAGGCCCACAACGCCCCGTGCAGACCACCGCCCAAACCCCAGGCCTGGCCCGCCAGCTCTACAGCATGACCTGGCCCATGCTGTTCGGGGTACTCTCCCTGATGACCTTCCAACTGGCCGACAGTGCCTTTATCGGGCAACTGGGGAAAGATCCGCTGGCAGCGCTCGGCTTCACCCTGCCAATGCAGCAACTGATCATCGGTCTTCAGGTGGGCCTGGGCATTGCCACCACCGCCATCGTTGCCCGCACACTGGGTGCTGGTGACGAACTCCGTGCCAATCGTCTTGGCGGCCTGATCATTACCGTAGGTGGAACACTGGTTTTCCTGATCTGCGCGGCCCTGTGGCTTCTCCAGGGCCACATCATGACCGCACTCGGCGCGGAAGAGACACTGCTGCCGCTGATCAGGCGCTACTGGATTCCCTGGCTGATTGCCGCCTGGACCGGCGCGGTTCTGTATTTCGGCTACAGTGTGTGCCGCTCCCATGGCGACACCAAACTGCCAGGGTACATGATGGTGGCCACCAGCCTGACCAACATCGCCCTGGATCCGCTCTATATTTTCACCTTTGGCTGGGGGTTACCCGGCGCCGCCTGGGCCACCGTCACCTCGTTCGGTATCGGTTGCCTGGTGATCTACCCGAAACTTCTGAAGCGTCACTGGGTCCGGTTTGATCTGCGCCAGCTTGCCCTTTGGCAGGCCCTTAAGCAGCTCAACGGCATCATGGCCCCGGCCATGGTCAGCCAGCTGATGCCCGCCGTCTCGGCGATGCTGGCAACGGCCCTTGTCGCCGGCTTCGGCTCCGGGGCCGTGGCCGCCTGGGGCCTCGGCACGCGCCTGGAGTTTTTCTCCCTTATCGTCGTGCTGGCACTGACCATGTCGATGCCACCGATGATTGGCCAGTTGCTGGGTGCCGGGGATATTGAACAGATCCGAAAACTGGTGCGCATCGCGGTCCGGTTCGTGGTGGTCTGGCAGCTGGCCATTGGTCTGACCTGGGTGGTGGCCTCCGGGCTGGTGTCTGAATTGTTCTCAAACGACAGCGATGTCCAGGAGGTACTGGCTGCATATCTGGTGCGGGTCCCGCTCAGTTACAGCGGTCTGGGCGTGTGTATGCTGATGGTGTCGGTATGCAACGCCCTGGGACTGGCCATGCGGGCGTTGCTGGTATCCACTTTGCGACTGTTTCTTTGCTACTTGCCGTTACTCTGGCTCGGCAGCCAGATCAATGGCATCTTTGGCCTCATGAGTGGCGCGCTGGTGGGCAATCTCTTTGCTGGCGTTGTGGCTTACAGTTTTTATCGCTCCGGCATGAAACCGCTCCAGAGCAGCACGAGCCAGAATGGGGTCAGATGAAAGCGTTCATCTGACCCCGCCTTCATGTCCAGTGATGGGTCAGGCAAAGCGTGAGCGGAAGCTTTCCGGTACCGGCACCACTTCCTTGCGCTGGTAGTTGAAGAACACGAATCCGTACTTGGCCAGGGCCACAGGCTGGCCACTCTCGGCTTTGGTGACCCGGAAGACAAAATCCCCACCGTACTTGTTGAAGTCCATCAGGCCGACTTCGAAGCGCAGCATTTCCGGGAAGAAGGACTCGGACTGGTACATGGTGGCCAGGTCGGTGACGATGATGCCGGTGCTATCCTTACCCGCTTCCTGGAGGCCATAACTGACCAGGAACTGGGCCCTGGCCTCGGAGAGCATGGAGATGAGGGCGTCATTGCCCAGGTGGTTGGCGCCGTTGATGTCGGTGATCCTGACGGGCATCCTGGTTTCGAAGCGGAAGGCGTCGTCCGGGAAGGAGAGTTTGATTCGGGCCACGGGGGGTTCCTGTTCTCGCTGGGTCTCTGGGGGCGAATCATACGCTGTTCGACTTTAGTGTTCATCTCAAGACGTTCTGCTTTAAATCGGTTATCTTGCTATTGGACCTTTGCGCTGTAAGCTTTGGTGCAGCGACATCAGGAAAGAGCCTTCCAAAACACGCTCCTTGCGGCACGTCCCTGTGACGCTTGAGTTCCGCCATC
>PAKW01000075.1 GCA_002707215.1 Halomonas sp.
CCATTACCGATCTCAGCGGTAATGCCCTGGCGGCTAATGTCAGTTGGTCTTTTACCACTGCCGATGGCGCCTGGGGCAGCGCCGCACTGATTGAGACCAACAATGACGGGGATGCCGATAGCCCTCAAATCGCCATCGACAGCAGCGGCAATGCGCTGGTCGTGTGGCGGCAATACGATGGCACCCGCACTAACATCTGGGCCAACCGCTTTGAATAAGCCGCTTGTGCTTGCCTCTTTGTTGGGCGTCAGAGGGAATACGGTGATACCTTTGCCTTTCAACCACTCAGCGCGTTTCGGAGTTTTCTTCCCCACTTCTTCCAGTGCAACACCTTTCCAGTGCAACACTGGGCCGGAGCCCGAGCCAGGTGCGAGTTAACTTCGCTGCCTGACCGGGTCGCGGAGTATTCACCGCAAATTCCTCCGGGTACTCATCCGGTTCAATTGGCTCGTCCGGTTCAATGGGCTCGCCCACGCCTTCACGGAGACTCAGGTAAATCAGGCGCTGACGCTCGGTTCGTCCAACCAACGCACGAAAACGGGCGCTCAGTTGGGGTTTCTGGTTGTTCAGTGTCCGGAATTGGACGGAATGAACATATTCTTCACTAACGGGACCCTCTTAGAGAAGAAACAGCAAGCCCCGGTTGAAATGCCTGGTTTCTGAAACCGTTTGACGGACCGAGCTTCCTTCCCCTAAAGTGCCTTTTCAAGGGCAACGAGGGCAATATTAGTCTCGCAGGCCGGCCAGGCGAGCAGGCCCTCTTCTCACAGGGCCTCACCGATCACTGTACTCCTTTTCTTTTCTCGATATCTTCCGCGGCCTCACGCAGAAACGACTCCACGGTTTCGCCCGGCAGCAGTAACTGTTGTTCAATCATGGAATCCCGCCATTCCGTTGCTTTAAAAATACAGCGGTACTCGTTGGGAAACTCGATGTAAAGCTGCTTGAAGAGCTCCCGGGCCAGGATTTTTTTGGGTGCGTGCCTGCGTGACTGCAAAACCGCCATGTTATACAGGGCGCCGGCTCGAACGTTATCCGGCTGGCTCTCGTCTTCGTAGATGCCCTCAAGCCTTTTGTAAACCTCTTCCAGGCCTGTGAGCCTGTACTTTTTCAGAATCTCGACCGCCGAGGTCATCACCCGGTCCTCATCATACTTGCAAGGCGATTCGGCGTGGTCTCTCACATACTTGTCGACAGCACGGTCCACTTCATTCTTGTGTTTGTAGTCCTGTTTCTGCTCCCAGATGAAAGCCGTGCCTGCGACAGTTTCAATCGTGCCTGGCATGCACCCGGCGAGCAGTGGGCCCAGCGAAAGTAAAACAACAAGCAACCAGGCCTTTGGCGATTCGAGTTTGAGATGAGTGATCATGGAATTCTTCCCTGACAACGTTTGATCTGATTTTCACAAGCTGCAAACGTTAACGGTTTATGGCGAGCGAAAACGTGAGCCTTGTATAAAAACTGCCAAGACACCTTTTTAGTCCACGTATCGTGCACCGGATGTCCTGTTCGCTGCCCGCCACATACACCTGGTCCGGAGTGAACCCCGTATCTCTCTGTAAATGGAGGCCAGGCTTAGGTTAATTTCTCCGCTTTTCTGGAAAACTCATACCGAGAACTTTCTTTCTGTCTACGATCTCCCCGCCACGCACGATGAATTCGACATTTGCAGTCTGTACAACCGAATGAACGTGTCTTGGTGTAAATAACCCCCAGCAAGTGGCACCGGAATTCCGCACTGACCAGTACTGGATACCCTCAGAGTTACCAGCACGGAGGTGGGCACCCAACGCACGAGACGCGGAATAGTCGTCGGGTTGGTATATCTCGTGGGTCGCCGGCAACGCGGTGGCGTCATGAATTACGTCCCCGGTAAACGTGCAGGCTAGGCCACGGAAGATCATTCGGTCGAATTTCAGGTCGTCGATATTCGCCAGGTATCGGCCCTGGTGATATTCAACCTCAGCGAGCGCCGTCTCCATGGTATCGCCGATGTACAACATCCCGTACTCGCCATTACTGAACCGACTTCCGTCTGGGAAAACATGGGTAAAGGGTGCCGCAGCATAGTAACAACCGGGAATGCCCCAGGGAATTTCCTCCAGGTCGATGTAATTGAGGTCACCGACTTCCTGCTTGAGGCGAGGGTTTGTCATGGCCTGCAGGTCGAAAAGATCCTGAAACTCATCCGGATCGGCCACATCGTTGAAGATATCAATGGGAGGAAGCTTGGAATTGACCAGGCGAAAGCCCTTTGTTTCCGGAACCGCTATGACCGGAAGGTTCAACTCCATCACCAGAGACCACCACGCAGGGCGTCAATGCGCCTGAACGTCTCATATAGCGCTGCAAAATCCCCGTTTTCGATCACCTCCAGCGGCGCCCTGCCATGGAAATAGGGGTTGTGGTTTCTCTTTCGCATGAATCCATACACGTTCTCCGGATTTTCAAACACAATCCGCAGGGCCTGATGCATGTTCAGCAGGTAGCTGATGCGCGTGACCTGATCCCTGTCCAGACGGGCGCTCTCGGGATCGTTCCGGTACTTGTAAAAGGTTGCCTTCGGGAGCCTCAGAATAGCCTGCATCTGTTCGGCACTGCATCCCCATTTATCGAGAATGCTGAACGCAGCTTTTAGACCACTGATACCCATGCGACGGGCTTCAGCGAGTGATTTTTTCTCCGCAATCGCACTCATCATACTAACCCCGCTTTATGCACATTATCAGTCTAATGTAGGACTAAAGGCATCATAAAGTCTATTAAGGGACAAAATAGAGTGCAGCCCCTCCACATAAGCCCGCAAGTCCTCTTTTCACTCCACCGTGCTTTTCCATCTCCAAGCATATTCACTCCCAAGCAAGCAGGTTAAACTGCCTTCCCGATCCGCACCCGGAACCCCAAATGGCCCGCTTCACCGAAATCGGCACCGCAACCATTCCCGGCAAGGGAACCCAACTGCGGCTGCTGCAGCGCAACGATGAGTTCTCCATCAGGATTGCTGGCACTACCGGTGAATTGATGAACAGCCGGATACATGGCTCGGAGGATGCACTCGCCACACTGGCGTGCGAGCGGATTGCCGACCAACCCTCCCCCCGCGTACTGATTGGCGGGCTGGGAATGGGGTTTACTCTGGCCGCAGCGTTATCAGCACTGGGTGAAGATGCGCGGGTAACGGTAGCGGAACTGGTTTCCGAGGTTGAAGGGTGGAACCGGGGGGCGTTGGGCGCTGCTGCCGGGAACCCATTGAACGATCCCAGGGCCAGTGTCCATATTGGTGATGTGGCGGAATTGCTCAGAAACAGCGATGGCGAATGGGATGCCATCCTGCTGGATGTCGATAACGGCCCGGAAGGGCTAACCCGCAGGGAGAACAACTGGATTTACTCCCCGGCTGGTATTGCCGCCGCCCAGAAATCCCTGCGCCCTGAGGGCGTCCTGGCATACTGGTCCGCCGGCCCGGAGCACGCATTTACCGAGCGGCTGCGCCGCGCCGGGCTTTCCGTGGAGCCGGTGACGGTGCGGGCTCTGCGCCCTGGCAAGGGCGCCCGTCACGTTATATGGCTGGCGTGGTAGCTGTTAACGCGCCGGTTTATGGCGGTCCCCCTGGTTAAGCCGGAACTGCTCTATGGTTTTTCTCAGGTTTTCCGCCATGGAGAGCAAATCTCCGGCAACGCGGGCCGTCTCCTTGGCGTCCCCGGAGGTCTGCTCCGCTGAACGGCTGATTTCGATCAGGTTGCGATTGATGGATTCGGAAACCTCGCTCTGTTCATTGGCAGCACTTTGCATTTCCTGGTTCAGATCGGTGATCTGGCGTACCGCAGCGGCAATGGTCTGAAGCTCCGATTCCACCTTCAGAATCGCGGATACCTGCTGTTCCGCCATCTCCGAGGCGTGTCGCATGGTGGCCACGCAATCCACCACTTCGCCCTTAAGCCCATTGATGGTGTTACGGATTTCCTCGGTGGAATCCTGGGTGCGTGAGGCAAGCGCGCGCACTTCGTCCGCCACCACAGAGAAGCCACGGCCCTGCTCACCGGCCCGCGCGGCTTCAATGGCGGCGTTCAGCGCCAGCAGGTTGGTCTGGTCGGCAATGTTGGAGATCACCTCCAGCATTGCCGACATCTGACTGGTGCGCTGATCCAACTGTTCGATACGCTGTGCGCCGCTCTGTACTTCAGTGTTCAGTGCCTCAATACCTTCCACCGCGTTGCGGGCAAGACCCTCACCTTTGCTGGCGGATTCTGCGGTATCCGCGGATTTGCGCGTGGTGTGAACGGCGTTTTCGCGAACCTGAACGGCAGAAGCCGCCATTTCCGTGGTGGCACTGGCCACCTGGTCGGTGTTGTCCCGCTGGGCCAGCACCTCGCGCCCGGTGGTCTCCGCCTTGCCTGCAATACTTCGGGCCGCCTGCTCCACTTGCTCGGCGTTGTCCATCACGGTGTTCATGCTCTCCCGGATCCTCGCCATCATTCGGTTAAACGCCCGGGAGACAGAGCCAATTTCGTCATTACGGGTTACTTCCAGCTCAATGGTCAGGTCGGAATTGCGGGAGATCTCGTCCATCCTGTCGTGGAGCCGGCGCAGACGGGAAAATACCAGCCGGCCCAGGGCCGCCGCCGTCAGGAAAAACACCGCCGCAAAAATGGCCACCTGGATGCCACCGCTGGTAAGCAGTTGCTGGTGCAAACGGGCATCGCTTCCCGCCAGGGAATAATCCACCCGGATGGCGCCCAGTACGTCTCCTTCCCTGGCCTGGTGGCAACCCAGGCAGTTAACGCCCTGATAGTCCTCCCTGGCAATCACCGGCTCAATCAGGGTGTAAACCCGGCCTTCCTCATTTCGGGAATAAGCCTCCACCCGCTCGCCGGACAACGCTTTCCTGTCCAGGGGCTCCCGTTTCTGTTCGGACTGATTGCCGGTACCAAAGGCCCGGTTCAGCAGATCACTTCGAATCACCCGCACATCCAGAACATCCTCGGGGGCCTTCACCTTCTCCCGAAGTACATCACGGTTGCCAATGGTGCCGGTGATCATCATGGTGTTCAGCCCGTCGAAATAGGACTTGGCCAGCCCGTCGACATACCTGTGGCTGAACTCTTCAACATGGGCGCGCTGTGAATTCGCGCTATAGAGCACCGTAAACACAAGTACCAGCGAGAAAGCCGCCGCCAGGGCAACGAGTAACAGGAATCGAATGGAGTAGTGTTTTTTCATGGTAACCCGACTCAGGAACCGCTCTGCGGGCGGCTTGAAAATTGGTTTGACTGGATAAAATAACGGCCAACTGTCGCCGGACTTTATAGAGGTGCGTCATTTTTTTCCTGACCTGGGTCAGATCGGGGAGAGGTCAATGGCGTTCCCTACCTGGAAAAGGCAAACCGGGAAAGTTCGGTGGAGTTGGCCTGAAAGCTGCATGAACCAGTGGTGAGCACCAGAAATCTCAAGCACTGACTGTTCGGCAACTGCTCTCGGGCAAGCCGAAGGAGAAAAACCGTCCATGTCCCTACTGACTTCACTGATCCGGGTAAGCACCCAGTTCCAGCAGGCCATGGAAAAGCGCCAGGCACTGGCCACAAATCCGGAAGCCAAAGCTGCCAGGGCCCAGACAGAAACCCTAGAAACCGGGCCGAACGCCGGCGATGACCGTTTCACACCCTCGGACGACAGCCAGACCGACCTCGGCCGCCTGAAAGCCCGCGGGCTCGCCATGGCCGACTACAAACAAACCGTGGGGCAGGATCTTGCCTTCGTGAGGGAAACCCTGCGGCACAAACTTGCCGAGTACAACCTGCAGCCGGCAACGGCGCTCAATGTAAGCAAATATGAAAACGGCAGCGTCGCCGTGGAAGGAAAAATCGCGGACAAAACCCGGGCACTGATTGAAAAAGACCTGAACGTGAACAAAAACTTCAAGGACGCGTTCAATCGCCTGAGTGTCAACGAACCGACACTTGATTTCATGGACAACGCGCTCAAGCTGAACCAGGCCTACGGGGTTAACAACCCGCTACTGGACACACTGATCAGCGAAAACCAGCAGTTCAACGGCCTTCAGGATCTGGTTCACCGATACGATACCATGCGGCGCTCGGTCGGCGCCGGGCAAATGGAAGCAGCGGGCAATACCCGGGCGTACGCTTTCAACCTGAACGCGCGGGCATAGGGTGGCTGACAGTGCCCCATCTGGATAATTAGACTTGGTTAGACTTCAAAAGGCGCCGGATCGCCTTTGCCAACGCGGGTCACCACCGGCGCTTCGCCGGTGAAGTCCACCACCGTGGTTGCCTCCATGCCACAGAACCCACCATCAATAATCAGGTCCAGCTCATGCTCCAGGGCATCCCGGATGTCGTAGGGGTCGGTCATCGGCTCTTTCTCACCGGGCAGGATCAGCGTGCTGCTCATGATCGGCTCACCGAGTTCTCCCAGCAACTCCTGAACAATGGCATTGTCCGGCACCCGCACACCGACAGTCCGCCGCTTGGGATGAAGCAACCGGCGCGGCACTTCGCTGGTGGCATCCAGAATGAACGTGTAAGGCCCCGGCGTGAAATTCTTCAGCAACCGGTACTGGGTGTTGTCGACCTTGGCATACACGCCAATGTCGGAAAGATCCCGGCACACCAGTGTGAAGTTGTGCTTGTCATCCAGCCTGCGAATTCGCTTGATCCGATCCGCCGCCTGCTTGTCACCCAGGTGGCAGCCAATGGCATAGGCGGAATCCGTGGGGTACACGATCACCCCCCCGCGGCGAAGGATATCCACCGCCTGGTTGATCAGACGCTTCTGCGGCGTGTCCGGATGGATCTGGAAAAACTGACTCATTAACCCTCTCCCTGAACGGACCGCGCCGCCATTGCCGGATCCTTCTTGGAACCGCCCATACAACTCGGAGACTCCGGCGCCGCCTGCCCGGAAGCCTCCCACTCCTCCGGAGAATACAAATGCAGCGCCAACGCATGCACCTCCCCCTCCAGTTCCTCGGCCAGCACCTTATAAATCGCCTGATGCCGCCGCACCCTCATCAGCCCCTCAAACTCCGGTGACACCAGCGTCACCTTGAAATGAGTTTCAGAATTCGGCGGCACACTGTGCTTGTGGCTCTCGTTCTCCACCTGAAGAAAGCGCGCATCGAACGCCTCGTTCAGTTTGGTTTCAATTGCGTTTTGAATTTTCATGTTTTAGGACTCCTACTGCTCAACCCGAGGTTAAGGGGGCGAATTGCATGTGACCCGACGCGGGTGTGGAGATAGCTTTCCCAAAAGCGTGTGTTGCCATGGATGGCAACACCAAGCCCCCATGGGTGAGCCCAGCGATTATGAAGCATCGCTTCATGCGCAGGCGAACGACTGCAATCTGTGATTGCAGGCCGGACCCGGAGGGGGTTCACGGCGTCTTTTGGGAAAGCTACTTCCACAGCCGCCTCCCCCATGCCCACCAGTCTACTACACATATCAGGCACCGCCCGAACCTTGACAGCTCAAAGCCAAAGCGCCACATTCCCATCCCGATTCCAAAACACCAGACCCCATGCACCTGTACATCGCCGAAAAACCAAGCCTCGGCCGCGCCATCGCCGCCGCCCTCCCCGGCCCGCACCAGAAAGGCCAGGGCTGGATACGCTGTGGCAATGGAGAAAACGCCGTCACCGTAAGCTGGTGTATCGGCCACTTACTGGAACCGGCAGAACCCGCGCGCTACAACCCGGCCTGGAAAAAATGGCGCCAGCAAGACCTGCCCATGTTTCCCGACAAATGGGAAGTCATGCCCAAGGACAGTGTGCGGCAACAGCTCAAAGTCCTCGAATCCCTGATCCGCCAGGCCGAAACCATCACCCACGCCGGCGACCCGGACCGCGAAGGCCAGCTGCTGGTAGACGAAGTTATCCGCTATTTCGGCGCCCGCGCACCGGTAAAGCGGGTCCTGATCAACGATTTGACCCCGGGGGCCGTGGCCAAAGCCCTCCAGAGCCCCAAGGACAACCGCGAATTCCGGCGCCTTTCCCATTCGGCACTGGCCCGGCAACAGGCCGACTGGCTCTACGGCATCAATCTCACGCGCTTCTATACCCTCAGTTACCAGCAGCAGGGAGAACAGGGCGTCTATTCCGTTGGCCGGGTGCAAACCCCGGTGCTTGGCCTGGTGGTGGAGCGGGACAACATCATCGGGAACTTCCAGCCCAAGCCCTATTTCCGGATTGAAGCCCGCTTCAAGGCCCAGGAAGAAGAAGCCGACCAGCAAACCTTCACCGCCCGCTGGCTGCCAAACGAGCAATTCCAGGATTACCTGGACGAAGAAAACCGCCTGCTGAGCCGGGAAGTGGCCGAACAGATCGCCGAGAGTGTACAAGGCCGGTCCGGCAAGGTCACTGAATCCCGCTTCCGGGACCGACCGGAAGCACCGCCGCTGCCACTGTCCCTGTCGGCGCTGCAGATTGAAGCCGGCCGGCTGTTCCGGATGGGTGCCAAAGACGTGCTTGATACCGCCCAGAACCTTTACGAGCGCCACCAACTGATTACCTACCCCCGTTCCGACTGCCGGCACTTACCAGAGGGCCATTACGGCCAGCGAGAACAGATACTGCGGGCAATCGGCCGGGTGGCACCGGATCTTCAGGAAGCCTGCGATGACGCAGACCTGAACCGGAAAACCGCCGCATGGAACGACAAACAGGTGGATGCCCACCATGCGATTATTCCCACCAGCCGGACATCACCCAACGGCAAACTCAGTGCTGCGGAAAAGAAAATCCATGGCCTGATCAGCCGCTACTACCTGATGCAATTCGCGGCAGACGCGGTTCATCGGGAAGGGCAGCTCACGGTACGGGTGGCTGAACATCAGTTCCGGGCCACGGAAACCGCCATTCTGGTGCCCGGCTGGAAAGCCCTGGAGTTAAAACTCCGGGAAGGACGGGCCGAGCCGGAAAAAACACCGCTACCCCGGCTCGATAAGGGCGAACCGGTATTCTGCCAGGACAGCACCATCGCCGAACGGAAAACGAAGCCGCCCCAGCATTTTACCGATGCCACGCTGCTATCGGCGATGACCAACATCGCGCGCTTTGTCACCGATGCCGAGCTGCGCAAAACCCTGCGCGAAACCGATGGACTGGGCACCGAAGCCACCCGGGCTGCCATCATCGACACCCTGTTCAAACGGGATTATCTGTACCGGGACAGCCGGCACATCCGTGCCACGGACAAAGGCAAGGCACTGATCCTTGCCTTGCCCGAATCGGTCAGCAAGCCGGATCGCACGGCAGTGTGGGAGGCCACACTGGAGAGTATTCGCCGTGGCGAGGGCGACCCGAAAAAATTTCTGGAGGCCCTGAAACAGGAAATTCGTGGCTTCCTGAACCGGCCCCAGGGGCAGCCAACCGGCGGCTCCGGGCATCCGGACACAAACGCACCCGAAAACCAGCCCCACTGCCCAAAATGCCGGGCTCCCATGCTCGAGCGGGACGGCAAGTTCGGACGTTTCTATGCGTGCACCCGCTATCCGGACTGCCGCGGCACCCGGCCACTGGAAGAGGCCAACCCCCAGGACGGCACCAGCCAGAAGCCGATCCCCTGCCCCCACTGCTTCTCGCCTCTGGTTCGGCGAAAAAGCAAAAAAGGCTGGTTCTGGGGCTGCAGCAATTTCCCCGGCTGCCGACAAACACTGGATGACAATAACGGAAAGCCCGCCGTCCGTTTACGCAAGTCTACATAACGACACTGAACACAAATGCACATTTTGTGATAATTGGTTGATATAGCAGAGCACTCGGTCCAAAACTCTGCGCCATGGCAGGCAAAAAAGAAGCAACACTCCGGGAGAGACTTTATGCGTATTGCCTTGCTTGAAGACGAAGCCGAACAGGCACAGCACATCCAGTCGATTCTGTCTGAGCGCCGGCATCACTGCGACAGCTTCCCTACCGGCCAGGGCTTTCTGAGCGCGGTACTGCACCGCAGTTACGACCTCCTGATTCTGGACTGGCAGATTCCGGACATGACCGGCATTGATGTTCTTGAAAGCATAAGGGCCCAGCTGAACTGGCCGATTCCCGTGGTTTTCCTCACCCAGCGGGACAGTGAAGCGGATATCGTCCGGGCCCTGGACGCAGGTGCCGATGATTACCTCGCCAAGCCGGCCCGGGCAGCGGAACTGGTGGCACGAATCAACGCCCTGGCCAGACGCACGAATCCGGACAGCGAGAAAGAAGTACTTCGCTACGGGCCCTTCGAAATCAACACTCAGCACCGGATCATTTCTCTGCACGGCAAAGAACTCACGCTGACCGACAAGGATTTCGACCTGACCCTGTTCCTGTTCCAGAACCAGGGCCGCCTGCTTACCCGGGAAATGCTTCTGGAGCGGGTCTGGGGCCTGGCCCGCGACATCAACACCCGCACCGTTGACACCCACATGAGCCGCCTTCGCCGTCGCCTGGGCATGAATCCGGAAAACGGTTTCCGGATCAAAACCATTTACCAGCGCGGCTACCGCCTGGAAGCCATGAAAGCCCGGGAACAGGATGTCGATTCGGCTGAGACAGACACGGTAACCAATGATTGATGCCCGGGTGCCAAAGCTGCCTGTACTGCTGCTGATCATTGCCCTCCTGGCCTGTGCGTTTCCGGCGGGCGCGGAACTGTCGCTAACCCGTGGGTCCGCCGGGCAGTCTCACACCTCACCTGCCAGCCCGGTACCGGAGTGGATCTATACCCTACACCCGGGTGAGAGTTTCCCGGAAGTGGCAAACGACTTGCTCGCACAAAGCTACAGCGCCAGCCGCCTGCTTCAGTACAACAGCATCAGCAATGGTGCCATCCTCGGAGCCGGCGACGCCGTTCGCATTCCCCTGGCCTGGCTTAAGCGCCAGCCCCAACCGGCGAAAGCCAGCACCGTCTCGGGAACGGTTCAACTGATTTCAGGCAACACTGGCCGCAAGATTCGCCTGACCGAAGGCACTCTGATTCAAGTCGGCGACGAGATTCTCTCTGCCTCTGGTACCGCGACCATCGAACTGGCCGACGGCTCGGAAGTCCGGATCTCGCCTAACTCCCGTCTGATATTCAATCGTCTGACCCAATACGGCAAAGCCGGTATGGTCGACACCCGCCTTCGGCTCAACCACGGTGAAATCCACACCCGGGTAAAACCGGTAATGGAAGGCGGAGCACGTTTCGAGATTGAAACTCCATCCGCCGTGGCCGCCGTGCGCGGCACCGCATTTGCCCTCCAGACCTCAACCAAAGGCACCAGCCTGCAGGTAACCGAGGGCGAGGTGGATTTCGGCGCACCGGGCAAAACCCAGCGCATCCCAGCCGGGTTCGGCGCCAACCTGTCCACCAAAAGCAGCAGTGGCCTGAGCATTCGTCGCCTGCCGCCCGCTCCGGAAATCAACCCTCTGCCCCCCACGCTGACCCAACTGCCATCGACCATGACCTGGCAGGAAAGCCGGGCCCCCTTGTACCGGGTGGACATCTTTGAAGCCGACAGCGGCCGCTGGGTGGAGAGCCGGGAAATCACCGGCAACAGCTTTGATATCAGCCGGCTGGACAACGGCAGCTACGAAATTCACCTGGCCGCCCTGGACAACCGCGGCACTGCCGGTATGCCCGCTGTGATTCCGGTTGAAGTCGACCTGCAGGCCAGAATGGCCAGTCTGATGTCGCCCCCGGACGGTGATACCGTAAACGATGACTTGCCGGAATTCCGCTGGCAGCTTAATGGCGATAACGAAGTGGCCCGGTTGGAAATCGCCGAAGACAAAGACTTTCGGAACCTGGTCACCACCAGCGAATGGGCACCGGAAACCTCCGCCCTGCCATCTCGCCCCCTTGGGCCGGGCAAATATTACTGGCGGGTAGTGACCGAGGCCGGCGGCAACTCCGTGGCCACCACCGGGCCCCGGCAACTGGTGGTAAACGGCAGCCTGCCGCCGGTGCGCATCATCAGCGTCAACTACATTGACAGCCAGGTGCGGGTATTCTGGGAAAAGGTCGTCACGGCCACGGATTACCGCTTGCAGCTGTCTGAAGAGCCGGAATTCAACAACATCATCAAGGAAGCCACGCTGTCAGATACCACGGCAGCCTTGCGTCTGATTCCCGGAAGGCGGTATTTTGTGCGCCTGAAAGCTCTTTCTGACGGTCCGCTGCAAAGCCGCTGGGGACCTGGGAGGGAATTGTACCTGGAATAATCCTTTGATCGACCGAAACACACAGCAGGGCTCATGAACCGGGATTGGCTGCCAATAAAAACGACCCCCTGGACACTGGGCCTGATACTGCTGGCACTCCTTCTGCTTATCCAGATCACCGCACTGCCCCAGCGTCTCGATTACTGGCTGTACGACAGGGCCATCACCGCCAGCCCGGTGCGCGCCTCTGACGATGTTGTTCTGGTTACCATCGACGAACTCAGCCTGAACCGTCTGGGCCGTTGGCCATGGCCGAGGAACCTGCACGCGGAACTGATCGCCAAACTCACCCAGGCAGGTGCCAAGACGATCGTGCTGGACATCCTGTTTGCCGAACCCTCATCAGGTGATGATGAACTGGCCGAACAGATGCGCAACCACGGCAATGTGATTCTGCCCGTTTATCTGTCACCGCCCACCTCCCAGTACTTGTTAAGCGAACAACTGCCCGTCAGCAAACTTGCCTCGGCGGCCGCTGGCCTTGGCCACGCCCATGTAGAGCTGGACAGCGACGGCGTCGCCCGCGGCCTCTATCTCTATAACGGTCTCGGCGAGCGCCTCTGGCCCAGCCTTTCCCTGGCCGCCACAGGCAAAGGGCCGCAACGCGCAGAAACCCGAAACATACCCCCTTACGTGAACGTACGGGATCAGTACCGGGCGGTTCCCCTGATCGGCGGTGCGGGCTCCCTGCCGGCGTACTCGTTCGCAAAGGTACTAACTCAACCACCCTCGCCGGAACTGTTCAGCGGCAAGACAGTGTTTGTAGGTGCCACAGCTGCCGGCTTCGGAGACGTACTGCCAACGCCTTTCTCAGGACTCAGCCGCCCCTTGCCCGGTGTTGAATTCCACGCCAACGTGTTTTCTGCGCAGGCCAGCGGGCTGCTTATTCGCCTGGCACCGAAGTGGGCGTCGGCTCTTCTGGCATTGGCAACGATTCTGGTACTCGCGCTTGCCCTGCCCTCCATGCGGCCGGCACGCACCCTCCTGGCCTGCGCAACTGCCGTAGGTGCGCTGGCCGGGTTGTACCTGTTCATGCTAATGGCTCTCCGATGGTGGGTGCCACTGGCCAGTGCGATGATCGTTCCTTTCCTGGCCTTCCCGGTATCCAGCGGCCTTCGCCTGGCCATGACCAACCGCTTCCTGAACCGCCAGTTGGATGATCTGGCCAGGAGCCCCCAGGTTGCCCTGCCTGCGCCTTCAGGCCGGCACCCGACACAACTTCTGGAGTATTTCCAGGCTCTGTTCCAGCCCACCGGATGGCTGCTCACGGAGGAGGGCAATATTTTGTCCAGGCGGGACCTCTCCCCCGCCGACATTCCGGAAGACCTGCGCCCTGGCCACTGGCTCCATGACAGCAACCGCAGCTGGATTCAGCTCTTGCGAGGAAACACCCGCTACCATCTTGGCCTGGTACTGCCCAACGACCTCGGCCGCGAAGCCATCCAGCGCTATCTTCGAAGGCTCCACCTTGAGCCGACCGCACCGGCAAACCGCATCGCCAGGCCCAGCGAGAACATCTCCGCACGAATCGAGCGGGTCCGCGTTGCCACGGATCGGCTGAATCATATGCAACAGTTCATCCGCAGGAGCTTCGAGCGAATGCCCGATGGCATCATCGTGACCGACGAACTGGCTGTTATCCGCTTCGCCAACGGCCATATCGAAGAATGGTTCCAGGAACCCATGCCAAGCCTGGGCGGCCTTCCTCTCGTTAAACTCCTTGAAGGCCACGACCCCCGGGAAACGCCTCCCTGGCATGAAACGGTTTCAGACACCCTCACGCTGCGGCAGAGCCGAACCGTGGACCTGAGAATTCGCGACAAGGACTTTTTGATCCACTTTGCCCCGTTTGCCCTGCCCGACAGCGACGAGCAGGGCATCATCGCCAACATTTCCGACATCTCGGAACTGCGAGAGCAGCAGCGCCAGCACCGCGAGGCCATCGACTTTATTTCCCACGATGTCCGCTCACCGCTGGTCTCCCAACTGGCGCTGATTGAGCAGCTCAAACGCGACCCCAGCCACATTGAGCAAAGCCAGTTGGACCAATTGGGCAGACTCGCCCGGCGAAGCTATCACCTGGCCGAGGAATTCGTGCAGCTTGCCCGGGCCGAACAACTCACCGAGACCCGGTTTTACGAATGCGAATTCCTCGCCATCATTGAAAACGCCCGGGACAGCGTCAGTGAACAGGCGGTGGAGAAACAAATACAGCTTCAGTTGCAGGGCACGGAAGATCTCTGGCTCCGGGGTAACGCGGAGCTCTTGGAGCGAGCGGTGATCAACCTGCTCACCAACGCGGTTCAGTACAGCCCGGGAGGTTCCGCCGTCAGCATTCAGGTATTCCGGGCAGGCCATCAGGCGTGCCTTGCCATCGCTGATGAAGGTTCCGGTATTGATCCGGAAGAACTGCCCTACCTGTTTGACCGCTACCGGCGCCAGAAAAGCAGCGAGCTGGCAGGAGTACATGGCACCGGACTCGGACTTTCCTTCGTGAAAACCGTGGTGGAAAAACACAAAGGGGAAATTTCGGTATGGTCAACTCCGGGCGCAGGCTCTTCCTTCACCCTGAAGCTGCCGATCACCGACCCGATGGCGTGAGACCAGGCGTCTTCGGGCAACAGGTTGCCAGCTTCAGGAACTGATGGCCTTGCTGACTGCTTCGGAGGGCTCGCTGGTCAACCCACTGATGTCCTGAACCTGAATGGTGAAGTACCAGGTGCCTTTCTCCAGGCCGCTTACTTCGTAAGACATCTCCGCCTCGGCCGCCGCATTGCTGACAATCACTTCCTTGCTGAGATTACCGGTATCCTGACCGTACCGGATAACGTACTTGTCCAGCTCGCCCATCGGGATACTCTCGCCGTTAACCCGGGTAAGCGGTGCACGCCAACTTAGAACCGCAGAGCCCTCCGGTGACGAGGCTGGCGTACTGGAAGCGCTGGAATCACCACCTCCCCCACACCCTGCAAGCAGCACTCCAAGAACAAATACGGCAATCCATGCCTTAGACATTTTTACGACGCATCCCATATTAACTCAACACCAATTTTCCGTCGAATTTGTGAAATTTTATAAAACGAGGCGGATTATCAACGTGACGTCGGTCATTTTTCTAATTAAAAAATTGTCAATTTTTCGTCAGACCATGGTAATGACGTAAGGAAAAGTGCTGATATGGCGGGCATTTTTTGCCTGGCGGGCAAGCCAATAATGGTGAGCGGCGGGGCAACTTCCAATAGCTCGTGTAAGCGGGCGATTTACTGCCTAGGAGCCTGCTCTTTCATTGCCTGAATATCCCTGGGCGCAACCCCCAGGTCACCCCACTTTTCCGGATGGCAGGTAAACAGCAGTATCTGGTGCCGGTTGGCGGCGTCGAACAGAATGCGTTTTATGTCTTCCAGACGGTCCGTGTCGCTGTGCACCAGGGTGTCGTCCAGTATCACCAGAGTGGGCCTTCCAGCTTCGCGCAGCAGGTCTGCGTAGGCGAGGCGGCTGATCAGCCCCATTTGTTCGCGGGCGCCAAAGCTTAACTCGGCAATCTGCCCCAGTTCGGTGCCCCGAGTGAACGTGCCCGGCCTTAAGTGCTCATCAACTTCCAGAGTGGCTTGCGGGAAGAGTAGCGAGAGGTAGTGGTCCAGGTGCTTTTGCAAAGGCGCCT
This sequence comes from Halomonas sp., assembly GCA_002707215.1. Lineage (GTDB taxonomy): Bacteria > Pseudomonadota > Gammaproteobacteria > Pseudomonadales > Oleiphilaceae > Marinobacter. The sequence continues at coordinate 15,861 of PAKW01000075.1, forward strand.
GCAGGCGCCGGGTCAGTGCCTGTCGTTTTTCCGTCAGCAATGAGAGCAGAAGGTTCAGCGCCCGGGCGCGACGATGCAGCTCCTGGTAACGTCGATTGCACCGCTCAAGCCCGGCCACTTTGTCGCTGAACTGCTCTTCCAGACCTTCGGCACCCCAGGCTTCCAGTCTCACCTGTATATCTCTCAATTCCCGTTGCCGCTCTTCCTGGGCCTGGCGCAGGTTGGTGATGCTGCGCTGGTAGCGTTCGATGTCCTGCTTCAGGATCGCCGGGCGGGCTTCCTGTATTTCCTGCTCACGGGCCTGCAGGGTGGCCTCCAGACGAACCCGCCTTTCTTCAATTTCAGCCAGCTCTGTTGAGAGCCTCTGGAGCTGTTTCTGGTGTTCCGGGTTTTGCACTTCGTCCTGCAACTGTTGCCACTCGGATTTAGCATTGTCGCGGGTCTGGCGACGGGTCAAGAGCTCCGTTTGGTGCTTGCGTTCCTCGGCCTCCGCTTCCGCCAGCCGGGTTTCCGCCCGGGTACGCCGTGCTTCTGCTGAGGCAAGGTTGGTTACCTGTGGCGGCTGGCCTGGCTCTGGGGCCGGGCTGTTTTGCAGTTCAGTTTTTGCATTTTGCAGGCGGGATTCGGTTTCTTTCTGCTCTGCCAGTAGCTGGTCGATACCCATGGGTGCAACAGACTTGAGCAACTCGCGGGTATGCAGCAGCGCCCTTTCGGCGGCCTCACAGGCAGCCACGCGATACTCAGCCTGCTGAACGGAGCTCACCCCGAGTGTTTTCATCTGTTCGGCCAGGCTTTGCTCCAGCGCCGAAAGTTTACGGCGGGTACTGGCAAGATCCTTCCCACCTGGGGTGATCCCCAACGTGCCCACACCGGGAATCACGAGGCTGGATTCCTCGAGCAATTGTCTCTCGCCCTGCCCCTCCAGCAGCTCCTCATTCAGAGCCAGCCTGGCACTCGGCTCCAGCCGCCAGGTTAATCGGGTTGCGATGGTCTGCGAGCGAATATTCTCTTCTTTCAGTTCATACCCGGTGTCCTTCAGGATTTTCACCGCCTGGCCATCAATCTGGTTCTGCCGTGCCTGGTCTCTCGCTTGTTCGAGCTCATGCTGGTACTGCCGGGCCTTCGCAAGATTCCGGTCCAGGGTCTGGCATTGCTGTTCGAGCCGGCCGATGTCCTGCTCCAGCCGGGAACGGGTTTCCTGCAGGCGAGCCTGTTCAACCTGCTTTGCGGCGACTTCATAAGCAGATTTTGCCTCCCGGACCTTGCTTGCAATGGACGGGCTGCGGGCCTCAGCCTGCTCCAGTTCACGCTGGGCGTTATCAAGTTCTGCTTTGCGGGTATCCAGTTTTTTGTTCAGGCTTTGCAACTGCTCCTGATTCTGCCGTAACAGTTGCTGGTTGTTCTGCAGGTGGGTCAGGGTTTCTTTTTCCTGAACCTGTAGTTGTTCCAGCTTCTCGACGTGCCGGTACCGCTCCCTGGCCTGTTCAAGCTGGCGTTCAGCCTCTTCCCAGGGGCGCTCGTGCCGGGTGCGCTCGTAGTCCTGGGTCAGTTTGCCAAGCCGGTCTACCTGCTCCCGGTATTTCTGGATGCGCGCCTGCAGTTCGTCGATTTCCTGCTGGTGCTCTTCCCGCTCTTTCTCCAGTTTCTGGTAATCGCCACGGGGTTTGCCGGTCGGCGTGAACAGTTCACTCCAGCGGGCTCTGACCTGTTCGATCAGTTCGTCACCACCGGTGCTGGCCACTTCACCGACCAGGGAATTGAGCGCTGATTTGAGGTGATCGCCCGCATGCTCCACCGCCTGTTCGATGTTCTGCCCGGCACCCTGCTCAACCCACAGCAGCCCGGGCACGCCCCAGTGCTCGGGCTTGCTGACGCCCTTGGCGGAGAACTGGAAGCCAAGGAGTTCCGCGAGCTTTTCTTCGGCCTCGTCTTCGCTGTAGCTGTCCAAACCGATCTTGAGGTCGCAGCGTTTGCGCTGGAGAAAACTTTTTACCAGGTGCCAGGACTTTTGCCGGACCTCAAAGTCCAATGTGATGGTTGGGGCTGCCGCAGAATCGCCCCAGGGGCGAAGATCCTCAACAGAGCTGGTCCGGTAACGCTCAAAGAAGGCGGCACGAATAGCCCGCACCAGGGTGCTCTTGCCGGACTCATTGGGGCCGTGAATCAGATTCAGCCCCGGCTGCAGGTCGTCCATCACAAACGGCTGCCGGAACTGGCGAAGCTGTTCCACTTTCAGACGACGAAGTTTCATTCGCCGGCCTCCCGTTTCCGGTCTTTCAGCAGCCCTGCCAGAATGGCGAGCGCATCCCGTGCAGCCTCTGCGTCGTCGACTTTTTGCGGGTTTCTGAGATGCTCGATGACTTCCCCTACGTATCCATCCGCCTTCAGGGCGGCAATATCCTCGTCGGTAGGTTCCAACTGTAACCTGCTTCGATCACACTGGATGCTCCGGAACCTGGCCTCGGCCACGGACAACGCATCAATCAGTTTCTCCTCACCCGCCAGAGTGACCGCCCCTTCCAGGCGGAGATCAACCACGGATGACTCGGGTAGTGCCTGGAGTCTTTCCAGCATTTGGTCCAGATCGGATTCAACAGTCAAGGTTTCGCGCCATTGGTGCCACTGGTAGCGGGCGGTCTCCACAGGTGTTACCTTCGGCAACTCTCCTGGCCCGGGCACATCGACGATCAGGGCGTAGCCGGCACCGTTGTTCCGGAACCGTTCCGGCTCGGGAGTGCCGCTGTACCAGGTGCGCTCATCAATCTGCTTGGTACCGTGCCAGTCGCCAAGGGCGAGATAATCCAGACGGGCTGCTTCGGCACGGTTCGGCAATATGGGATTGGCGGAGTCAATGTCGTCGGGCAACACACCTTGCACACTGCCGTGGGCAAGGCCAACCCGGATCAGGCGTTCCGGGGTTTCCCACGTATTGAAGATTTCAGTGAGATCGCTGTAGGTGTTGCGTTGCGTCAGAGGGGCGCAGAGGATCGCCAGGCCTTGAGGCTCGAGACGGATAATGCCCGGTTCCAAAGCCAGATGGACATTTTCTGGCACCGCGCCGAGGCGCTTCGCTCTTGTCCAGACGCTTTCCACCAAGGCCGCATCGTGGTTCCCGGGCAGCATTACCCAAGGGCCCGTAAATGCTTTGATAGCGTTGAATACGCGGCGAATGGTTCGGTCTGCGACGATCTGGGCGTCAAAGACATCTCCTGCCACCAGGACCGCATCGCACTGGTGCTCGTTAGCCAGGCGGGCGATTCTTTCAATGGCCTCAAAGCGTGCTTCAACCAGCGCCGCGCAGTCTTCTGTTTCGAAGCGACTGAATGCCCGACCCATTTGCCAGTCTGCTGTGTGTAAAAACGTGGGCATCTTGCCTTCCCCAGATCAGTACGAGCTTGCAGAGGGAAGCGAGTGTAACAAGAAACCTGGGCGATGATCCGCTCAGGCCTTGCGAATGAATTCCTGCAGGCGAGGTGCGATTTCCTCTCGCCAGCGGCGACCGTTAAACGTGCCGTAATGGCCGACTCCCGGCTGCAAGTGGTGCACCCGGCGGTCGTCGGGAATGTTGGTGCAGAGTGTGTGGGCGGCACGGGTTTGACCGGGGCTGGAAATATCGTCCTTTTCCCCCTCGATGGTCATCAGCGCCGTTTTTCGGATGGCCCCGGGGTCTACCAGCCGACCGCGGTGCCTGAAGCAACCACGAGCCAGGTGAAACTCCTGAAAGACACGTTCGATGGTGTCGAGGTAGTAGGCATCGGGCAGATCCATCACCGCCAGATATTCGTCGTAAAACTCTCTGTGACGGGCGACCTCTTGCGCGTCATCATCGCGAATAGACCGGAAAAGCCCCCGATAGGCACCCAGGTGACGGTCGAAGTTCATATTGATAAACCCCGTCAGCTGTAAAAAACCGGGGTAAACCTTGCGCATGGTACCCGGATAAGGCGCCGGCACGGTATGGATCAGGTTGCGTCTGAACCAGGAAAGTTTGTGTTTGCTGGCCAGCTCGCAGGGTTCTGTGGGATCAACGCGCCCGTCCACCGGGCCACTCATCAGGGCCAGGGAACGGGGCGCCGACGGGTGATCATCCTGGGCCATCAGTGCGGTAGCCGCCAGCACCGGCACAACCGGCTGGCAGACCGCGAGAACGTGGGTATCAGGGCCGATGTGGTTAATAAAATCAATAACATAATCAATGTAGTCGTCGAGCCCGAAATTGCCTTCCGAAATCGGCACCCTGCTGGCGTCACGCCAGTCTGTGATGTAAACATCATGCCCCGGCAGCATGGCTTCCACCGTACCTCTGAGAAGCGACGCAAAATGGCCCGACAGTGGCGCCACGATTAGCAGCTTTGGGTCATCGGAACGATCAATGTTGCGCTGGAAGTGCTTCAGTTGGCAGAAGGGCTTGCGTTTGACGATGGTCTCTCTGACCAAAACCGTCTCGCCGTCGCAAACCGTTGTCTCCAGATTAAAGGCAGGCTTCGGGTAACGCCTGGTGAGATCCTCAAACACGTTGAGCGCCGAGGCAATACTGCGGGTTCCGGGAATTCTGGAGCAGGGATTCAACGGGTGTCGAAGCAATTGGCTCTGGCCGCTTGCCAGCAAACGGGCGGGTTTCAGGGCCAGCCGGCTCAGTTCGTGCGTGTAGTACATCATCATGCGCATTATCCTGTCGGAGTTCAGTTGTTTTTCTGGACAATGCGTTCAGCATACGCCTGTTTGTCGATCAGTGCGAAGACGAAAAAAAAAAGCAGATCAGTCGACGACTGATCTGCTTTTATAAAATGGTAGCGGGGGCTGGATTCGAACCAACGACCTTCGGGTTATGAGCCCGACGAGCTACCAGACTGCTCCACCCCGCATCAAACTTTTCATCATTCTGGTCTTCAGAGCCC
>PAKW01000076.1 GCA_002707215.1 Halomonas sp.
CTTCAGCGGCCCGATTTGGGCCGGCGTCTGTCCGAGCCGGATCGTGAACGGTTAACGGCCAGGCTCGATCCGGACGCGCCGGCGCCGGATCTGGCGATTGTTGTGGTTGATGGGCTGTCCTCGTCTGCCGTTCAGCGCAATGTCGCTCCGTTTCTTGCCCGTTTTCTCGATGCGTTGGCTCACGAACCCAGAGACTGGCAACTGGCGCCTTTGACCATCGTGCAGCAGGGCCGGGTGGCCATTGGCGACGAGGTCGGGGAGTTGCTCAAAGCCCGCATTGTGGTGGTGCTTATCGGTGAGCGTCCAGGTCTTAGCTCGCCCGACAGCCTTGGGATCTACCTCACGTTTGCGCCTCAGGCGTGCCTGTCCGACGCGCGACGGAACTGTATATCCAACGTCCGGCCTGCCGGTCTTGATTTTGAACATGCCAGCCAACGCCTCCTTTACCTGATTCGTGAAGCCGACCGCCTGAAGCTTTCAGGGGTAGGTCTCAAGGACAGAACAGAAGAGGTGGTGATCGAAAACCAGCAAACCAACAATAACTTTCTTACTAATGGAATCAACTCTGGAGAATGCAAATGACGACTAATACTGTGGAGGATGATTATCTGGCGAAACGCCAGTTGAAGAAGGGCACGGCCGCCTTGGCCGCTTACAACAGGTACTGCGTTGTGAAATCGGCACTTGCTCCTCCATCGCCTTAGCTTTCCCGGGCATCAATTATGCCAAGCAGATACGATAACGCAGGACGCCCGCGTCCTCTTCTCGAACCCATTCAATCCTGTGGCCGGTTATCTCGCACAACGCCTGTAAATCCCGACGGCCGGTGGGGTCATCGGCCAGGAACTCGACCTGCGTTCCGCTCGCCAAGCCCTGAGTGCGCTTTTTAAAGCGTAAGATTGGGAGGGGACATACCAGACCAACGGCATCGATCTGGTATACCTCGGACTGATCAGTCAAGGCGCACGCTCTCACTGCGGGTCAGTTCGGCTGAGGACCAGCCGAACTGATTCAGAACAACCGGGGCCGCAAAGGCAATGACCAGAGCTGCGACAAATGCGGAAATCATAACTTTCACGGTGAGTCTCCTTTGCCTTGTTTGGCCTCGACCTCGGCGACCCACAGATCGTGGTGCTGGCGGGCCCATTCCAGATCAACCTTGCCGTTACCCATGGCATCGAATGCGCCTTCCATACCGACTGAACCGATATAGATGTGTGCAATGATGGCCACCATCAACACGAATGCCATAATCGAGTGCCAGATATTGGCATACTGCATCTCTTCGTGCGGAGTCAGATCGGTGGGGAAACCCGTTCCGAGGACGCTGTTCATCGCACTGAAGGTCTCGGCAAACATGGGCATTTGAAACGGGAACAGCAGCGACAGGCCAGACAGAGAGACGGAGAAACCCAACACCATCACGGTCCAGAACACAATTTTCTGACCGGCGTTGAATTTCTTCGCTGACGGATGGGCGCTGGTGAAGATGCCGCCGCCCACTTTAATCCATTGCCAGTCCAGCTTGCTGGGGATGTTGTGCGCCACCCACATGAAGAAGGTCAGTACCAGCCCCAGCATGAAGGCCCAGGCAATGTTGTTGTGAAGCCATTTGGAGCCGGCAGCCAGGGTGGCAAAGGCCTCGGGCCCCATAACAGGAATCAGGAAACTGCGTCCCATCAGGGTAGTCAACCCGGTTAAGCCCAGTGCGATAAACGAGCCGGCCAGGAGCCAGTGGCCAAACCGTTCGATGGCTTTGAATCGCTCGATTTTGGTGCCGGCAGGGCCGCCTTCAATCTTGATTCTTCCGCGCACAAAATAGAACACTGCCAGCAGCGCAATGATAGCCAGAAGTGCACCGCCACCGTAAGTGATGACTGGCCCCTCTCGTAACTTGTACCAGGCTATGCCCTCGTCCTGGATCAGGACGTCAGCGGCAGGCCCCCGGACCTGGGTGCTGGGGTCAATGCTGTTGTATCGGATGGCTCGATAGATGTCGGAATCCGAGCGCCCTCCCAGGGTACCCAGTTGGCCGCCGATGGGTGCGGCATTGGCTGGGTTACCCAGGTTTTCAGACCGGAATGAGTCGTCGATCTTCAACTGTTCCTGACGACGCATGATGTCTTCGAGGGTTTGCGCCCCCCCCGTAGCTGTCCGATCAACCGCAGGGGCCTCTTGCGCCCAGACAGGGGTGAAATACAGTGTCGCCAGCGCGAAGACGGCGGCACTAAATAGTTTTGATTTCATGACAGCACTCCAACGGAATCAACAAGAAGAGTTCGTTGTCTTGATATAGTCCGGGGCCCGAGAGCCCCGGAATACTCAGGCCAGCTTATGCACCCTTCTTCCCGTAGGCCGTGCCCCATCCCCAGGCGCCGGAACCGAAACCGCGGCTCACCACACGCTGGCGATAGATGTCCGCCACCTCGCTGCCATCACCGGCCAGCAGCGCTTTGGTCGAGCACATCTCGGCACAGAGCGGTAACTTGCCCTCGGCAATGCGGTTGCGCCCGTACTTGGAGTACTCGGCTGCTGAGTTGTCTTCTTCAGGACCGCCTGCACAGAAGGTGCATTTGTCCATCTTGCCCCGGCTGCCAAAGTTGCCCGCTTGCGGGAACTGGGGCGCGCCGAAGGGGCAAGCGTAAAAACAGTACCCACAACCGATACACAGATCCTTGGAGTGCAACACTATGCCGTCTTCGGTCTGGTAGAAGACATCCACCGGACAAACGGCCATACAAGGCGCGTCTGAACAGTGCATGCAAGCGACCGAGATCGAACGCTCGCCAGGCTTACCATCTTCGATGGTCACCACGCGTCGACGGTTGATGCCCCAGGGGACTCCATTCTCATTCTTACAGGCCGTCACGCAAGCATTACATTCGATGCAGCGTTCGGCATCGACCAGGAATTTTGCGCGTGCTTTTCCTTCAAGTGCCATGGTCTACACCTCTCGTTATGCCGGCCTGATCGAACACAGGGTGGCCTTGGTCTCTTGCATCTGCGTGACCGAGTCGTACCCGTATGTTTGAATGGTGTTAGTGGATTCGCCGAGGACATAGGGGTCAGAGCCCTTGGGATACTTGTCCCTCAGCGACTTACCCTCCAGGTGCCCGCCGAAGTGGAAGGGCATAAAGGCTACTCCCTCGCCAACACGTTCGGTTACCATTGCCTTCACCTTGATGCTTCCGCCTTCCGGGCCAGAAACCCAAACGTCTTTGCCGTCACGAATGTTAAGGTTGTTCGCGTCGCGCCTGTTTATCTCAATGAACATGTCCTGCTGCAGTTCCGCCAGCCAGGCATTTGAACGGGATTCATCACCACCGCCCTCATACTCAACCAGTCGGCCTGACGTCAGAATGATGGGGAAGTCCTTGCTGAAGTCCTTCTTCTGAATGGACTCGTACAAGGTTGGCACGCGCCAGAAGTGCTTGTCCTCATAGGTGGGGTAGTCCTTGACCAGGTCCCGGCGCGGGGTGTAGAGCGGCTCGCGATGAATTGGCACGGGGTCCGGGAAGTTCCAGACCACGGTACGCGCCTTGGCGTTACCAAAGGGTGCACACTCGTGCTTGATGGCGACACGCTGGATTCCGCCTGAAAGATCGGTCTTCCAGTTGGTCTCGGGGCCCGCAATTGCATCAATAGTGGCGCGCTCTTCGGCCGTCAGGTCCTTATCCCACCCCAGGTCCATCAGCATCTGCATGGTGAACTCGGGGTACCCGTCTTTGATCTCGGAGTTCTTCGAGTAAACGCCGTCAGCAAGCAGGCTCTGGCCGTTGCGCTCGACGCCGAACCGGGCACGGAAGGTGAGTCCGCCCTGGGACACCGGCAGGGACATATCGTACAGGTTCGCCGTTCCCGGATGGTTCATTTCCGGCGTGCCCCAGGATGGCCACGGCAAACCGTAGAAATCACCATCACAGGGTCCACCTACCGCACGCAGGCTGGTCTTGTCGAATTGGTGCTGGTACTGCATGTGCTTCTTCAGGCGTTCGGGCGATTGGCCGGTGTAGCCGATGGTCCACATACCGCGGTTGAATTCGCGAGTGATGTCCTCAATCGACGGCTTGTCGCCTTCAATGGCAATATTGCGGAACATGCGATCCGTGAAACCGAACTTGTCCGCAAACAGCTTCATGATCTCGTGATCAACTTTCGAATCGAACAGTGGCTCGACAACCTTTTCGCGCCATTGAATCGACCGGTTCGAAGCGGTTACGGAGCCATAGGTTTCGAACTGGGTGGTTGTTGGCAGCAGGTAGGCGCCTTCCTTGCGATCATGCAGCACCGCTGAAACAGTTGGGAAGGGGTCCACGACGACCAGCATGTCCAGCTTTTCCATGGCGTCTTTCATTTCAAGCATGCGGGTCTGCGAGTTGGGCGCGTGGCCCCATAGAACCATGGCTCGGGTGTTATCCGGCTGCTCCAGGTTTTCCTTGGCTTCCAGGACACCGTCGATCCAGCGTGACACCGGAATCCCTTTCTCGTTCATCATGGCTTTGGACTTGCCGTTTTTGTCCCACACGGCAAACCGACCCTTGAGCCAGTCCAGGTCTTCCTCCCAGACCCTTGCCCAGTGAGCCCAGGCGCCAGCACTCAGGCCGTAGTAGCCGGGCAGGGTATCGGCCAGGACGCCCAGGTCAGTGGCACCCTGCACGTTGTCGTGTCCGCGGAAGATGTTGGTGCCGCCACCAGCAACGCCTATGTTGCCCAGCGCCAGCTGCAGTATGCAGTATGCGCGGGTGTTGTTGTTGCCATTGGAGTGCTGGGTGCCACCCATACACCAGATCACAGTGCCCGGGCGGTTATTAACCAGGGTGCGCGCAACGCGCTCAAGCTGTCCTCCGGGTGCACCGGTTACACGCTCGACCTCCGCCGGGGGCCAGCGCTTGACCTCGTCGCGGATGTCCTCCATACCCCACACCCGGGTTCTGATGAATTCTTTGTCTTCCCAGCCGTTTTCAAAGATGTGCCACAGGATGCCCCAGATCAGCGCGACATCGGTACCCGGCCGGAGGCGAACAAACTCATCGGCATGGGCCGCGGTGCGCGTGAAACGCGGATCGCAGACGATGAGCGGCGCGTTGTTTTCTTCCTTGGCTTTCAGGACGTGCAGCAGCGACACCGGGTGTGCTTCGGCGGGGTTGCCCCCGATAATGAAGATCGCCTTGGAGTTGTGGATGTCGTTGAACGAGTTGGTCATCGCGCCGTAGCCCCAGGTATTCGCTACGCCGGCTACCGTCGTTGAGTGACAGATCCGGGCCTGGTGATCGACGTTGTTGGTGCCCCAGTAGGCCGCGAATTTACGATAGAGATAAGCCTGTTCGTTGCTGAACTTCGCACTGCCCAGCCAATAGACCGAATCGGGGCCGCTCTCTTCACGAATTTGCAACATCTTGTCGCCGATTTCGTTGATCGCCTGGTCCCAGGAAATCTTCTGCCACTGGCCGCCGACCATTTTCATCGGGTGCTTCAGGCGGCGCTCATTGTGCGCACTCTCACGCACCGCTGCGCCCTTGGCGCAGTGGGCGCCCATGTTGATGGGGCTGTCCCAGCCAGGTTCCTGGCCCGTCCAGACACCATTCTGGACTTCGGCCTCGACCGTGCAGCCGACCGCGCAATGGGGGCACACTGACTTTTTACGAACAACTTCGCCGCCCGCCGTCGACGGAGCCGCAGCCTCAACCCGCCCAGACGTCAGCGACAATGCCGCCAGGCCACCCACTGCGACACCGGAGGCCGTTAAAAACTCACGGCGGTCCAAAGTCTTGGCAGCGAGGGATGAAAGTAAAGATCCCGCACGGGGGCCTTTCGCTACCCCGTTGGTCTTCTTTCGTAACATGTCACATACCTCTCTCTTTTTATTCTCGTTTTTCTGGAGGTGTGATCATCCAAGAGCATCGCGCAACCTTGAATGATTCACGCGTCCTCAAAAGCGAGCCGATTCGAAATATTTACGTGTGTGTTCAGTGTCACGGAGCCCGCGGCTTTTAGCAGCGTCTTTTGTGACGGCCTCGGCTGCGGCGTTCGGTGCAACTGCCATGGCAGCGGCAGCCGGAGCTGCGGCCGCCGCCAGCCGCAAGAAACGGCGACGGCTGTTTTCAGGCTTCGGGTTGTCCATGGGATACCTCCCCCTGGGTTAAGGAATCGTTCAGATCCCGGTTACTGAATTGCAAAGGCATCCGTTTCTACGGTCATGAAAGCCCGCCCCAGCGAGCCCACAGGTGCGTAGAAGATGGCGCTTCGCGCTTCTTCCAGATCGGTAAAAAACAGTGCCGCCCACTTTGCCAGGTGCGCGTCAAAAAAGGCTTTTTGCGAAGGCAGATCGCTGTCGCACGGAAATTCACCGGCAATGATGCCCGCCATGATTTCACACAGCGTACCTATATGATCTTCGGGTTCTTTGATGTCGCTGCGGGTTTTGATGCCCCGGGCCATCAGATCGCTACGTAAATCCGCCAGGGGCTTCTCGTTCAAAAAACCGGTGAGGTAATAGCTGGCGTACGGCAACAGTTCACCACGACCGAGTCCAACGAACAGGTTGTTGTACTCCTTTTCAAGGTTAAAAGGCGTGGTGCGCTGGGCCAGGGCGGCCAGATTCTTCGAGGCGCGCCCCAGGAGGGTGTCGTCACCCTGCAGGGAAGCCAATCCTCCGAGCAGGTCACTCGACGGTGGGTTGCCGAGCAAGACACCCAGTAACCGGTAGATCTGGGCACGCGCGCGATCTTCGTTGGTGATCGAGCGGGGGCACTGAACTTCAGCAGTGTTGACCAAGTCTCAGTCCTTAGCTTTATTGTTTGAATTTTGCACTATTAACCTTTATAGCGCCGATCCACCGCCGGCGCAACTATGCACCGGGGCACGATTAATCAAAACGCATCCGGGGGCGATAGCGCGGTACGGGTTCCGCTTCAGTTTCGCTCACTATCGGTTCGAAACTGTTCGCATCGGGCAATGGCTTAACAGCAGTTTCGGGCTCTGATCTCCCGGCGCCTCCCCCGGGCTCAACCGGTTCCGGGTCTTCGGCTGACGCCTCGATAGGATTGTCGAACTGCCCATCAGCTTTCGCGGTTTTATCAATCAGACCCTGGCCCACCTTGTACAGCGTCTTTGCGCCGCTAACCGCGGTGCCGGCGTCAGTAAAATCTTCGTCGTAGTCATTCAGGCCATCCAGAACCGCCAGCACGGGGTTGGATTTCCACAGCACCCGCAGGGCCCTGCGGCGCAGCAAATCAGGAATCTCTTTTCGCATGAACCCTGTGATGTCGGTGCCCAGTTCGATGGTGTCCGGATCAGGCAGCCCATACTTCTCCAGCACCTCCTGCTCCGGCAAGGCTTCATTGCGAGCGAGCTCCTGTGCTTCGGGAGATGGCGCGGACTCAACAGTCGAAGGGGAGGCAGGCTCAGCCTTTCTGTCGGCTTCGGTTTTTCTGCGCGACCAGCGCTGTAAACGTGACTCAGTCATCACTGCACCCTTGGTTTTCTGATATTGGAAGGTGCACGGTAAACGTCGCTCTCCTGACGGATACGCGGGTCGCCTTTGGCGTCCTCAATACCATCCACACGGATCTCGTCACGACGGCGTTTCTTGAAAGGCTCCTCGATATAGTGCATATCGATAAACTCTTTGATCCAGGCCGCCAGAGACTCGGGAATCGGAACCGCCTCGACTATGTTTTCGCCACTATCCAGGGCATCCAGCGCCTCATGGGCACTGGCAGTAATGGCGCTGACAGTCCATCCGGACGGGGACCGGCTGGTCTGATCCTTATCCATTACGACCCAGACGGAGGGAACGGTCATGTTCAGGGAGACCAGGTAACCCTCAACATCAGCGCGGAACAGTTCCATCGTGACGGTGTCCGCGTGATAATCGACCACCTCGCCCTCGCGGACCAGCTCTTTCCAGAACGCTTCCGGTGCCCCCGGTATAACAGCGACGGGCTTCCAGATATCCCGCGCCCAGCGGGTTACGCCTGGCGACCGGCGAACAATGGCGCCGACCTGTAATTCGCGTCTCCAATGATCGGTATGACTACTCATGGCATCTCTCTTCTGTTATAGCTTAAAACTAGCAGGGCCAGAACGATTATCCAATTGTCCAAAAGTAAATGGCTGTGGCATGCTCAGAAAGCGAAACTGATACGTACACGCATAACAACAACGAAATGAGTCGAATTCCTGATGACGGCACACAAGACCCTACTGTTATGTACCTGCGACAAAACACAGTCCTTCGATCCAGAGGCACTGCGGACGGCGGCGTCAACCGGGCAGGTGATCGCGGTAGATCAACTGTGCGGCAAAGATATGAAGACTGCCGCTGACCACCTGGGCGCCAGTAACGAATTGCTCATAGCCTGTGGCCAGCAGGCCGCTTTATTCGAGCGTCTGGGTGAGGACGTATACGCTGAGATTCAGCACTGCGCGCCGTTCAGTACCATCGACATTCGGGATCGCGCCGGCTGGAGCGCCTCCGGCGCCAGGCCCGAGCGCTTGCACGCCAAACAGGCAGCCCTGATCGCAGCGGCTCAGCTTCCGGCTCCCAAGGCGCCGGCCAAAACCATTCAGTCCAGCGGCGTCTGTTGCATTGTCGGCCCCACCGAGCAGGCCATCCGGATGGCCGAGATGGTGCAGGACGAGCTGGGCGTCACCTGTATCGTTAATGATGCAGGCCCGATACAGCTACCCTCCGCTGCTTACGACGTGGCCAGGGGGCAACTGACCGGGGCCTACGGGGCGTTGGGCAACTTCAAACTGGAATTTGCCCGGTTGCAGGCCCTGAATCCCGCCGGCCGGGGTGAATTGGGTTACGGTGAGGTGAAGGCCACCGCCCGCAGCGAGTGCGACGTATTCATTGACCTGCGAGGTGTCGGTCCCGCGTTTCCCAGCCATCAGAAGCGCAACGGCTATTTCTGGGCTGATCCGGTCAAAGCCGGGGAATTAGAGCGTATAGCACTGACGGCGAGAGAGCGGGTCGGTGAGTTCGAGAAAACTGTGTATTTCAGGTTGGAAGAATCCCTGTGTGCGCACTCCCGGGCAAACAAGACCGGGTGTACCCGCTGCCTGGACGCCTGCTGCACCGAGGCTATTTTTTCCGCCGGGGACCACATCCAGATCGATTCGGATATTTGCGCTGGTTGCGGGTCCTGTGCGGCGGTCTGCCCCACGTCCGCGGTGACCATGAACGAAACCCCGTTCGAGGCCCTGGTCAAAGCCATGGATGTGATGGCGAGGGTTTATCGCGAACATACCCATGAAGCCCCGAGACTGGTTTTTCACACCTTGAAAACGGGTGGTGATGCCATCACCTACCTGGCGCGATACGACGATGGGCTGGCGGATGATCTGATTCCGCTGGGACTGGAGAATACAGACCGGGTCGGCCATGCCGAGATAATGGCCGCGTTGGGGGCGGGCTACGCCGAAGTGCTGATCCTTGCCGACAACGAGATAGACCGCCGGGCGGTGGCGCCGGAAGTTGAACTGGCCCAGGCCATGCTTAAAGGCACCCGCAATTCGCCAAGCCGGGTGCGGATTATTTCCGCCATTGAACTCTGCGACGCCGGCGACAACGCCGGGCGGGTAAGTGAGCCGGTTTTGCTGGTCGGGGGGCGCCGGGACATCATACGGGTTACCGTTGCCGCGATGGCGGACGGGATCGAAGCGCCGATTCCGCTGCCCGTGGGTGCACCCTATGGCGCCATAGAAATTGATTCCGACAAGTGCACCCTCTGTCTGGCCTGCGTATCACTGTGCCCGACCGGTGCTCTTGGCGACCATCCGGACCGGCCAGAGGTTCGGTTCACAGAAAACGCCTGCGTTCAATGCGGTGTCTGCAAAAGCACCTGCCCCGAGACGGCCATTACTCTCAAGCCCCAGTTGGACCTGTCGAAGGATGCCCTGAGTGCCCGGACATTGCATGGCGAGGACCCCTTCGAATGCATCAAATGCGGCACTCCGTTTGGCGTCGCCAGCACCATTAACCGGATCGTTGAAAAACTGGAAAACCAGCACTGGATGTATAAGAACTCGGATAACGTCCAGCTCATCAAGATGTGTGACGACTGCCGGGTCAAAGCCCAGTTCCACGGCGATAACGCGCCCATGGCGGGTGGAGCACGTCCCCGGGTGCGCACCAGTGACGACTATCTGGACAGCTGAAAACAACGGGACACGACATGATTGAGTACACCGAAGTAGGAAAAAAGCCGAACCTGATCGGTACCGACGCGCCCCGCCCGCAAGACAAAAATCCGAAGGGGATTGATCGCATCATCGCCATTGCCTCGGGTAAAGGCGGCGTGGGCAAGTCCACGGTGTCGTCCAACCTGGCTGTTGCGCTGGCCTCGAAAGGTCTCAAGGTTGGCCTCTTGGATGCCGACGTGTACGGCCCCAGCCAGCCCCGCATGCTGGGTGTCTCGGGCCGCCCGTCCAGCCCCGACGGGCATACCATCCTGCCTTTGCGCAATCACGGCGTAACCCTGATGTCCCTGGGCCTGATGGCCCCGGATGACGAGGCCATCGTCTGGCGCGGGCCCATGCTGATGGGCGCCCTGCAACAGATGATGAACCAGGTGGACTGGGGCCGGCTGGACGTGCTGCTGGTGGATCTGCCCCCGGGTACCGGTGATGTTCAAATGACCCTGAGCCAGAAATTCTTCGTTGCTGGTGCGGTTGTGGTCTCGACACCACAGGACATTGCCCTGATGGACGCTCGCAAAGGCATAGATATGTTCAACCGGATGGACGTGCCGCTCTTTGGCTTGATTGAAAACATGGCCTCCTTTGTGTGCGATGGTTGCGGTAAGGAGCATCATCCGTTTGGCCACGGTGGCGCCCGGGCGGAAGCGGAAAAGCTGGGCGCGCCCTTTCTGGGTGAGATCCCGCTGGACCTCGACATCCGTGTGGGTTCGGACGGTGGTGTCCCCATTGTGGTATCAAAACCGGAAAGCTCCCAGGCACAGGCCTTCCAGCGTATCGCCGATGAAATTGTCGCCTCTGACGTCTACGCCCGGGCCATCCTGTGATCGAGTCACCCCTGTTCCCGCCGTTACTCACGGGAGAAGTGGTGCCCAGGCACACGGATCCCTTTGATAAGGCTGTCAGCCGGGCCATGGCGGGTGTCGATTCGGGCACAGTTTTCTACTCCGAGACCGGTGACAACTTGTGTGCGGCCCTGGTGCTGGCGCCGGAAACACCCCTGGAGGAGGCCATCCAGGCCGTCTACGTTGCCCAGATAGGTCTGGCCGAGAGTCTGGGCGCGCTGGCCCCACCGGAAGTGCCTGTGCACTTTGTATGGCCTGATCGGATCAAGGTCAACGGCGCGGTCTGTGGTGGTGTTCGCTTTGCAGCGGACGTGTCAGATTCTAAAGCCCACCCCAACTGGCTGGTTATTGGCATCGAAGTGCCCTTCATGCATTTGAGCGGCGAGCCGGGCGAAAACCCGAATCAAACCTGTCTGTATGAGGAAGGTTGCGTCGATATCACTCCCATGGCGCTGCTGGAGAGCTGGTCCAAACATACCCTGCTGTGGCTGACCTACTTCCTGGACAGCGGATTTGAGCGCATACACAACGAGTGGCGGCCACGCTGCGACACCCTGGGCAAAATGATCGACCGGCCAAAGCCCGGCATCTTTGTCGGACTGGATGAAAAGGGCCGGATGCTGTTGCGTCAGGGTGTGATGACTGAGACAGTGAGTCTGATTGAATTTGCGGAGCACCTATGAAACTGGCCCGAACCCTGCGACTGGATATATCCGATGACAATGTGTTTGAGATGCCAGCCCCCAGCGGTGAGTGGGCCATCTCTGGTGGATTTGAATTTTCCAACTGGACAGAAGCGGATCTGAAGGGTAAGGCCCGTCAGGCCTTCAGCAACGGTTGGTACAGCATCGAATCCGGTGGCCGCGCCAGTTTTGTTGGCGTGTGCAATATCACTGAAGCGGAATTGGAGCAGTTGCGCCAGACCCTGGCGCAAACCTTTGTTGAGTGTTACGGCGCGCCGGATATCGACGCCGCCTACCCGGTCGCCTGCAACGAAATCGACCAGATGCGCAGCATGTGTGAGGATTTCGAGGACAACACCCTGCTGATGGTCAGCCGCGCACTGACCGAACTGGGTGTTGAGGAAACCTACCAGAGCCGCGCGCCGCAGGATGCATCGCTCGAGGCCTTCGCCGTGCACGGCAGCTACGAATAATCACAGCCCGAAGCTGCCGTAGGGAATAAATCGGACGGGGGTCCCCGGCTCTATCTGCTGAGCACTCTCATCCAGTTCCACCAAACCTTCGGACCAGGCCAGACCGGTCACCCGGCCCGATCCCTCCGAGCCGAAGGCCTCAACCTGCCCATCACGGACCCGGGCGCGCAACATCTCGCTGCGCCCCGGCTTCTTGTTTTTTGAAAAATTAGCGGGCATGGCATAGCCCTGGGGTACGAACCATTCACCCCCTGCCAACAGCGCCATCGCAGGAGCGCCAAAGCGCAGCGCGCAGACCCAGGCGGCAACCGGATTGCCCGGCAAACCGACTATGGGTGTGCCCTGGAACATGGCCAGCGCCAGGGGCCGGCCCGGCTTGATCGCGATGCGCCAGTTGCTGATGTCGCCATGGGCCTTCAGCGTTTTCGACACATGATCCTCGTCACCGGCAGAAATGCCGCCACTGGTCAGGATCAGGTCGCACTGCTCAGCGCCGCGCTCCAGGGCCGCTTTGACGTCTCCCGCCCGGTCAAGCACATGGCCCAGGTCCACCAGTTCATAGCCGAGTCTCGCCACCAGGGCACTCAGCATCGGGCGGTTGGCGTCATAGATCTGCCAGTCGGTGACCGCGGAACCAACCGGCTTTACCTCATCACCCGTGGAAAGGACGCCCACTCGCAGCCGCTGATACACATCCACCGACTCGATACCGACGCTGGCGAGGACGGAAATCTGGGTAGGCGTCAGGCGGGTACCGGCGGTAAGAATCCGATCCTGCGCCTGGATGTCCTCGCCAGCCTTGCGGGCATTGGCTCCCGCTTTTAGCGTACCGTTCAAATGCAGGTGTCCGTCGATGACGTCGCAGTCTTCTTCCAGGACCACGGTATCCGTGCCGGCGGGAATGACTGCACCGGTCAGAATCCGGATGGCGTGGCCCTCAGGTACAAGCTCCCGGTAGGGGTCCCCGGCGGCGCTGCGACCGTCGACCAGAGGCAGGGTGCAGGGGGCATCCGTCAGGGGGCCGGCAAAGGCATAGCCATCGACTGCGGAATTGTCGCTGGGGGGATGGGCGCGAGGCGCATGGACGTCGCTCGCCAGTATCCGGCCATTGACCTGTGACAGCGGAACGGATTGCTCCACGCCCACCACAGGGTGCAAGCGTGAACGTAACCGTTCCAGGGCCTCGTCTACCGGCGTCCAGTTCACCCCGGGGGGCAGGGCAAAACAGTCGTTACGAAGCGGGTTCATGGCTCTCCCGTTCATGGTTGTACCTTTCATGGTTTTCCCCGTGGTTTTTCAGGGTTCAGAATAAAGTCAGCGATTCCGGATACATCGTTCAAGTCAAAGCAGGGGCCCGCAAACTCCGAGGCATAGTCCGTTGCCACAGCAATAATACTGGCGTTTTCCGGGTGGAGGGGCGCACGGGAGCTTTCCCGCCTGTGCACCTCAATTTTGGGGTGTGAATGGGTCTTGAAACCCTCGACCACAACCCAGTCGCAGGGGCCAAGCCGTGCCAGCAATTCATCCAGCGTCGGTTCTTCGGCGCCGCGCAACTCGTGCATGATGGCAAAGCGCTGCCCCCCTGCCAGAATGACCTCGCGAGCACCGGCATCACGGTGTTGGTAACTGTCGGTGCCTGGCTGGTCCACATCCACCCCATGATGGGCATGTTTGATCGAGTTAACCGTTAATCCTCTGCCGGACAGCTCACGAATCAGGGCGGCGGCCAGGGTGGTCTTTCCGCAGTTTTTCCAGCCCACGATGCCGATGACGTTCACTTCAGATGCTGCTCCGCCCAGGCCAGGTCTTCCGGCGTATTAATGTTGAAAAAGTCGTCCTCACCAAACATCACCAGCGTCTCACCCTTGGCCTGGGTCCATTGACGAATCTTGCGTACTCCGTCGTTCAGGGCGGCTCGCAGATCATGCCGCAACGCAACCTGCCAGCGGCCAAAGGTTGGTTGGGGAAGCCGGCCGCGCTCCGGATCCGGCGTGGCTGCCAGCACCACCGGGGTATCGTATTCGGCCAGCCTTGCAGCCAGATCCCGAGGGAACGACGGAGTATCCGCGGCAACGCTGATCAGCCACTCATGGCCCTGTTCGGCCGCCCAATCCATGCCCGCGAGCACACCCGCCAGCGGGCCTGCATGGCCGGCGACAGAGTCGGCAACCACCGCCAGACCCAGATCATCAAAACGGCTCAAGTCCCCGTTGGCGTTTAACACCACAGCATCGACCTGCGGCGTGATTCGATCAATGACACGTTGGATCAGTGACTGATCACCCAGCATCAATCGCCCCTTGTCACCGCCACCCATTCGGCTTGCCTGGCCGCCTGCCAGAATCACTGCGCAATCAGTCATGCTGAGCCTCCGTCAATCATACTGAGCGCCTTTGCGCCGCATTTTTTTGTCCTCCTCCGGAACCTGCGAAAGGTCCTGATCGAACACCAGGCGGTGCTGGCCACTGAGGCAGGTGAATTTCCGGCCCCGCATCCTTCCGACCAGCGTCAACCCGACCTGTCGGGCAATATCGACACCCCATGCGGTAAAGCCCGACCGGCTGATCAGCGTCGGGATTCCCATCAGGGCCGTCTTGATCACCATTTCGGAGGTCAGACGACCCGTGGTGTAGAGGACTTTATCGGCCGCCGGGATGCCGTTCAAGTGCATCCAGCCCGCAACCTTGTCGACCGCGTTGTGACGCCCGACATCTTCCATATAAGCCAGGATTTCACGGCCCTGACACAGGGCAGTGCCGTGAATGGCACCGGTTTCCATGTACAGGCTGGGGGTGTGGTTAATCTGGTAGGAAAGATCATAAAAGGTGCTGGTGTGCACCGGCGTATCCGGTAGTGACAGCCCTTCAAGCCCCGCCATCATGTCACCAAACACGGTGCCCACGGCGCAGCCGGAGGTCCGGGTTTTCTTTTCCAGCTTGGACTCTACATCGGTAACATCCGCGGTACGGACCACAGCGACTTCCAGCTCTTCGTCGAATTCAATCTTCGTGACCTGATCGGTTTCTTTCAGCATACCCTGATTGAGCAGGAAACCGAGGGCCAGGTACTCCGGGTGATCGCCGATGGTCATGGCCGTGACGATCTCCTGGCTGTTCAGGTAGATGGTCAGGGGGCGCTCCTCGATCACGCTGATCGATTTCCCCTGGCCGGCTTCATCAACACCCTCGACGGTGCGGGACAGCCGGGGGTCTTTGGGATCGGGTAGAAGGGGTGCAATCATCATTATGGTTCCGTTCCGTACATCAGCGTTACTGGATTGAATCTCGGCAAACGGCGACAGTGATCAGCCTATTTGGCGTTTGGGAAAAACAGCTGTTTGCCGTCAACCCGATAGCCGGCAATGGCCGCTTGACCGGTTTCGGAGAGCAACCATTGTGCGAAGGTTTCCGCCGCTTCACGATTCACGTTGGGGCACTTGTCAGGACTGACGGGAATAACACCGTATTGATTGAACAGGGAAGAGTCTCCCTCGAATAAAAGGGTGCCGTCCTGTTTGTTGGCAAATGCGATCCAGGTGGCTCTGTCAGTCAACACATAGGCGCCCAGGCTCACACCGGTATTCAGGGTTGCGCCCATGCCGCTGCCGGTTTCAAGGTACCATTGACCGGATCCTTCGGTGGGGTCGACAGACGCCGCCTGCCACAGTGTACGTTCTTTTTTGTGGGTGCCCGAGTCATCACCCCGTGAGGCAAACTTGGCCCCGGCTTGCTGGATTCGCTGCATGGCATCAACAACATCGCTGGCCTGTGCCAGATTTGCGGGATCGGCTTTGGGGCCGATGATGACGAAGTCGTTGTACATCAGGTCGCGGCGGTAGTCGCCATAGCCGTCAGCGACGAATTTTTCTTCAGCTGGCCTGGCGTGAACCAGAAGCACATCGCCATCGCAGCGCATTGCATTTTTGATCGCCTGCCCCGTGCCCACGGCGACCACATTGGCCTGAACACCGGTATCCCTTTCCACTAACGGTAAGAGGTATTCGTACAGGCCGCTATTCTGGGTTGAGGTGGTGGATTGAACGATGATGGTATCGGCGTGGGTGTGAGCGCTGAAAGCCAGCGCAACGCAGGTGAAAAAACGTTTCATAATGGCCCTCTAGAACAGAATTTCGCCCGCCAGGTATGCTTTGGCCGTCCGAGTTTGGGGCGCGGTAAAAAACTGCTCCGCCGGACTTTGCTCGGCTACCTGCCCATTGGCTATAAATACGATTTCATCAGCCAGACGTCTAGCCTGACATTGGTCGTGACTGACCAGAATGACCTTGGTCCCCCGGGCGCTTTGGGCTTTGACCAGGGATTCAATTAATAGCACCGATGCCGGGTCCAGGCTAGCCGTTGCCTCATCCAACAGCAATAAAGCAGGTTCATTCAACAGGGCTCGTGCCAGGGCCAGTCGTTGTTGTTCTCCACCGGACAGCATCCGGGCCGGTTGGCCGGCCCGGTCAGTCAAGTTGACAGACTCCAGAGCCTGAATCAAACGCCGGGGATCGGTTTTGGCGATCCCGGGGGCCGCAAAGGCCAGATTCTGTAACACAGTCCGGCGCAGTAGTACCGGTTGCTGAAAGACCATGGCCTGCTCATCTCGGCTATTGGCCACGGTCAGGGGGCCCAGTGTAATCACGCCCTGATCCGGAATGATCAGCCCGTGCAAACAGCGAAGGAACATGGTTTTACCCGCGCCGTTCGGGCCCATAATCACCGTGATGCCGGGCTCATAAATCCGCAGGTTTACACCCTGCAACACGGCCCGATTGCCTTTAATAAGGCGCAGATCACTGATACATATGGGCAAGAGTGAGCTAGGCATATTGGCGCTTCGCAGCGTATTCACGGATGCCGATCACCAGTGCGTTGACCAGCAGTGACA
This sequence comes from Halomonas sp., assembly GCA_002707215.1. Classification (GTDB taxonomy): domain Bacteria; phylum Pseudomonadota; class Gammaproteobacteria; order Pseudomonadales; family Oleiphilaceae; genus Marinobacter. The sequence continues at coordinate 17,092 of PAKW01000076.1, forward strand.
GTGTGAGCAACACAGCACCCAGGGCCAAAGCCAGAGTCAGGTTGCCCTTGGAGGTTTCCAGCGCAATGGCGGTGGTCATTACACGGGTTAAATGATCAATGTTGCCGCCGACGATAATAACGGCGCCAACCTCGGCAATAGCCCGGCCGAAGCCCGCCAGAATGCAGGTAGTCAGCGCATAGCGCGCATCCACCATGTAGGCCGCCACCGCGCGGCGCCCGGTGATACCCATGGAGTAGAACGTATCCCTGTACTCCTGATGAAGGTGCTCAATCACCTGATTCGACAGCGCCGCAATAATCGGGGTAATCAGCACCACTTGCGCAATAATCATGGCAGAGGGTGTGTACAGCAGGCCCAGCCAGCCCAGCGGACCGGACCGTGACAGCAGCAAATACACAATCAACCCCACAACCACCGGGGGAATGCCCATCAGCGCGTTCAGCAAAAGAATGCAGAATTTGCGCCCCGGAAATCTGGTGATCGCCAGCCAGGTCCCCAGGGGCAAAGCGATGACCGCGGATATCACCAGTGCAGTGACACTCACCCGAATGGACAGCCAGAGAATTTCGAACAGATCTGAGTCCAGCGTGATAATCAGTCGAAAGGCTTCAGACAAAGCATCCATTTATAAGGATAGTCCTGAATTAGTTCATCGAAGATTCAATCCTCTTTGCTGCGGATTCGCAAGGTTTTTAGCGGGTTTATGTTTCAGTCCACCAGTATCCGCTCAAGTGCCGCCCGGATTTCGCCGGGGATGGAGGTCGGAGCATTATTCCTGCGGTCCACGAACACATGCACAACCTGCCCGAATGCGGCTGCTTTTCGATCACCTTTCCTGAAAACGCCAACCTCGTAAGTCACCGAACTGCTGCCGATTTTTACCACGCGGAGCCCCGACTCGATGGCCTCGGGATAGGCTGCCGGTTTTCGGAACTGACAGTTTGAACTGACAATGTATCCGACGATGGGGGCGTTGTGGATATCCAGGCCTCCCTCATCAATCAGATACTGGTTTATGGCAGTGTCGAAGTAGGAATAGTAGGTGACGTTATTGATGTGCCCATACACATCGTTGTCCATCCATCGCGTGGTGATGGGGTAAAAAATGGTGAAGTCTTCTCGTTCCAATGTCGGGCTCCTGAATCTGGGTTAGGCCGGATTGTTCAACTGTAAGAGCACAGTTTTCTCACATAAAGAGAACCGGTCCGGAAATCGTTCCGGGAAACAGGGCCCCCGACCGCTTCGACTAATCAAACAGGACAACCTGGCGGACTGCCTTGCCTGAGGCCAGCTTTTCAAATCCCTCGTTAATCTGGTCCAGCCTTAGCGTACCACTGAGCAGTTTGTCCACCGGCAGCTTGCCCTGACGAAACAGAGTGACGTAGCGGGCGATATCACGTACGGGCACGCAACTGCCGACATAGCTGCCTTTCAGGGTGCGTTCTTCGGCAACCAGGCTGACCTGCTGGATGGCGACTTTCTTTTCCGGATGGGCCAGGCCGCCGGTGACGGTGGTGCCACCACGGCGGGTGATCTGGTATGCGAACTCCAGGGCCTTTTCGGAGCCGGCCATTTCAATCGCGCAGTCCACGCCGCCGCTGGTCAGGGTTTTGATCTTGTCCCTGCAACCATCTTCACCGGAGTTGAAGGTGTGGGTCGCGCCCAGTTCCTTCGCCAGCGCGAGCTTGTCGTTGTCCAGATCAATCGCGATCACCTCGCCAGCTCCGGCTACCAGGGCGCCCAGTACGCTGTTGAGGCCGACCCCACCGAGACCAATGACGGCTACGGTCTGCCCCGCCTTGATGCCTGCGGAGTTGATGGCGGCACCGACGCCGGTCAGTACCGCACAACCGAACAGTGCGGCGTGATGCAGGGGTAGCGCTGGATCGACCTTGACCAGGGAGTCCCGCGATACCACCGCATGATCGGCAAAGGCGGAAACCCCCAGATGGTGATTGATGGCGGTGCCATCCGCCCGATGCAGGCGGTGTTCGCCGCTGACCAGGGTGCCGGCGTTATTGGTTTTCGCAGCAGGCTCGCACAGGGCCGGCCGGCCTTCCGCGCAGGGGGCGCAGTGGCCACAGCTGGGTACAAATACGGCAACCACATGATCGCCTTCTTTCAGGTCGCGGACCCCGTTGCCGACCGATTTCACAACCCCGGCCGCTTCGTGGCCCAGGGCCATGGGCACCGGGCGCGGCCGGTTACCGTCGATCACCGACAGGTCGGAGTGGCACAGGCCGGCGGCTTTGATTTGCACCAGCACCTCATTATCGCCAGGCGGGTCCAGTTCCAGTTCTTCAATGACGAGTGGTTGGGTGTCCTGATAAGGGCGTTCGGCACCAATGGCTTGCAGAACAGCTGCACGAATTTTCATTGCATTTCTCCTCGGTCAATCGTTGTTCGGGGCTCAGTCCACTGACGCCGATGCGTGTTCACGACCCGCCGAAACGGAGCCGCGTTCGATGCGCCAGGTGGCGTCTACCAGATCCGCAGAGTGGGTGTCGTCCGACTCTGCGATCAATACCGTCAGGCCTTCCCCGCGCAGGTCTGCAATGACAGACGTCAGTCGCATGGCCAGTACCGGCGCCACGCCTTCGAATGGCTCGTCCAGCAGGATCAGCTCCCGACCCGGTATCAGGGCGCGGCCCAGGGCGACCAGTTTTTGTTGACCACCGGAGAGCTGCAGGGCCTTGCGCTCTCCGGTGCCATTATACTCGGGTGCGAAGGCTGGAGCGCCGTCTTTGAATGCCATATAAGGCCTTATATGGCGATGGTACTAACGCGTGATGCCCCATCTGGTCA